>NZ_APNL01000001.1:0-329987 GCF_040361435.1 Salinisphaera sp. C84B14 | reverse complement strand
GCAGGCCGTGGCCGTCGGTGAGCGCGGGACGATAGACGGTATCCGCCGGGATCGCGGTGAAGGCGTTGTGGTAGAAATCGTCGTCTTCATCCGCCCTTTCGCCGGCCGGTGATGCCTGCACCTCGGGATGTTCGTTGACGCCACCGTCGGCGCGCGCGGCCCGAACGTGCCAGGCCGGCGGTGCGGCTTCGGCATCGCCGAGCTGGCGCTCGGCTTCGGCGAAGATATCGGCGCCGAGGTTGTTCTTGATGCGGTGGTGCACCCGGGTACACAGGCTGGGTGCGTCGCCGCGGGCGTGGTCGATGAGCACGAAGCGCGTACCGGGGGCGAGCTGGCGTTCGACGCCTTCGCCGTCGATCACGCTTTGCGATGCGATCCAGGCTTCGCGCTGGATGTCGGCGAGGCGCTGGCCGTATTCGCGGGTGGGATAGGCGTACTGGCCGGGGGTGTCCTCGGCGTCGATCGCGATCGGGCCTTGCGGGCCGGCAGCGGACACAGCGCGCATGTCGCGGGTTCGATAGTCCCAGCTGGTCAGGCGCAGCTGGGGGCTATGGCGCTGTTCGCGTGCGCGCCAGTGCTGAATGGCGTCCTGGGTTTCGGTGGCGTCGGCGCGGTGAAAACGAATCGGCCGGCCCTCTTCGGGCTGGAAGGCGCTGTTGTGGTCGGCGATGACCAGCGTATGCGTGCCGAGCGTGTCGGCGGATCGATCGCCGATGTGCTCGAACCAGTAGTACAGGCCCTGGCTGGCGAGCAGACGCTCCACGAAGGCGAGATCGGTTTCGCGATACTGGGTGGTAAGGCTACGCTCGGGGTAGATACCGCGATCGGCCAGATCCCAGCGCCAGGCCGGCGCCAGCGCGCCCTGGCCGACGTAGTCGGAGAACACCGATTCGACGATATCGATCAGGCTGGCGTTCTGGAATACATAGCTGTCGGTGCGATAGCCGAGAAATGCCAGCCAGGGTTCGATGACCAGTCGGTAGCGGGCCGCGCCCTGGTTCGAGCCGATGCGCTCGAAGGCGGTGACGTGGCCATGCCAGGGGCGCAGCTCGGTGCGGGATTCGGCGGTCATCAGTTCCAGTAGGACGGGCTGGCCGATGAGTTCGTCCAGAGCAATGAACGGGTCGGTCGACAGCGCCGTAAGCTCGAAGCGATAACCGGCGCCGTCGCTGATCGCCTCGAGCCCGTCGACGCGCTCGGGCAGCAGCTCCGCCCCGCTGCGCGGGGTGTGCAAGCGCAGCAGGCGGTCGGTCTGGGCGACGCCGGGCAGCACGTTGGCAAGCATGTCGACGAGTGGGTTCATGGCTGGCGGGTCTACTGGCCTGTTCTGGAATGATGTGGCGCGCCCTGCAGGCAACCGGGTTCTACGACCCGCGGCAGGCCCAACAGCGCGCGCATGATGTATGGACTCATGCCTCCACCCTCACCGCACAGGCGAATCCCTGCGTGTTCTCGGGCTCGGTTTCCGTGTTAGCGGCGAACACCAGCGGGGAGTCGCCCGGCTGGGCGAATGCCTTTACGGTTTCGCGCCGGCCATCGTCGTAGCGCACGGCTTTTTGTGTGGCCGGTTCGAGCGTGAGTGTATGAGTATCGGCGGTATACGGCGTGAGTTGCGCGCCGGCCGGCGGATAATTGAGATAGCGCCAACCAGTGGGCGTATCCAGGGCGAGATAGCACGGATTGGGGCCGTCGCCGCTCAGGCGCACGCTGACCACGCCGTCGTCGCTTTTACAGCTCGCCGGCGCGGGCTGTGCGTGCGCACAGCCGAGCAACGCGGCGAATAGCAGGCCGACAACCCATTGACGTCGATACATCATCGCAACCTCCCGCGCTCAAACCTGCACATGCAGATGCGGCGGATGGCGTTCCTGAATGACCCCCCGGGCGCGGTGCGCACGGCACGCCTTTGCTAACGCCTCGCGCTCGCTCGGGCTGCAATCACGCGTGCGAAGCTCCAGGGCGGTGGGATGCAGCTGCCTTGAAATATAGGTGCGCGCGCGCATCTGCTTTTCGATCACGTCGGCCATGGCGCGCACGATGTCGCGCTCGCTCTGGCGTTGCTTGCGGCCGGCGACAAAGGCCTCGTGAATGGCCATCGCAGCCCGGCGCTGGCGATAGACCTGGTACGAACCACCGCGCCTGAATCTGTCGTACATGGCCTGGGCCTGGCTGTCCGGGGTACGGGCCCCGCTGGTCACGACCACCGGTTTGGACACGTCCCGACTTACCGCCGCGACAAAGCGCCGCGCCGCCGCAGACAATCGAACCCCAGCCAACGTCGTGTAACCCGCCATGAACTCAGCCCCGCTCAATCAAACCCATGCCCATCGCCTGCGTCGTCTTCTGCAGCCGCCGCACCGAAACGTACAGAGTGCCTACTCGATATGTCCTTATCTTTTCGGCACCGCGCAAAAGCTCCTAAACACTCGATAAATCCTGATATCTCATAAAGATCGGCCCGAATCCTCATGCCGTATCGAACCTGTCTTTTATCGGCTGTTGCTCATACATCCGGGCTTATCCCGCTCCAGCCCTGCACTTTTCGGCCCGAGAGCAGCCGGTCGCTTATCCAAGTCGCCACAAACGCAAACAATTCAAAGTACGAGCTAAAATCATACCAAACCCAATTTTCGTTTGCTGCTAGTGCCAACAATAGGTAGTTATCCACTCTAACCGCTTGTTTTCACGAGCCTGCCATTCATTGAGGCCATTCTCGAGGCATCGATCAAGCCGCCGCACTAATAACTATGCAGCTCAGGCCGACACCACCTTGTATGTAAATTCCCCGTTTTTCTTCGCGCCGACACGAATCTCGGCAATCGCCTGTCCGTCTGCCATATGCGACAGCACCGCACCGGCGATCTCGGGCAGCAGCGTGCCGGTGAGAATGTTGTCGACGTTGCGCGCGCCGGAGTCCACCTCGGTGCAGCGGGTGAGTACGGCTTCGACGAGCGCGTTGCTGTATTTGAGTTTGGCGTGGTGGTTCTCGGCCACGCGCGCCACGATCCGCTCCAGCTTGAGCCGGATGATCTCGACCAGCGCATCGTCGGATATCGAGTAGTACGGCACGACTTTCAGGCGGCCTAGCAGAGCCGGCTTGAAGGTCTGGTACAGCTCGGGACGCAGCGCCGCATCGAGGCTGTCGATATCCGGCATTTCATCGGCCGCCTTGTTCAAACACGCCTTGGTGGTCGTGGCCGAGCCGACGTTGCTGGTCAGGATGATGATGGTGTTCTTGAAATCGATCGGCCGGCCTTCGGCATCGTCGATCGTGCCCTTGTCGAATACCTGATAGAACAGCTCCATGACGTCCGGGTGGGCTTTTTCCACTTCGTCGAGCAGCACCACGGAATAGGGGTTGCGGCGCACGGCTTCGGTCAGCACCCCGCCCTCGCCGTAGCCCACATAACCGGGCGGCGAGCCTTTCAGGCCGGAGACGGTGTGGGCCTCCTGATATTCGCTCATATTGATGGTGACCAGCTTGCGCTCGCCGCCATACAGAATATCGGCCAGTGCCAGGGCGGTTTCCGTCTTGCCCACGCCGGAGGGGCCGACGAACAGAAACACGCCCTTGGGCTTGCCCGGGTCTTCCAGACCGGCGCGGGCCGTGCGTACCCGCTGGGCCACCGCGGCCAGCGCATGCGACTGGCCGATCACCCGCGCTTCGAGCAGCCGCTGCAGGTCGAGCACGGTGTTGATTTCGTCCTTGATCATCTTGCCGAGTGGAATACCCGTCCACGACGATACGATCTCGGCCACCGCGTGGGCATCCACCTGGTTGGTAACCAGCGGGGATTCGCCTTGCAGGGCCGCGAGTTCGCCCACCAGATTCTTGAGCGTCTGGCGGTCTTCGGCGCTTTGGTCGGCGGCGTCGGCTGGCGGCGCGTTATCAGCTTGGCTCGCAGCCGGATCAGTGGGCTCGGCGTGTCCCGCGGCGGCGCCGCGCGCGCTATTGCGGCCGCCTTCGAGCTTGGCGCGCAGGTCCTGAATCTGTCGCACCAGGGCCTGTTCCTGGGTCCAGCGCTCGCGGTCGGCTTCCAGACTGGCTTCGATGGACTGGCGCAGTTCGTACAGCTCGGCCAGGCGCTCGTCATGGCCATCATCGGCCGCCGCTTCGCGTTCCAGCGCGTCGATTTCAGCCACCAGTCGATCCAGGCGCTTGCTGTCGTCTTCGATACGCGCGGGCGTCGCGCTCTGGCCGAGCGCAACGCGGGCACAGGCGGTGTCCAGCACGCTCACGGCCTTGTCCGGCAGCTGGCGACCGGTGATATAGCGGTGCGACAGGCGCGCGGCCTCGGTGATGGCTTCGTCGAGAATACGCACGTTGAAGTGGGCTTCCATGAGCGGGGCGATACCGCGCAACATGGCCGCGGCCAGCTCGGCATCGGGCTCGTCGACCTTGACCACCTGAAAACGGCGCGCCAACGCGGCGTCCTTTTCGAAGTACTTCTTGTACTCGCTCCAGGTGGTCGCGGCGATGGTGCGCAGTTCGCCGCGTGCCAGCGCCGGCTTGAGCAGGTTGGCGGCATCGCTCTGCCCGGCCTGGCCGCCCGCGCCGATGATGGTGTGTGCCTCGTCGATGAACAGAATGATCGGCACAGGGCTTTTCTTGACCTCGTCGATCACGCCCTTGAGGCGGTTCTCGAATTCGCCCTTCACGCTGGCCCCGGCCTGCAGCAGCCCGAGATCGAGCACGTGCAGGGCCACGTCCTTGAGCGGCGGCGGTACGTCGCCCTCGACGATCTTGAGTGCCAGACCTTCCACGACGGCGGTTTTGCCCACGCCCGCCTCGCCGGTGAGAATCGGGTTGTTCTGGCGACGCCGCAGCAGGATGTCGGTGACCTGGCGAATTTCGAACTCGCGGCCGATCACCGGATCGATCCGGCCTTCGCGGGCGGCCGCGGTGAGGTTGTTGGTGTATTGATCGAGCGCGGGCGTGCGCGAACCTTTCTTTTCGCCGGCGAGCGTTTCCGGATCATGCCCCGCCGTATCGGGCGATTCGCTCCCGGTCTGGCGCAGGCTTTCGGCCGCCTCTTGCGAGCCTTCGGTTAGCGCGTCGAAATCGTGCTTGAGTTCATCGACCTTGAAGCGGGCGAACTCGGCCGAACCGCGAGAGGCGAACTGCGACAGCTCGGATTCGGTAAGCAACGCCAACAGCAGGTGCCCACTGCGAATGCTCGCCGTCTGCGAATCCAGCGAAGCGATCAGCCAGGCGTGCTCGAACAGGGTGGGAATATGGCGCGAAAACACCGGCGTGCGCGTATTGCCGGTCTTGAAGCGGGCGACCTCGGCTTCCAGGTCGCGGCCGAGCACGGCCGGGTCGATACGGCTATTTCGCGCCGCGCGTACCAGGTCGCTGTTCGGCTGCTCGAGCAGGGCCAGGAACAGATGCTCCAGGTCGACCTCGAAGTTGCCGCGCGCCTGCGTAATGGCCGCCGCCCGCTCGGCCGCACGGCGGCAGGTCGGGTTGAGCTTGCTGATCAGCGTCTTGAGATTCGTTGCCATGTTCTTATTCGTAGTTCAAGCCAGTAACTAGGGAAGCTCTGCACAACCTGTCACGGTCGTAGATGAGCGGGGCCGCACGTCATATTCGATAGCCGGCATCGGCACGGGGTGCATCAGGCTGGCGACTGCAAAGAAAGGCATCCCAGCCCAGTCGGCCGTCTTCGCGCTCGGCGTCGAGGGCCGCACCACGGACTTCTTCGGGGGCCAGAATGAGTACGACTTCGTATTCCAGGCGTACGCCGGTAAGTGCCTGGAGGAGTTTCTTCAATGCCTCGGCGCTGTCGCCGCCGGGCAGCAGACCGGTGAACTGCGCACGCTTTAGCGGCCCGATCCACAGCCGCACGCAGATATCGCACTGCATGACCCGTTCGCCGGAGAGCGCGCCACCACCGAGCGTGGCGTTGGCCTGCCCGAGATAGGTGCGCTGGGCGGGGGGCACGTCGTACCAGCGCGCCACGAACTGTTCCAGCCGCACCTCGACGCCGAAATAATCGGCCACGACGCGTTCCACCATGGCCGCCGAGGCAGGCTTGCGCCAGAACGCGCTGGCGTAATTCGCGATCGCTTCCTGATGAATACAGCCGGGCTCTTCGCGAAGCCGCTTCTTGAGCGGATCGAAATCCATGCCGGCGAACGACAGCATGACCGGCAGTGCGCGATCGCGCCGGTCCAGCTCGTAGTGCAGCGGCAAGCGGTACTTTTTCCAGGCGGCATAGAACAGCGCCGCGCTACGGTTGGAGAAAATGTCGAGAAAGGCGCGCGCAGCCCGATCGCGCTGGTAGATCTCGCGGCCGATCAAGCGCTCGGTGTATTGCAGCGGCAAGGCCCCGTTCGTGCCCAGCAGGCCGAAAAACGCGGGCGTGATGGCCACCTGGGCCAAGTCGCCTTCCTCGATGGCGTGGTTGCGCTGTTGTTCGTCCTCGATCGCCGAGCCGTCGAAAGCCAGCGCCAGCGCCTCCTTCAGCTCGCTCGCCGGGAAGTCGAGAGACAGCGTGTTACGAAAACGCAGCCGCTCGGATACAAAATCCACGCGGCGCCCATCGCGACGCGCGAAATAAAGCTCGAGCAGACGCACCGCCTGGAAATAGCCGTAGCGATACGGCTCTTCCAGCAGCGATTGCGTTATGCCAGCACTGAGTCGCCGCCGCGCGGATGGCATCGCAGCAAGACCTCCTCGGTGTGGCCGGACACGATCACCAGCTGGGTAAAGCTGTTTGCGTGGACATAGAACCCCAGAAACCGATCGATAACCTGGGCGAATACGTTGACGCCGATACCGACAAAGCTCTCCTCGTCCACGGTCAGCGTCACCTCGAGACCCCGTACCACGGCAGCGTGATTGCCTCGGGACAGCCAAGTCGTGGTCGGCTGATAGTCCAGCGCCAGAATCCCTTCGATCTGGCGTGAAGAGATGGCCGATCGCGACAGATCGTAGATGCGCAGCACTTCCTTGAATGTTTCCAGCCCACCCTGCACCAGCGATAGATGATCGAGCGCCAGATGCGAAATCAGCCGCCAGTGCGCCTGGCGGCCACGCGCAAAGCGCCTGCCCGGCGAGGGCTTGCGCAGCATCTGGATACGCTGCACCACCGAGCCGCCTTCCAGCGTAAGATCGCCGCCCGGCCGGCCGTAGGCCAGGCGCTCGGGCAGATCGCGATTGGTACAGGTCAAAGCCACGCTGAGCGTGTCGGTATGGGGCTTGACCGGCTCGAAATTCAGATCGACCAGCGTGAGCTCGTATTCGTAGCCCGGGCTGGTTCGCGCGACCATCTCGTCGCGGCTCATCACCCAGTAATGGCCGGCGCTTTCCGGATCCGCGCCGTGCTGGAGCGAATAGAACGGCCGAAACACCGTCACCGACTCGCCTTGCGGGGTCTGGCGAACGCGCTTGACCGACTCTACCGATACCACTTCATAGGCATACGCTCGGCGTGCGTCCGCAACCACGGGGTAGGACGACGCAGTCTCGCTCACGCGTATCGGCTCGCCGCGTTGCGGAAACAGATTCACCACCGGCGTGCAGCCAGTGAGAAGGCTCTCCGCACTCAGGCCTTCGAGCGTACGAGCAATACCCGAATCCGACCGCACGCCGGTGAGCAATAGATGCAGCGTAAAGATACGGGTATCCGATGGCAGCGCCCGCATGAGCGCCGCGAAATCGATATCGACAAAATTGAACTTGTCCGGGAAGGCGAAGAATTCCGTCAACAACCGAAAAGCGGGATGCGAACGATGCGGGTAGTCGATGAGCCCTTCGCTTTCGTCGAAGCCCACCGGCTTGATCGGTATTTCGTCCAGCGCAACCCATTCACCGTGCCGGTCAGCCTCGGCATAGCCCTTGAGGGCGTACATGGACAGGGCATCGCGCAGCGCGGCAGAAAATGACGGCTCGCCATCGATGAACAGCCGCAGGTCGTCGATGCCGAGCGTCGCCGCCCTGGCCTGCTCGGAGGTGATATGAAACGTCAGCGATATCTGGCCGGTGGCGTCCGCCGGGGTGCGCACCGCACGGGGCGGCTGTGCCACCGGCTCGAACGCCGCGCGCTGCAGCTCGAGCGGCCCGAGCGTGACGTCGTAGGCGGTACGAAAACGACAGGGCACATTCTTGACTGGCGCGGAACGAAGCTCGGTGCCGCGGGGTATGGTCGTGGCCTTGCTCAGCTGGCCGGCGGCACTGCCGATATCCAGCCGGGCGATGGAACAGGCCGGGAACGGCCGCAGGTAGTGCGGATAGAGCACCTCCAGCAGCGCGTCGGTAAATTCCGGGTAGTCGTCCTCGATCTTCTTGGCAACGCGCGCGTTGAGCAGCGCGAAGGATTCGATCAGGCGTTCAACGTGCGGATCCTGGCTGACGTCGCCAGACAGCAACAGCCGGCCCGCCACCTTCGGATAACGGCTTGAGAATTCTTTGGCGTACTTGCGCAGGAAGGCGAGCTCACGCTCGTAGAACGGCAGTAACTCTTCCATGGCTTATCCGTCACACCGCTGCGGCGGACGCTTGGCCGCGTTTGCGTGGGCTACAGCGAAAGTCAGCGAAGCCACTCTCATACCAGTGCGCGACGGCTTTTGGAGACGGTGTACTGAAGCGTCGATGGCTGCAGCATTGCATCGAAGCTGACCGGCTCCTGGGCCGGATACATCACTAGCAGAGCAGATATGGCGAAGTGCAATTTGCTGGACAGTTCGTGGTCGAGTTCGAGCGACGCACGCACGTTCTGCAACCGCGGTTCGTGCTTGCTGATGGCCTCTTCCAGGGAACGACACACGTAGCCGCGGTCGTAGGAACTGGCCAAGCTGAGGCCGGAGAAATCGTTCAGGCCGTAATTCAGCACCGAGCGCTGGCACTCCGGATACCCGCTGAGGAGCTCTTGCGAATACACGAGGCGGCTATTGAGCAATGCCTCCAGATCACGGGCCACCGACTCCTTGACCTGTTCGATATTGAGCAGCTCAACCGTGCCCGCCGAAGGCGCACGGGGGTCGTCGTCAAGCAGTTTTTCGAACAGGCTTGGCTCGAATCCAGTCACGTCACTCCCCGCTATAACCGATGGTGCAGTACGCCGCACCCAAGCCGCAGGCGCCCCGACACGCGCCGACATGCGCATGCCCGTCCACGGCTAAACGTTCCCCTGGATGGAACACAACGGCTGCGCGATGCGCGCAGCCGTTGCGAAAGCGGGCCTCAACGCTGCCGGTTCGAGGCAACGTCGAGGCCGCCGACAAGACTGCGCTCAGGAAGCGAACGTCTTGTCGTTCTTGGTCAGGCTCCAGGCGCCCTGCGAGCTACCGCCGGCACCACCGCCGATCTTCTGCTGCGTGTACTTCCACTGTACGGCAGCGTACTTGAGGGCCATGGTTTCGGTCGGAATGCCTTCCGCCTCAACCGAGGGCGCCATATCGGAGACGATGGCATCCTTGAGCTGGATTTCCATGTACTTGATGCGCTGGCCTTCGCCATCCGCACGATAGAATTCGATGGTGACCTTGGAGAAGGTCGTGCCGCCGGAACAGGCCTGATAAAGCTGCGGGCTCACGACGTCCATGTCTTTCGTGAAGATCATGTCTTCGTGTTCGCAACGCTCGGCGGTATGGCCACCCGCGCTGGACGCCGTCGCCGACTTCGGCTGCAGAATCCGGTGATGCCAGGTATGGGCTTCGACCCAGTCCTTGTGATCCTTGTCCTGCGATTCGCCCTTGATGCCGGGGCGATCGAACTTGATATAAATATCCTTCACTGCGGTCCCTCCAAATTTTCAGGATGTCGTCTTAAGTTTCAAATAACCAACAGGAACTTACGACGCGCGCGCCGATTCGGGCAATTCAGCTACCAACCGAAGTGATACCGACAGTTCGTCTAGTTGGAAATGTGGCCTGAGAAAGGCCACCGCCCTATAAGAGCCCGGGCGCCCCGGGATCTCGGACACTTTGATCGACGCTTCCCGCAGCGGGAACTGGGCCTTGGCCTCCTGCGTCGCATTATCGTCTAGCAATACGTACTGGGTGATCCAGTTGTTCAGGAAGTCCTCGACGTTCCCCGCCGAGGCAAAACTACCCACCTTGTCTCGCATCATCGCCTTGAGGTAATGAGAAACCCGCGAAACGGCGAAGATGTACTGCAGCTGTGCCGAAAGCACTGCGTTGGCGTTGGCTGCGTCGGTGTTGTATTTCTTGGGCTTTTGTACCGACTGCGCGCCGAAGAAGGCCGCGTAATCGGTATTCTTGCAATGCACCAGCGGAATAAGGCCCAGATCGCTCAGTTCCTTCTCGCGCCGATCGGTAATGGATATTTCCGTCGGACACTTGAGCGCGATCTCGCCATCGTCGGTCTTGAAGGTATGCGTGGGCAGGTCTTCCACCAGACCGCCACCTTCGACGCCGCGAATGGCCGCGCACCAGCCAAAGTCTTCGAACGCCGCCGTCAGCCGGGCACCGAAAGCATAGGCCGTGTTGCACCACAGATACTTGTCGTGATCCTTGCCGTCGACGTCTTCGACGAAGTTGAAACCGTCGACCGTGGTGCCGTCCTTGGGGTTGTAGGGCAGGCGCCCCAGAAAACGCGGCAGGGTAAGCCCCACGTAGCGCGAGTCTTCCGACTCCCGGAACGACTTCCACTTGGTGTATTCCACCGTGTCGAAGATTTTGGCCAGATCCCGCGGCTTGCTCATCTCGGTATACGAATCGAAGCCGAAAAGCTCCGGCGCAGCTGCCGAGATGAACGGTGCATGCGCGGCCGCCGCGACATGCGACATCTGCTCGAGGAAATGCATATCCTCGGGCTGACGACTGATCTCGAAATCGCCGATGATGGCGCCGAACGCGGAACCGCCGAAGGTGCCGAATTCTTCTTCGTAGACCTTCTTGAACATCGCGCTCTGGTCGAACTCGATAGCAGCCTTGAAGTCCTTGACCAGCTCGCGCTTGGTCGCGGACATCATGCGGATCTTGATCATCGAGCCGGTGGTGGTTTGAGACACCATATAATCGAGGCCGCGCCAGCTGCTTTCGAGCTTTTTGAACTCGGGCGCATGCATGACTTCGCTGAGCTGATCCGAAATCAGCGCGTCAAGTTCGGCAATACGGGCGTCGAGCGTGGCCCCGAGGTTGTCGGACACAACCACGGTGCCATTCATGACGTTATCCACCAGCTCCGAAATGATGTCGCGCGCTCGCGCATGCTCGGAGTCCGACTTGGCGACGCGGCTTTCATCGACGATCTTGTCGAGAAGATTGACCTCTTCGGTCTGGGTCGCGTCGGCCTTGGATTCGTTACTTTGGGCGTTGGCCATTCTTAACTTTCTCCTCGGTCATCGTCGGCTTTGTCGTCAGCCGACGCTGCCGATTTTTTCAGAGCTTCGAGCTGCTCGGTATTGCTCAGCACCTCGGCGAGCATGTCTTCGAGCTTCTCGTTGCCGGCGAGCTTGTTGCGAAGATCCGCAAGCTTGCGGCGCGCATCCACCAACTGCTTGAGCGGCTCGACCTGCTCGACTACCGACTCGGGCGAGAAGTCATCCATGCTCTTGAAGGTCATATCGACGCCGAACTCGCCGCCCTCATCGGAAAGGCGATTGCGCACGCGATAAGCCGCGCGCGGCGCCAGCCCACTCATAACCTCGTCGAGGTTGTCGCGATCGACGGAAATGAACTTGCGATCACGAAGCTTGGGCTGCTCCACTTCCGACTGGCCACGGAAATCACCGACCGCGCCAACCACAAAAGGCAGCTCCTTTTCTTCGATCGCATCGCCCTTTTCGACGTCGTACGTCAGCTGGACGCGCGGCGGACGGACCTTCTGCAGTCGTTTCTGCACACTTTCATTTTTAGCCATGGCGAGACCCCTATTGCGGTAACGTCTGGAGCGACTCGAACGGATCGAGCGAGCCGCCGCTCGAGCCCTGATTATCCGGACCGGCGGGCGTGGAGGCCCCGCCAGATGATGAAGACGATTTTTTACTGTTCGATGAAGAAGCGCTGGAAGAAGACGTCGCCGGCGCCCTGCGAGTGCGCCGCGGGGCGCTACGTCGCCGCGGCGTGCTATCGCCTACAAGCACATCTTCGCCGAGCGTTTCGCGCAGCTGTTGTGCCAGCGCCTGGGCCTCGCTGCGAACCGAGCCTTCGAGCTTGCTGCCCGCGCGCAGCGCCTTGATCGCGCGCTCTGCCAGCCGAAGACTGCTGACGATAATGATGCTGTTCGCTTCCAGATTGGACGGCTCGCGATTCACGGCTTCTTCTGCGGCCACAATCGCGGTGTCGTAGCTGTTGGCATCGAAGCGGATCTGCGCGATGTTCAACCAAGGCGTAACCGACACCGGATTGCGCTCCGCAGCTTGGCGCAGCAGCTCAACCGCGGCGTCGTCCCTGCCGCTGTCCCGCGCCTCGCCCGCCTCGGCGAGCAGCGCCTGCTCGGACTTGGGCGCGGCATCGATATCGCCCTTCCCGGAGGTTGCGCAACCCGAAAGCACCGATGCCGCGACCAGCATCCCGGCAATCGAAACCAACCGCACCCCCGGACCGATCCCCATATATCCATTCATTTGCAGCTGCAAACCTTAAGTGCCTCTCGTGGCGAGTATTCTCGACACATGGTAAAACGTCTGTGTATAACAATAACACTTTTTTTCACCAGTGCACGACACTGTTATTATCATTTCAACGATTTTCAACGAAAACAGAATTTAATGGCAAAACACGGGAATAACGAAACGCTGTTTTACTGCGTACTCACTTCATTGTTTGCAATCTTATTGCTATCGGTATCCGGATGCAGCCTGCTTTCCGGCGGTGATAATACGAAGAAGGCGCCGGAACCGATCGGCAAATTCAGCAGTGAGGGCAACCAGCCTAGAATAAGCCTGAAACTGTTCGCGGGCGGTAACATGAACCTGAGTGAGTACGGCGACCCGCTTGCCTTGCTGGTCAAGCTCTATGTGCTCAAAGACACCAACGCGTTCGAACAGGCAGATTACGACACGTTTCTCGACGACGATCGGACCCGCGAGCTGCTGGGAGACGACCTCATAGAAACGCGCGAAACCCTGCTGGTACCGTCGCAGACTTACGAAACGCAGGTCCCGCAGCTACCGGCAGGCACCTATCTAGGCGTGGTTGCGCTGTTTCGCAATCCTGCGCCGGAACGTTGGCGCTTCGCCTTCGATCTGACGCCCGAAAAGGCTGAACCGGTCGTCGCCGGCTTGCATGCCTGCGCGATGACCATTACGAGCGGCAGCGTTGTAAACGCGCCGGAATATTCGCTGCGGCGCCTTTCGAACGTGCACTGCGACGACTAGGCGCCAGCGCCCCGCGCCCTGTTTAAAAAGAATGACGCATGAATGAATTAGTCTGCCAGGACGCAAGCGCGACACGGACCGGCGTGTCGCCGGCCGGTTGCCGCGCCCTGCTGCATGGGCCGTGTGCCACGATCAACGGAATGAGTGATTGATGAACGGAAACAGACGTGTTTTGTGGGGCGAAGGCCTTTTCCTGAGGCCGCAGCACTTCCAGCGTCAGGATGCATTCCATGACGGGCGCATGCGCGAGGTCATGGCGGATCTGCACCCTTACGCCTGGGGGATCCGCGCCAGCCGTGTCGACGTTGGCGCGCTTCGCAACGGCGTATTCCGGCTGGAATCGTTGTCGGCGATCTTTCCCGACGGGGAAACGGTGAACGCACCCGACAGCGATCCCCTGCCGGAGGCCATCGGCCTCGACGCCCTGCCCGATAATACGTCGAGCGTGGTCATCCATGCGGCCATTCCCCGCTTCAAGAATCACGGCGGCAATCTCGGCGCCGACGGCAATGGGCTGTCACGCTACGTGAAGACAACTGCGCAGACCGCCGATCTGTTCACCGACGCGAGCGAGGCGGAGATCGCGTTTCTGGGTAAGTCGGTGCGCCTGCTCACCGACGACAAACCCCGCGACGAGTTCATCTGTCTGCCGATCGCACGGGTCGAACGTGCCTCGACCGGCGGTTTCGAACTCGACAAGAGCTTCATGCCACCCTGTCTTAACATCGAGGCGTCGCCGCTGCTGCAACAGCAGTTGCGCAGCCTGCTCGACGCGTTACAGGCCAAGGTCGAAGCGCTGTATGGCCATCACCGCGAGCCCAGCAAACATGTGATCGAGTTCAGATCCGGCGACATCGCCTCCTTCTGGCTGTTGCACACGGCAAGCACTTCATTCGCGCGGCTTTCGCATTTTCTGCACCATCCGGGGCTCTACCCGGAGCGTCTCTACCAGCAGATGCTCGAGCTTGCCGGCTCGCTGATGACTTTTTCGAAGGTCTATACGCTGAATGATCTGCCGGCGTATAGCCACGATGATCCCGGGCCGTGTTTCGACGCACTCATGCGTATCAATCGGGAGCTTCTGGAAGCGGTTATTTCCGAGCGCTATTTCAAGATAGCGCTCACCGAGCAGCGGCCTTCGTACTATCTGGGCCAGCTCGCTTCCGATCGAATCGACGAACGTACGGAACTGTATCTATCGGTGGGCGCCGACATGCCGGCCACCGAACTCATCGACGTGGTGCCCGTACGCTTCAAGGTCGGCGCGCCGGACGACGTCGAAAAATGCGTGCTCTCGGCGTTGCCCGGTGTCAAACTCGTGCATACCCCGCAGGCGCCCGCAGCCGTGCCAGTGCGCAGCGGCCAATACTACTTCGCGCTTCAGGCCCAGGGCCCGCTGTATGAGCGCATGCTCAAGGCCGGTTCCGTGATGATCTATGTGCCCAACGGGGTGTCCGACCTCAAGCTCGAGCTAATCGCGGTCACGCCATGAATACATCAGCCAACAGCAACCGACCCAGCATGTTCAACAGCGAGAGCTCCAGCCCGGATACGGCCTATCCCGGGGTGGAGCACGACGGCAACAAAACGCTGGTCGATCTTTTATATAACGGTTTCTATCTGCTTTTCGCGCTGCGCAATGGCCAGTTGCCGCAGGACGCCGCCGCGTTTGCAAATGCGGTCGAACGCTATCTTGACGAGTTCGAACGCTCCGCCAAGAAGCTGGGCAAATCCACCGAGGATATCTACGCGGCGAAATACGCCTTCTGTGCCGCGGTCGATGAAACCGTTCTTGCCGAAGCCGCGGATATTCGCGACGAATGGGGCCGACGCCCGCTGCAGCTCGAGCTTTTCGGCGACCAGCTGGCCGGCGAACATTTCTTCGACCGCCTCGAGGAATTACGCGCCCAGGGCCGCTCCCGCATTGAGGCACTGGAAGTGTTCTATATGTGCCTACTGCTCGGCTTCAAGGGCAAGTTCGCGCTTGAGGGATCGGAAAAGCTGGGCTATCTCACCGCCCGGCTCGGCGACGAAATTGCCAACATGAAGGGCCGGCGCGCGGGTTTCGCGCCACACTGGGAACCGCCGGACTCGGTCGCTCATACGCTCAAGCGCGAAGTGCCGGCCTGGGTGGTTGCCAGCGTCTGCGCGCTCGTGGGCGCGGTGGCGCTGGTGGGCCTCAACGCGAGCTTGTCGAACAGCAGTGAGCACCGGCTTGCCCAATACAACGATGTCGTACAGCTGCCGCCTTCGGCCGCCCACTTGACTATAACGCTGCCCTAGACACCGGCAGGTGATCATATGGCACAGTCCGATCTAGCCATCAGCAAAATCCGCCAGGCCTTCCAGGCCGTCTACAGCCAGCACGGCCGCCTGCTGGCGGTCGAAACACCGCTGGGCGAAGACGCGTTCGTAGTCGAACGCATGCACGGGCGCGAAGCCATCAGCGAATGCTTCGAGTTCGTCATCGACTGTACCGCCCCGTCGGCCCATTTCGAACTCAAGTCCCTGATCGGCCAGCCCATGACCCTGCGTCTGGCCCAGGCCAGTGGGCCCGCGCGGGCCTGGCACGGTTATATCACCCAGGCCGGCTTTCTCGGCGCCGATGGCGGGCTGGCCCGCTACCGGCTGCATCTGCAGCCCTGGCTTTCGTTTCTCTCGCGTCGGCGTAACTGCCTTGTCTTTCAGGATCTCGACGCCCTCGAAATCATCGAACGTATCTTTGCCGACTATCCCCAGGCCGATTACAGCGTCGATGTCAGCCAGTCTTTGGCCAAGCGCCCCCGCTGTACCCAGTATCGCGAAACCGATCTCGCCTTCGTCGAGCGTCTGCTGGCCGAAGAAGGCCTGAGCTTTCATTTTCGCCACGACCCGAACGCCTCGGCGGCCGATACCGAACACGGCGCGAGTCACGGGCCACAGCTGCGTATCTTCGATCGCCAGGCCGATGCGCCCGACGTCGAGCCGGCCGCGATCCGTTTTCATCGTATTTCCGCAGCCGAAACCGAAGACGCCATCACCACGTTCAGTGCCCGGCGGGCCCTGGCGCCCAATACCGCCACGCTCTCGGCCTGGGACGCCTTCAAGCTCAAGGCCCATGCCGCCCAGGCCGAACAGGCCGGCCCCGACCTGCCGGCGCTGGAAATATATGACGGCAGCCGCAGCAGCTGGCGTCATCAAGACGACGCCGGCATCAGCCAGAGCGTCGACAACGCCCTCGCCGCCGCGCGCCTGAAGTCCATCAGCGCCTCCGGTACGGCCAGTGCCCGCCAACTCGCCGCCGGCTGTGCCTTCACGCTCACCGACCATGCCAGTGACAACGGCCGCTATGTGCTCTGCGCGGTCGAGCATCGCGCCGCCAACAATCTCGGCGCCCATCTCGCCCATCTGCTGAGCACCACCGATATCGAATTCGGCAGCTATCGCAATGCCTTCGTATGCGTGCCGGACACCACGGCCGTGGTGCCCACCTTCATCGCCGCCCCCGAAGCCGCCGGCCCGGAGAGCGCACTCGTTGTCGGCGTGGCCGATGAAACGCTCACCAGCAGCCGCGATCACAGCGTCAAGATCCAGTTCCCCTGGCAACGCGGCGAGCAACCCACACCGGGTGGCCTGCGCGAAACCCACAGCTCTGCCCATCCCGAAGGCAATGCCCCCGGCGACGAACGTGCCGGCACCTGGGTGCGGGTGGCCGAAGGCCTGGCCGGGCCCAACTGGGGGGATCACTTCACCCCGCGTATCGGCAGCGAAGTGCTGGTAGATTTTCTCGACGGCGATTTCGACCAGCCGATCATTACTGGCCAGTTCTATAACGGCAGCGACGCGCCGCCCTTCGCCGCCGGCGCGAACAGCGCCGCGAATCATCCCGGCACCCTATCCGGCACCCATAATCAGGCCCTGGATGGCAGCGGCCATAACCAATGGGTGCATGACGATGCCCCGGGACAGCTCAGAACCCGGCTGGCCACCACCCAGGCCGACAGCGCCCTCAATCTGGGGTATCTGATCGATCAACAAGGCGCCCACCGCGGCGCCTATCGCGGCCAGGGCGCCGAGCTCAAAACCGCCGGCTGGGCCGCGCTGCGCGCGCCCGAAGGGCTGCTCGTCTCCAGCAGCGCGCGTTCACGTGCCACATCCACCGCCCAGGACGTCACCGAAGCCGTCGGCCAGCTCAAGGCCGCCCAAGAGCGTGCGACGAGCCTGTCGGATGCGGCCAGCGCACAAAGCGCCACGGGCCTGAACGCCAACCGCGCCCAAGCTGATTTCACCCAGGCGATCGATCCAGACGCCGACGGCGTCTATACCGGCCCGGTCGGCGGCCAGGATCATCGCAAGCCCGCATCCGGACAACGCGACGGCGGCGACCCGGCCGAACGCTTTGCCAAACCCTTCGTGTTCGTCGACAGCCCGAGTACCGTCGCCTTCACCACGCCCGCATCGCAGCTGCACTATGCCGGCCAGAACACCCATGTCACCACCCAGGGCGAAACCCAGCACACGGCCGGCGCGACCTACAGCAGCGTGGCCGGTGCGACCACCAGCCTCTACACCCACGACGGCGGCGCCCAGGCCGTGGCCGCCAACGGCCCACTGTCTCTACAAGCCCACGACGACACGCTGGAGATCCTCGCCGACGACAGCGTGACGGTGAGCAGCAGCAGCGACACCGTCAACGTCTTCGCCCAGACCAAGATCGTGCTCACCTCGGGCCAATCCACCGTGACGCTCGAAGGCGGCAATATCACCTTCGCCTGTCCGGGTACGTTTACCGTCAAAGGCGGGGCGCATGGGTTTGTGGGGCCGGTGAGTCAGCCGGCGCAACTCCCACCATTGCCGTCAGGAGCTGTTCGAATGACAAACGCGGCTAATAAAGCGGATCTTAGCTCCGCCGCGCCAAAACGGCCTTTCAGCTACTATTGCCCCAAAGTACTGGCGCACGAGGGCGGTTTTGTTGACGATCCCGATGACCCAGGTGGAGCAACAAATAAAGGAATAACTCTAAAGACCTATCAGCGCTATAGCGAGAGCCTACTAGGCAAAGAGGCCACACTCGAAAATTTAAAGTCGATTACCGACGGTGAAGCTTGCAAAATATACAAAGAAAAATACTGGGATAGCGTCCACGGCGATCAAATTAATGATAGCGAACTGGCCTACCAGATAACGGATTTCAAAATCAACGCGGGATCAAACGCGATAACTACGCTTCAAGAAACGTTAAAAAGCTCTGGGGAGAATGATTTGACGGTCGACGGCAAGTTCGGCCCGAAAACATTATCAGCAGTAAACTCCGCCAACTCGCCAGAGCTCTATCGATCCCTTAGAAGCGCGCGCATCAGTTATTACGAAAACCTTGCCCACAGCAATCCGGAGCGTTATAGCAAGTTTTTGAAAGGGTGGAAAAACCGTGCTAAAGATTTCGACTATTACTAGACCATTTTTAATTTTAGCTATTACTCTTTTCTTCAGCTCGTGCCATGCGGATGATTCCGGCATCGAAGGCAAATGGGCTAAAGAAACTGCGCGCACAACGCTCACGGTAAAAGTAAGCGAAGAGCACGGCCATAATTACTTGTCGTATTGTTTTATTTTCGACAACGGTAACAGAATAAATTGCGCGAGCAACGACTCGGTTGAACGGTTCAAGCTAACCAAAACCAGCGATTCCGGGTGTTATACAACGGAAATTCATAGCTATTATGAATCCTCGCTAGCAACCACAGTGTCCCTGTGCGTAAATGAAAATGAGCTCATTTGGCGAACGCAAGGTGCAAACGACCTCTCCTACATACCGAACAACCTGACGTTTGCACGAGATTCGAGCTGACTCACGATAAACTCGTCCGCGCCACGGTTGCGGCGCAGCCAGACCCGTTCGACATGACGACTTGAGACCGCCCCCCCCTAGATCAGTGGCGTGCGCGTCACGCCGGGCCCTCGCCTTGCGTAGCGAGAATGTAGTAGGAACTAATGCCTGCGTGTATAGCGCACACCGAAAGTGAGCGTTCGCAATAGCGGCGTTCTCTTTTTTCGATTGCGCTAACCGGCCTAGACCCCTCGATCGAACAGTTCATGGCGAAGACTGAGCTGGACCCCGAAAACCGGACAGAGCACTAAGTGACGATCTGCTCCACAATGGCCGCACCCGGCCAAGGAGCAAGTATGCGACGAAAACGCCGTAATCACTCACCGGCCTTCAAGGCCAAGGTGGCGCTGGCCGCCGTACAAGGCGATCGAACGCCCGCCGAACTGGCCCAGCAGTTCGACGTGCATGCAAACCAGATCACGCAGTGGAAACGCCAGCTGGTCGAAGGCGCGACCGAGACGTTCGACAAGGGATCATCGGCCTCGGATAACCAAGCCCAGATCGACTCGCTGCATGCCAAGATCGGCGAGCTGTCGATGGAGAACGATTTTTTGGAGCGCGGGCTCGCGCGCTTCGACCCGAAGCGCGTCGGGCCATGATTGGTCGCGACCACACGTTGCCGATCACGCGCCAGTGCCGTGTCCTTGGTGTGGCCCGATCGACGGCCTACTATCGGCACAAGCCGGTATCGAACGCGGATCAAAAGCTCATGCAGCGTATCGATGCGCTGCATCTCGAGCGACCGTTTCTCGGCAGCCGACGCATCGCCGATGCCCTGGCCGACGAAAACGGCCTGACGGTCAATCGCAAGCGCATACAGCGTTTGATGCGGGTTATGGGTATCACCGCCCTGTATCCAAAACCGCGCTTGTCACGACCGGCCCCGGGGCATCGGATTTATCCGTATCGCCTGCGGGGCCTGAGGATCGATCAGCCCAACCAGGTCTGGGCAAGCGATATCACGTATCCACCCATGGCGCGCGGCTTTTTATACCTCGTCGCCGTTATGAACTGGTACTCGCTCAAGGTACTGGCCTGGCAGGTGTCGAACACGCTCGATGACACGTTCTGCGTCGATGCCCTGCAGCGTGCGATCGCACGCTATGGGCGACCCGAGATCTTCAACACGGATCAGGGTAGCCAATTCACGGGTCGCGCGTTCACCGGCGTACTCGAAGCGCACGCGATCACGATCAGTATGGATGGCCGCGGGCGCTGGATGGATAACGTCTTCATCGAACGACTCTGGCGCAGCGTGAAATATGAGGAGGTCTATGTGAAGGCTTATGACAGCGGGCGCGACGCCAAGGCGGGCTTGGCCGATTACTTCGCGTTCTACAATGCCAAGCGCCATCATCAGGGCCTTGATCGGGCTACGCCCGATCGGGTCTACTTCAACGACCAGCCGCTACCGCGGGCGGCTTAACCCGGCAGGTCATCACTTAGAAAACGCCGCGGACTGTCCAACGGGTGGGGTCCAGCTCAGACCGAGTTCGGATTTAACCCAGACGCTGCTGCAGGCACAACGCCTGCGGATGGTATC
The DNA here is from genome assembly GCF_040361435.1 of Salinisphaera sp. C84B14. Classification (NCBI taxonomy): domain Bacteria; kingdom Pseudomonadati; phylum Pseudomonadota; class Gammaproteobacteria; order Salinisphaerales; family Salinisphaeraceae; genus Salinisphaera; species Salinisphaera sp. C84B14. Next base: position 309,289 of record NZ_APNL01000001.1, on the reverse strand, counting down.
GGACAGTTTATTGATGCCACCAGAAAGCAGTATGGGCGGAGTTCAAATGCTGACCGCTTCGATATTAAAAAGGATCGGCAGCTTTAGTCGATTCGTATGCCAACAGCAAGCGCCTGATGCAGAAAAACTATAGTGGCTCTGATCTATACAATATGATTTATGCTAATCACCACGACGGCCTATCGCTAAGTTACGGCGGCGAAAAGATAGCGTAGACCAAGGTCATGCCGGACTTCAGGAAATTTAAGACGCGATGTGTAAAGAGTTTATGCAACAGTGAGAGTTCTGCTCTTTTAGCTGCGGTATTTTTTGCGTCGTGTTCCTTCGCGAACTCTTATTCGATTGAAGACGGAGACTTCTCGCCCGCATCGAAACAACTGTCGGAACAAATGGAGTCCGCGAAAAGCTTTGCACCTTTCTTAGACGAAAAATGCAGCCTGATGCAGAAAAAGGTCGCTCTTGAGGATGCAGAGCGCCAAACTACCGAAATTCTTTTCCTGACTACTTCCGATCGATGTGGCTGGGGTGCGGCGTTAGGGCCTATATGGTTGGTACTGAAAAATAGTCGTAAATATAAGCAGATTTTTCACAACGCCGGCTATTCGATCAAAGTGCTGCCCACAGCTACCAACGGACTCTCCAACATAGAGCTAATCCAAGGGACGGCGGGCACTTCAAAAAATAGGCGATATCGTTTCGTTGATGGGGAATATGCGAGTTATTAGCGCTATATTCATGAATATTTTATTTTAGACCAAGTTCCTTTTTAGTCCCGAAATCGATGATAAGCACGCTGCACGCGCGAATCACAGTGGTGCGGCCAAGCCGCAAACCAGCCGGAAAATCCAAGACGGCGGCGCCCAGGCCGTGGCCACCAACGGCCCACTGTCTCTACAAGACCACGACGACACGCTGGAGATCCTCGCCGACGACAGCGTGACGGTGGCCAGCAGCAGCGACACCGTCAACGTCTTCGCCCAAACCAAGATCGCGCCCACCTCGGGTCAGTCCACCGTGACCCTTGAAGGCGGCAATATCACCTTCTCCTGTCCGGGTACGTCTACCGTCAAAGGTGGGGCGCATGGGTTCGTGGGGTTGGCACAAGATACTAGCCAACCAACACCATTATCGACCGGACAAGTAGAGCCACGAATAGAACCATTCAACAATGACAGATTCGATGAGGCTATTCGACTTGTGCGGAGCGATGGATACGCCACTTCCGGAGTCGATTACACCCTCCATCTCTCTAATGGAGAGGTGGTTAACGGAACGACCGATGCCTATAGCAAAACTAAGCGTGTACGTACAAGTCGCGCGGAGAAGCTAATTAAGCCAGAGCTCTGCGGAACAGACAAGGTGGGACGCCCACAGCATCAGGCCCAGGCTGGGGATCAGCGACGTCGGGTGGAGCTGATACTTAACAATGTAGAAACGAACCAGCAAAACATTGGTTCCTCCATCAAAGAAGTAAAAACGCCTGAAGGCAAAAGTCGCCCGTTAGCCAACGGTGAAATTGCGCTAGCCAGGAAAATATTCGGCGATTCTATTGATTACAGTAAGATACGCGTTCACAACGACGAGTATTTGTGGCTGGGACTACAGTCCGACGACACTGCTATGACTCCGAACCGAGAGCTATATTTCAACCCGAAGAATTTTCTGGAAGACTACTCGACTGACACACCGGGAAACAAATGGTGGTTTATGCACGAGATGACTCACATTTGGCAATATCAGCTGAGTTATCCGGTTAAGTGGCGAGGCGCGCTCCGTCTCGGCCTGTCGTACGAATATTCTCTCTCGGAGAACAAGCGGCTAAGCAACTACAATATGGAAGCGCAAGGCAATATCCTGGCAGATTACTTCGCTCTTAAGGTATTAACACGGCCAGATGTCGTAGCACAGGCTCAATACCGAAATAATTAGTCAATACCTTTAATGGAAGTGGTATTGCAGAATTTCCTGACAGATCCTAAAAATGCCAAGAACTTACCGTAGATCAACTGGGCTTCTTTATGTCGTTTTGACTTTCGGAGCTTTGCTCGCAAGCGGCTGTGTATGGCCGTGGCCAGGGCCAGAAATGCACGAGTTGAAAATCTTTGGCTCTGAGGAGAAGCCGTGTTTCACAGTTCCGGATACAAAAGCGGCTTCGCGCAACCCGACACAATTCGTTTCCATCCAAGTTACGGATGCCTCTAGTCGCGAAATAATGTGGGACGCGAGCGTACTCGAATCACCGTTTATGGTGACTGTTGATCGATGCCTTACTTATGGCTCCTCACCATACAAAGCAAACGTCTACCAAGACCCTAAAGCCCTCGTCGAAAACCACCTATACGAAGTATCAGTGAATTCCGACATCATAATCAAAGGCGAAAAGAAGAACAGAAAGTATAAGGACTGGTTCTATTTCGCACAGCATAACGACGGCAGCATTATTATTCGTGATTCGAACGACGCTAATGGTGAACTAGACCCCAGAATTCGGACAGAGCACTAAGTGACGATCTGCTCCACAATGGCCGGACCCGGTCCAGGGGCAACGATGCGACGCAAACGCCGTAATCATTCACGGGCCTTCAAGGCCAAGGTGGCACTCGCCACCGTACAAGGCGATCGAACGCTCGCCGAACTGGCCCAGCAGTTCGACGTGCATGCGAACCAGATCACGCAATGGAAACGCCAGCTGGTCGAAGGCGCGACCGAGACGTTCGACAAGGGACCATCGACGTCGGATAACCAAGCCCAGATCGACTCGCTGCATGCCAACATCGGCGAGCTGTCGATGGAGAACGATTTTTTGGAGCGCGGGCTCGCGCGCTCCGACCCGAAGCGCGGCGGGCCATGATCGATCACGGCCTGCCGATAACCCGCCAGTGTGCGGCGCTCGGTGTCGCTCGATCGACGGTCTACTAGCGGCGTCAGCCGGTATCGGATACCGATCACAGACTGATGCAGCGTATCGATGCGCTGCATCTCGAGCGCCCGTTTCTCGGCAGCCGACGCATCGCCGATGCACTGGCCGACGAAAACGGCCTGACGGTCAATCGCAAGCGCATACGGCGTTTGATGCGGGTCATGGGTATCACCGCCCTGTATCCAAAACCGCGCTTGTCACGACCGGCCCCGGGGCATCGGATTTATCCGTATCGCCTGCGGGGCCTGAGGATCGATCAGCCCAACCAGGTCTGGGCAAGCGATATCACGTATCCACCCATGGCGCGCGGCTTTTTGTACGGCCCATTTCATAAGACACTACAACTAGAAAAGCAAGCAAACCCAAACGAAGAAGAGTTGTTGCAAACCGAGCGTGTTTTTATCTATCGCCCTCGTTGGACGAAAACGAATCATATCACCTTATTAGAGGAGGCTTTATTCAGATTGTCAACGTGTCTGACGAAGGACCCTCCTGAAAGGCCCTTACCATTCGGATGGAGACATACAAGCCCCCTCCCCGCGGATGGCGATTTATGCCGCGCGCGTTGCGGCAGAAGCCGTTATTTTAACCCTACAACTTCCGATCGGGACACGGCTAACAACGGAAGATGGTAAGCGGCACGGAGCCTGGGATGAAGGAGTCGTTCGAAAAATCACGCGGCTTGAGCTCTCGCCAACAACTATTCCAGAAAGCGCGGAAATCGATGAAATGAAGATAATCTATTTTTTATGTGTTTTTTTTCAATCATCGCCCAGTTAACTAATGCCTCGGCGAGTTCAGGCAGTCAATTTTACCACTACGTCACACTATTGAGTGGCCAAAATTTTTCGACTGACACACTTTGTAGCGAAGTTAACGTTTCTATTACGCTCGACGTGGGCTATCTCACCATAACAGCTGGCAACAAAAAAACTGAGGTTGAAACAAGTCACGATTCTAACCACGTAGATGCGATCGTCGGAGATTTTTGGAAAAATGATCATTGCTTTATAGCCGTTGAAAACGCGGACGCCGGCGCAAACGAGTCCTACGCCCTTTACGACGCAAGCGCACAGCGTGATGCCATATCATTCACCGGCTCGGTAGAACTCACGAACCCGGACTTTCTCAACAGCCAAGTTGTAAACAGCTACAGAGACGCAGCTAGGACATATACCGAAACGCTATGCTACGGCGAAGCGATAGAAACCCCGTACGTATGCGAAAAAGCGGAACTACTTACCGACAGGATAGAAAAGGCAAAAGAATGCAAGGAATCCGGTGAGTGCAGCAGTTTAGGGCTAGTAGCTCGTGGCTCCCGGGAACCGCTCAGAGCGAAGGTATCTTCAAAGAAGGCATTCGCGTTAGAAAAGACCGAGAGCGGGTTTAACAAGACGGGCGCGTACCTGATCAGGAACGATGTGATAAAGCTCTTGGACTTTGACGACCACGGGCCGAAATTGCGCTACCTTTTTCTCTATCGCGGCAAATCGCAAACTACTAGAGCTTGGATCGACGCAGACGACTTGGCCTTAATAAACCATCGATAACTCGCCAACGATAGGTCAGAGCTCGCGAATCGGTACAGCGCTCGCGATGCGACTCCACGTCTTTGTGACCGGCAAAGTTTCGCGTTCTACCTGCGCTTGAGTTTCAAAGAAAACGCGTGGTTGAATATACGAAACTTTTCGCGCCACGTAACCGTCTCTAGCCCCGTACCGATCGAATCGATTTCAACTTGATCGCGGATATCCCGCCAACCGCCGAGCAATTGACGCCCCCGGATCCCCCCCCACTACGCCTGCGCTGAAAGTCGGGAATTCGTTGCAGACGTTGGCAGCAAAAGACTGCTGGGATCGAATACGGCAGGAGATTACTTTGGCGGCGCCCTCGGTTTGTTAAAGGCCGATGTCACTAGTCAGCTGGTTTGGAGCGAGCCTAGTCGGTAGACGTCGCCATCTGGCCCGCTATGAGCGTAGCGCCACACTCGGTCTTGTCACCGTGGCGGGCCACCGGCTGGCCATCGACCATTACTGTTGGGTCGCCGCTGACAATACGGTTCGTGCCCATGCCTCGCGCCACGCATTCGCTTCTGGGGCATGTGACTTCGTCGCCAACACGGGCAACCGGTTTACCGCCGGTTATCGAGGTGGGCGCGCCGCTTATGACCGTGCCGCCGTGATCGGTCTTGTCGCCTACAACGATGAATGGTCGAGACATGCTGTCCTCCATGTTCGTTCGATTTGCCGTGTGTGAATCAGCGACGGTGCTTGGTCGGGTCGTCGTACCGCGTGCCGTGAAGCTCCACGTGGCCAAAATCCTGAAAAGACCAGTTGCCGCCCCAGGTCAGACCGTACTGCTGTGCAAGCTTGCCATAGAGGTCATAACCGCGCTGTGTCCACTCGTCTTCGATTGCAATAACAAGCTTGCCGTTGCGCAAAAAAGCAGAGTCGGCTGCAAGCCCGAACTGGTGATAACTCTGATATGGCCCGGCGTTGGTGACGTAACCACTCTTGGACTTGAGCCGGCGCTGGCGTTCGGGGCTTCGATAGCCTTCGATAAGCACCATCTGATAGCCGTATTTGTCGCGCATGTCCTTGTAGACCTGTAACAGTAGCTGCGCGAATTCGGGCTTGAGACGGTCCCATTTACGGTTCGCGCGGCGTAGATCGGGCCGTACGGACTCAACCTCGCGTGTGGTGAACACCTCGGGCGGTAGCGGTTGCGGCGGCGCCAGCCGCTCGCCGCGGAGCAGACTGGCAACCAGGGGGTTCGACTCGCGCTCGGCTTCGCGATAATTGTTGAAGTCCAGTAGACCTTGCATCTGAACCACAACCAGCACGGGAAAGGTCAATAACAGCAGGACCGCGAGTGCGATCCAGCGATGCCTAGAGAACCAGCGCGCTACCCGCCCGCCGTTGCGCATCACCCTGGCCGTACCGGCACTGGCGCCACGCGCGGCGGACCGCCTACTCGACGCAAACCGGCTTACCGCAGAGCGCAACCCGTCCCAAACCGAACGCCGGCCATCCGGAAAGATGATCAAGAAGAGCACCAAAAGCGCCGCGACGAAATAAAGCGTAATCCAAATAATCGTCACGTCAGATTTCGTACCGTTTCCGTCTTGGACACACTCAACTGGCCGACTTTTACTCGTGGAACCGCTTATTACCGCTCGCCAGCCTTACCGCCGTCGATAGCAAAAGTGCATACAGTGCGGCCGGCACCTAGGCGAGCACGCCATGAGCTTGGGTGACAAATTTCTCGATTATTTGGCACTATGCAGCTATCGCCATCTTACGCAAGGACGATACGTGCCTGTACAGATGCCATACAGCCTGCTCGGCGACCATAATGCCGATGATCCGGATCACGCGCGATACGGCGGCTTCCTGGCGCGCATGGAGCCAGCCACCGGCAAGCCGTCGGCGTTGACGCATCTGCGTTGGCTTGGGCTTGGGATATTGATCGGTTGCACCCTGCTGACGGTGTATCAGCTCATGTTCGTCTCGGATGCGCCCGGGGACGACATGGCCAGTCGTCAACCTGTGACCTCTGCCGCCGGTTCCACAGGCGCGAGCGGCGCAGCAGTCGCAAAGACTGGCAGCTCCGCGCCCAGCCAGCGCCCGGCGGCGAAAGAAAAAGCAGGCAGCCAGCCGACTAAAACGGCCGTGATTACTCAAGGACGTGCCGCGAGCCCGGGGTTTGCCGACTCGATGAACATGTTGTCGCCGAACGGCGAGGCAGCCACCGAAGCGCATGCATCGGAGGCCGCTACGCTATCGGCGGCCTCGGAATCCGATACGAAGAACGACATTCACGGCAGCATCGGCGACGATTACCCCACCGCTTTGCTCGCGGACTCGCTCCAGCTGTCCGAGCCTGCGCTGCCGAGCAGTAGCAGTCGCAGGCCCTCGAACGTCTCCAACGATGATCCGGACGTTGCGATTCTGCAGCTGCTGCTACAACGCATCGACAAGAAGGAGTGAGCACGGTCGCCAGCGCGGTATCCGGCCTGAGCCGTCTACGGCACGGCCGACGGCCCGGCTTCAGTGACCATAATGATCGTCATCACAACAAGACACGATAACGCCTGACCACGGCTTTGCCGCTCTGTCAGATAGGTTTTAAGGGGCCCATAAGCTATTGTTATTGAAAACCAGGGGCGGTTGAACCCGGCGACGGGCTGTTCGAGGCACGTCGCCCGATACGCGATATTCCGGGGGAAAAGCGCGCAACGATGTTACGCAAGGTTTTAAAGGGGCTGTTGTTACTCGCGCTGGTCTTCCTGGCGATCTGGCTGTTGGTGATTGGCTACTGGCGCGTCACCGGCACGGACCCGACCGGCGCCGAACTCGCGCTGTACCTGGTCGGGATGCCGATCGCGGTGATCGCCGTTTTCTTCGGTGGGAAAGCGTTGTTGAAGCGCGTTAGAAACAACGATACGGACGCCGAGGTCGCCAGCACGGATGCCAACGGCGGCGGCGACACGCCGGCCGAAGCTTCCCGTCCCGAAGATGAACTGTATCTCTGCTTGCTCGACAGCGCGTTGCGACTGCCCGTGGGCAGTAGCGGCGAAGATGCGCTGGCCGTGCTGGCCGAGGGCAAGACACGCCCGGGCCTGGATGATGCCCTCGTGGATGACCAAGGCTTCCCGGTGTTTGCGACGCGTGTAGAAGACATCACCGACGAGGGACTCGAACAAGCGCTCGCCTTGCCCGACCAGCACAACGACACGCCTCTGCGCTGGTCGCCCGAACAAATGCGGGCCCTGGCCATGGGACGTGACGTGCTCGACGATCTGCTGGCAGGCCAGCTGGCACAGCTTTTTGCCGAACTGCAGGCGCATGCCGACGGCGAGCCGCCCCACGACTCGCCGGACCGCGAGGCCGCGAACCCGCCCCCACTGCATATGCGCCTGCTGCTGCCCGCACACTGGTCTGTCGCGCATCGCGAATTGGCCAGCACCTGGTTTCGTGAACACGCCGAAGCACAGCTGTTGCATCCCGAGCTGACCGTGGTCGCCAAACACGCGATCCAGCGCGCTGGCGCGCCGGGCTTTGGCGACCTCAACGATCTCGCCCTTGCGGCCCATAACGAAGATCGGAATAGCCTCTGCGTGATTCTGGCCTGCGACTCGCTCATCGGCGACACCGAGATCGCCCGGCTTGACGGTGAAGGCCGGCTGTTCAGCCAGTCCAATCCGGGCGGTATGGTGCCGGCCGAAGGCGCCGCAGGCGTGGTGGTTGTGACTCACCCGATGCTTGCCGATATGGCGTCTGCCGACTATGCCCGGGTGCATCGTGCCGCCATGGGCGACCGGAAGACGCGTGCGGGCGATAAATCCCGCCGCAGCGAGGATCAGACATTGCTGGGTCGGTTGGGCACCAAAGCGCTCGCCAACGCACGCTGCGCGGCCGAGGATATCGGCTTTGTTATCAGTGACGCCGGTATCGACGCCACACAGGGCCGAGAACGCGCACAGTTGATCGGCGACAAACTCGACCACCTCGACCCGACCGCCGAGTGCCCGAATATCGGCACGGCCTGCGGCGATCTCGGCTTCGTCGGCACGCTAGCGGCCCTCGCGCTAAGCCATAGTGCGGTACGAAACACGGGCCGGCCGGTGCTGGCCATCAGTTTATCGCACCCCCTACAGCGCGCCGCCGCGGTACTACAGCCGCCCGCCGGGCCGGAATCCGACCGCGACGACTCCGAACCCGCCGCGACCGCGGCATGACCTTCTTTCTAACGTTTTCGAGCACAGCCCATGGCACGCGTTAAACGATTCTTTACAGACCCGCGCACCCTGATCGGGATCGGCATTGCTGCCCTGGCCATATTCGTGCTGCTCGTGGCCGATTCCTGGCGTACCGCGGCTCTTCTGATCGAGTCCCTGATCATCATAGGGCTGCTGGTCTGGGGCACGATCTGGTTGTGGCGTCGTCACAAGTCGAAAAAGGCCGCGAACGAATTCGGCGACATGCTGGAAAAGGACGCCGACAAGGCGGTCAGCAATTCCAGCGGCAAAAAACGCGAAGAGATTGCCGCGCTGCGTGATCGCCTGCAGTCGGCGATCAAGACCATCAAGTCCTCCAAGATCGGCCATACATCCGGCCGTGCCGCTCTCTATGAGCTGCCCTGGTACATGGTGATCGGCAATCCGGCCGCCGGCAAGAGCACCGCGATCATCAACTCCGGGCTGCAATTCCCGCTCGAAGAGGAATCGGGCAAGGTCATCCACGGTGTCGGCGGGACCCGCAACTGCGACTGGTTCTTCACCACCGAGGGCATCCTGCTCGATACCGCCGGGCGCTTTTCGGTTCATGAAGAGGATCGCAGCGAATGGCTGGGCTTCGTCGACCTGCTCAAGCGCTACCGTCCCAAGGCACCGCTCAACGGCATCATCATCGCGGTTAACGTCCTGGACCTGACCGAGCGCGGCCCCGAGTTCGCGATCAACCTTGCCAAGCAGCTGCGCCAGCGCGTTCAGGAACTCACCGAACGCTTGGAGATCTTCGCGCCGGTCTATGTGCTGTTTACCAAGGCCGACCTGATCGCGGGCTTCAACGACTTCTTCGCCGAGGCCGACACCGGCGAACGTGAGCGGGTGTGGGGCGTGACCCTGCCCTACGATATCGAGAGCAACCGCAACGCCGTGGCGCTGTTCGACGAGCGTTTCGACGAACTCTATCGCGGCCTCAAGGAGATGAGCCTCGCCCAGATGTCGATGAACCGTGGCCAGCCGATGGCCCCGGGAGTATTCACGTTTCCGTTGGAGTTCGCCTCGATCAAGCCCGCGATCGGTGCCTTCATCAACACGCTTTTCGAAGAGAATCCGTACCAGTTCAACCCCGTGTTTCGCGGCTTCTACTTCACGAGTGCCCTTCAGGAAGGACAGCCCGTCGAGCACTCGAGCGAACGCGTGGCGCAGCGCTTCGGTCTGCAGGCCGCCGAGCAGAAACCAGCGGTCGGCAAGGCGGCCAGCGGGTTCTTCCTGTCGGATCTGTTTCGACGCGTGATCTTCGCCGACAGCCGGCTGGTGCGTCAGTACACCAGCCCGGCCAAGAACCGTTTCCGCTATGCGGTGTTCTTCAGCGCGGTGGCGATTCTAGGCCTGTGTTTCGCCGGCTGGACATGGTCGTACTTCGGCAATCAACAGCTGCTGGCCGAGGTCAACAACGATCTGCAGCAGGCGGTGGCCGTACAGAACGGCCAGCTGGATCTGGCCTCGCGTTTCGAGGCACTCAATATCCTCGAGCAGCGCATCGATCAGCTCGAGAGCTACCAGAACGATCGTCCGTGGTCGCTCGGGCTGGGCCTGTATCACGGCGACGCCATGCTCGACAAACTGCGCAGCGAGTACTTCAAGGGTACACGCGCGCTCTTGCTCGACCCGGTCAAGGAAAAGCTGGAAGCGTTCCTGGTCCAGGTCAACCAGAACGCCGATCAGCTTGATGAGAGCAGCCCGCGGGCCGCGGCCGATGCAACCGGTGCAAGCAGCGGCACCTACGAGCGCGCCGATCCGACCGATGTCAAGGACGCGTACAACGCGCTCAAGACCTACCTCATGCTCGGCGACAAATCGCGCGTCGACACCAAGCACCTCTACGACCAGCTCACCCGCTTCTGGCGCGGCTGGCTGGAAGCCAATCGAGGCGGCATGCCCCGCGAACAGATGATTCGCGATGCCGAAGAGGTGATCTCGTTCTACCTCGGCCATGTCAGCGCCCCCGACTGGCCCATGATCGAAAACCGCTTGAGCCTTGCCGCCGACACGCGCGAGGAACTGCGTAGCGTGATGGCCGGCCTGCCCGCGCGCGAACGCGTGTATGCGGACATCAAGGCGCGGGCATCGACACGGTTCCCGCCGGTGACGGTCGCGGGCATTCTCGGCGACCAGAGCAGTGGCGATGCGGAACAGGCAGAGACCGATTCGGGCTCGATCATCGAAGGCAGCTATGCGGTATCGGGTACGTTCTCGCGCCAGGCATGGGAGCAGTTCATCAAGGGCGCGTTCGAGAACGCGGCAACCCAGGAGCTCCAGAGTGAAGACTGGGTGTTGCGCACCAGCCAGAGCAACGACCTGACTCTGCAAGGCAGCCCGCAGGAGATCGAAAAAAGCCTGATCGACAAATACAAGGCGGAATACGTCGAGGAATGGCGCAAGTTCATTCAGGGGCTGACCGTCAACAGCTTCGACAGCTTCGAGCAGGCTGCGGAGAAGCTCAATCGACTGGGCGACCCCTCGGCCTCGCCGTTGCGTCGCATGCTCGGCGCGATCTATCTACAGACCGCCTGGGACAACAAGAGCCCCGTGGTCGACGACGAACAGGCCGAAGCCGTGCAAGGCGGTATCGTCGACTGGTTCAAACGCGTGATACTGCGGCGCACGCCGCATCAGGCCAACCGCGCGGCCTACTACGTCGACAGCGCGGATCTGGGAAATATCGAATCCGACGACAGCGGTTCGACGGGCGCCGGGCCCAAGCTCGGCGCGGTCGGCGCCGAGTTTTCCGGTATCGCACAGCTGGTGAAAAAGCGCGATTCCAACGAATCCCTGCTCAGCAGTTATATCGATGCCCTGTCGAAGGTACGCACGCGCTTCAACCAGATCGCAAACGAAGGCGATATGGGTCCGGGCAGCACCGAGCTCATGGTGCAGACCCTCAAGGGTGAAGGCTCGGAACTGGCATCTGCCCTGCAGTACGTCGAGAATCAGATGCTGCCGGCGATTCCCGAGCAACAACGCGCCACCATACGCCCGCTGCTGGTACGTCCGCTTGTGCAGGCCTATGCCGCCGTCGTGGACCCGGCTCAGGACGAAGTCAACCGCCAGTGGCAGGCCCGCGTTTACGATACGTACCGCGAAACACTGGCGCCGAAGTATCCGTTCACGTCCGATGCCACGGTCGAAGCCTCCGGCGGCGAAATCGCCCAGGTATTCGGGCCGGACGGCGCCATCGCGAAGTTTGCCGATGAAAACCTCAAGACGCTGGTGATTCGCCGTGGCAACACGCTGACGCCACGCACCTGGGCCGATATCGGGCTGAGCCTGACGCCGGCGTTCACCCAGAATTTTTCGCAGTGGGTTTCGCCACTCGGCGCTCAGGGTATGCCGCAGCCCGCGGACGGCGGTAGCGCCGTGCAGCAGACGGTGTTCCAGATTCAACCATTGCCGGCGCCCGGCGTACGCGAATATTCGATCGTGCTCGACGGGCAGCGTTTGAAATACCGCAATACGCCGCCCCAGTGGGCGAACTTTGTCTGGCCCAATCCGGAGGGAACGCCGGGCGTGCGCGTTGAAGCCACGACCTTCGACGGCCAGAGCGTGGAGTTGATCAACTTCCCGGGTCGATTCGGCCTGCAGAAGATGATCAAGTCGGCCGCGCGGGAACGCAAAGGCGACAACATATTCAGGTTGTCCTGGTCGAAGGGCAACCTCGTGGTTGCGGTCAACCTCCGCATCATCAGCAATCCGCAAAGCGGCCGGCAGAACAAGGGCATTGCTGCATTACGCCTGCCGGATACCATCGTGGGCGCGGACAGCGAGTCCACCGCCATGCCGGCCGCCGACGACGACAGCGAAGAAACAACGCCGGCTGCCAACTCGGCCGAAGCGGATGCCACTCCTAGCGAAACCGCCCCGGCGACCACGTCTGCTGCGGTGCAGGACAGCCCATGAGCAAGATTACAGCCACCCGTGTCGCCTACTTCGGCAAAGTGCCCTCGCGCGGCGACTTCATCAAATCCGGTGAAAACCATCGCCTGTTGTCGACCCTCGACGGCTGGCTGGACGGCACGATGGAACGTGTGTCGAGCGATCCGCACTGGAAAACCACCTACGATGCCGCCGCACCGCTGCATTTCGCGTTTCTGGGGTCGCGTCGTCGCCTGGCCGTGGCCGGCCATGTCGTCAACAGCCGGGACCAGTCCGGTCGGCGGTTCCCGTTTCTGACCGCGAGCACCCTGCAGGTCGAGCAGCCGCTTGCCTTTGCCGCGCGCAGCCCGCTGGCACTGAGCCGGCTTTGGGCACGCATGCAAAGTCTGACGAACGAGCTCGTCAGCAGCACCGACTGCAGCGCACTGCTGGGCACCTATGGCGATATCGAGGTCGAAGTCGAAACCGACGCCCGCGCCTACGACGCCCACATGAAGGACTTTCTCGAGATCCAGACGCTGGGTGGCCTGGAAGGCGCCTTGCGCGATTCGGGGCATCCGGTGGATCTCAGGAACCTGCTGCCGGCGCTCGGCCTGCTATTACAGCCGGTCATGGCCAGTGGCGCCTCGCGGCTGGACAAGGGGCTGGCGCTGCCGCTGCCCGACGACCCGGTCTATCGCTACCCGGTCGCCGCGCTCTGGCTCGACCTGATCACCCCGTTTCTCGCGCGTGCGGAGTTCGAACTCTCGGTATTCATCCACGCCGTCGAGACGAAGGCGCGGATGCTGCTCGGCTTCAACGGCGCGCCTGAAATTACGCTGCATTCCGCGCTGGACCCGGAAACCGGCGCCCAACAGAACATCACCCTCGACGATCCGGACTGGGTGGAAGCGCAAACCCGCTCGGATTACGGCCTGCAGAAGCTGGCCAACTATCTCGCCCAGCCGGATGTGACAATGCGCAGCGCGCGCTCCATCTATCGCGACGTCTTTCTCGGGGATTAGGCCATGATCAAGCAACTATGTGTGGTACTCGCCCTGCTGAGCGCCGCGGCTGGCGCGCAGGCACAGACGCAGGGTGAAGACGCGGACAACGCGCAGACGAACGCGCCGCGCGCTCGCGTATCGGGTACCGCGCCAACCAATCAGGTGGTGGTCACCGGGGTCGTCCCCAACGAAAACACCAAGGCGGTGGTACTCAAGCGCCTGCGCGCCATCTACGGCGACGACCGGGTCATCGACGAAGTCACCATCGGCGATGTCGTCGCCCCACCCAACTGGGAAACCTATCTCGATCGCATGCTGGTGTCGGACCTGAGCAACGTGTCGCGCGGCAAGCTCGTTATCAAGGGCAATGACGCCCAGATCAGCGGCGACGTCGTCAACGAGGCCCAGCGCCAGGATATCGTCAGCAAGATGGCGACCCAGCTCAACCCCAGTTATTCGATCGAGAACAACCTGGCGATTGGTGCATCGGAGCAGAAAATTCTCGACGACGCGCTGGCCAATCGCACCATCGAATTTGAAAGCGGCAGTGCCACACTGACGCCGCAGGGGCTCCAGATCGTCGACGAAATGGCGGGCCCCATCCGCAAACTCAAAAACAAGCGCGTCGAGATCATCGGCCATACCGACAACAGCGGCTCGCGCCTGGCCAACCTCGCACTTAGCGCCAATCGGGCTGAAGCGGTCAAGGCCGCCCTGGTCGACAAGGGCATACCGGCAAGATCGCTGATCACGCTGGGTGCGGGCTCGCAGCGGCCGATCGCCAGCAACGATACGGCCGCCGGGCGGGCCCGCAATCGTCGTATCGAGTTCCGTATCCGTAACGCCGATAATAAGAACGACGCCGAATAGTCACGGATACTCGAATAACGCCGGCCCACCGCCGGCCAGCGCTGGGGCGTCAATCAAGCGATCGCCCGACACGGACGCCGGGCCCGATGGTGTCGCAATACAGCGGGCCAACGCGCGGCGGCTGCCTATATGAGCTCGCCGCCGCGTATGCCCGGCTATTCGAACGAGTCGCTATCTTCGCCGCGACGCATGCGCGACAGGCCCAGCAATTCCTCGACGTGGGCCAGCTCTCCCTCGTCGCGAATGACGTTGCGCAGCCACGAATGCAGCGGCATCTCGCCCCAGTTCGCCGCGGTGTCGGCCAGATAGGCGACCGGGCTGTGTGGCTCCGTACGGCGGAAAAAATCGGCCACGAGCCGCAGCTGCGACAGGGCCTGAGCGCGTGTTTGTATCTGTGTCGGCGTAGCGCTTCGCGCCGGCGCCGCGGGCGCCTCGCCCGCAGCCGTTGCTTGTGCCGGCGCGGCATCGGTTTGCGACGCGGCGGGCGCGGCTTTTTTCGCCGGCTGACGGGTGGCGCCCGCTGCGTCGGCAAACCCTTCCACCAGTGAATAGACTTCGCCGAGCGTTTCATGAACGCGGGCAAAACCGGGGGCATCACCGTCGAGCTTGTCATCGAGCGTGCTCTCGAGTTCCTGCACGGCAGAGCGGCACTCTTCCAAGTCCTCGATCAGATCCGCATAGAACGAGCCCGAGGTATCGCGACGTGCGGATTCGAACTGTGCGAGGCGGTTCGCAGCCTCGGCATTCTCTTCGGCGTCGTCCTCGTTGCCGCGCGTCTGTTGTACCGCCCGTCGTGCGCCTTCGAGGTCGGCCAGGCTGAATCGACCGATATCGGACGACGTTACCGGCTGCTGTTTCATCAGAGGCACCGACAATTGCAACAACCGGGCAAGATTGTTGATACGAGCCTCCTGGTCACCGTCTTCTTCATCAGGTAGCGGATGCAGGCTGTCCCAATCAGTCGCGCACAGCTGCGAAAGCACGCGATAACCGCTGGCAATGCCCGAGAAGCCGTTCAGATGCGCCCAGGCCTCGGTCAACCAGACACAGACACGGATGTCCTTGGTCTTGTCCGCGAGCAGCTGCGTGCACAGGGTATCGACACGCGGCCAGTCGGCAGCCTTGAGATCCTTGATCCAGTCGCCCTGCTCCAGGCTCGGATCGTCGGCCCGGCGCGCCTCGACAATTGCGTCGAACTCGGGCGACAGGGACATGTCCTCGCCGCAGGGATCTTCTTCGGTAATAGGCGCCGTCAGCGCTGCAAGATTGGGCATGCAAACTTCCCCTGAATGCTGGTAACACCCATATACTCCAAGGCCGGGGCTTATTAATCAATGCTTCTAAATCGATCCGGGCCCGACAAGCCGCGCGCGACTCGAAATTTAGCCGACACGGCGGGATACTTAAGCCGGTCGGTGGCGATCGACCCTGCATGAAACACAACGGTGTCCGGGTTGATATAGCCGGTATGCGAACGCCGACGCGCGACGACCGCAGGCCGCGAAACCAACTGGAGCACCTGGCCACGCCGGCTGTTTTCTGCGGCCCTGCCGAGAAAACACCCCTCTGCCCTTCGCGCCCATCTCCAGAGGCGCTCGCCCCGAAGCGCCGCGCGAGATCTGCGGCCAAGCGTCGAACGTATCGCCGAGTGAGCCAAGCCGCGCGAGCGCATCCGATGTTCGACCCCGGGCCGTTCGACAGCGCTCGCATCGGTGCATTCGGACCCGATCAGGGTGCTTGTCGCCAACGCCGCCTTTCCGATCGATCGAGTTCAGCGACGAACTACGCGGGCAAAGCGGCCACCCGCCGACGACTGCTCTTGCGCAATCTCCGAGCCACCGGGACGCGGTATCCCGCGCGCTGATGAATGCACGCCGTCGCCCTCCCAGCCCTCGCGCTCGCAAGCCGACGGTCGCTGTGCCCTGCTCTGACACAAAAAAAGGGCGCCCCGTGGGACGCCCTTTTCGACACAGCTGTCGGTACCAACAGCGTAATGTCGGCTATCAGCCTTCGTCGGACGTCTCTTCCGACGCCTTTTCGGCCAGTTCCTTCATCGACAGACGCACGCGGCCCTGGCGGTCGACTTCCAGCACCTTGACCTTGACGGTCTGGCCTTCGGAAAGCTCGTCGCTGACCTTTTCGACGCGGTGGTCGGCAATCTGGGAGATATGCACGAGGCCGTCGCGGCCCGGCACCAGATTCACGAACGCACCGAAGTCGACGATACGTACGACCTTGCCTTCATAGACCTGGCCGGCTTCGATATCGCGGGTGATGTCCTCGATACGCTTGATCGCCATGTCGGCCGCCGACTTGTCGACCGCGGCGACATGGATCGTGCCGTCATCCTCGATATCGATCGAAGCACCCGTTTCCTCGGTGATCGAACGGATGGTCGCGCCGCCCTTGCCGATCACGTCGCGAATCTTGTCGGAATCGATCTTGATGGTGAAGATGCGCGGCGCCCACTCGGAGACTTCCTGGCGCGGCTTGTCGATCGCCTGGCTCATGACGCCAAGAATGTGCAGACGGCCTTCCTTGGCCTGCTCAAGCGCGGCTTCCATGATCTCGCGGGTGATACCGGCGATCTTGATGTCCATCTGCAGGGCGGTGATGCCGTCGTTGGAGCCGGCCACCTTGAAGTCCATGTCGCCGAGGTGATCTTCGTCGCCCAGGATGTCGGTAAGCACCGCGAACTTGTCGCCTTCCTTGATCAGGCCCATGGCCACGCCGGCCACCGGCGCCTTGATCGGCACGCCGGCGTCCATCAGCGCGAGGCTGGTGCCGCAGACCGAGGCCATCGAGGAGGAGCCGTTGGATTCGGTGACTTCCGACACCACACGCATGACGTAGGGGAATTCCTTTTCCAGATCCGGCAGCACGCCCATGATGGCGCGCTTGGCCAGCTTGCCGTGGCCGATTTCACGACGCTTGGGGCTGCCCATGAAGCCGGTCTCGCCCACGCTGTAGGGCGGGAAGTTGTAGTGCAGCATGAACGGGTCGTCGTACTTGCCTTCGACCGCGTCGATCATCTGCGCATCGCGGCCGGTGCCCAGCGTGGTGACGACCAGTGCCTGGGTTTCGCCACGGGTGAACAGCGCCGAGCCGTGGGTACGCGGCAGTACGCCGGTCTTGATATCCAGCGCGCGCACGGTGCGCGTGTCGCGACCGTCGATACGCGGCTGACCTTCGAGAATGCGCGAACGCACGGTGGTCTTCTCGAGGGCACCCAGCGCCCCCTTCACGTCGTCGCGGCTCCAGCCTTCTTCGCCTTCCTCGACGGCCAGCTCGGCCACGACGGCTTCCTTGATCTCGCCCAGGCGCGCACCGCGATCCTGTTTGTCGGCGATCTGATAGGCCTCGACAACGTCGTTCTTGGCAACGCGCTCGACGGCTTCGGCCAGGGATTCATCCTTGGCCGGGGCCTGCCAGTCCCATTTCGGCTTGCCGGCCTCGGCGACCATCGCTTCGATGGCCTGAATGGCGGCCTGGATCTGCTCGTGACCGAACAGCACCGCGCCCAGCATGATTTCTTCGGACAGCTCCTTGGCTTCCGATTCCACCATGAGCACGGCGTCCGAGGTGCCGGCGACCACCAGGTTCAGATCACTGGTCTTGAGCTGGGTCGCGCTCGGGTTGAGCACGTATTCGCCGTCGGCATAGCCGACGCGCGCGCCGCCGATCGGGCCGGCGAACGGCAGACCGGCCAGGCTGAGGGCGGCAGAGGCGCCGATCATGGCCGGGATATCGGCATCGATCTCGGGATCGACCGACATGACCGTCGCCACGATCTGAACTTCGTTATAGAAGCCTTTCGGAAACAGCGGACGGATCGGACGGTCGATCAGGCGGCAGGTGAGCGTTTCCTTTTCGCCGGGACGGCCTTCGCGCTTGAAGAAGCCGCCGGGAATCTTGCCGCCGGCATAGGTGCGTTCCTGATAGTTGACGGTCAGCGGGAAGAACGCGGCGTTGGGCGCGGCTTCCTTCTTGCCGACAGCGGTGACGAGCACCACGGTGTCGCCCATGCTCACCTTCACGGCGCCGTCGGCCTGACGCGCGATCTCACCCGTTTCGAGGGTGACCGCATGTTCGCCGAACTGGAAGGTCTGTTTACTGGTAACGGTGACGTTGCTCACTAGATATATCCTGTGTCTTTCAAACAAAAAAGCGCCCGGCTCGGGTTACCGAGGGGCGCTTTCATTGACTGGGATCTGATGATCGCGCTTAGCGACGCAGACCCAGCTCGCTGATCAGAGCCTTGTAACGCGACGCATCGCGACGCTTGATGTAATCAAGCAGCTTGCGGCGCTGGTTGACCATTTTCAGCAGCCCGCGACGGGAATGATGGTCGCCCTTGTGCGCGTTGAAATGATCACCCAGCTGGGTGATGCGGGTGGTCAGCAACGCAACCTGTACTTCCGGGGAACCGGTATCGCCGGTGCCACGGCTGTACTTGTTGATGACTTCGGCTTTTTCTTCGGTCGACAGGGCCATGTTTACTCCTGAATAACAATACAAACACCGCAGCCCCGCCTGGCTGGAGCAACCCGGCCTTTTCCAAACAGCAAGCCGGGAAGAGATCGTAACCTCTCATCCCAACGAAACGGTTTGGAAAAAGCCCGTGCGCTCCGGTCACCGGGCGGCAGCCGCATGTGCCGCGAGGCGCATATTCTATCGGCTTGGCGCCACGCTGTACAACCGGTTTCGCGCGATCCCGTGCGGCGTGGGCCGGCGCAGCGCGAAGGTCTGGGCTGGGCGCTATCGCTGCGGCCGAGCAAACAACCGCTTGGGGGCGAGCATGCCGCGTTCATCGATATAGCCCAGGCCGAGGATCTGGCCCTGATCATCACAGATACACAGAGTCTGCGACGCGTCGACAGCAGCGGGACATTCCACCGCACGCCCATGGTTCATGGCCGCCGCACCGGCCTGATCGAGCACCACCTGCGGCCAATCCGCGACCGCTACCGACAGCGGCAGCAGCCATTGGTCGAGCGATTCGCCCGCCGCGGCGTGATCTTCGATATCGGCGAGCGCCGTCATGCCCAGTTCCGTGCCCAAGCGGCCGATCGCCGTGCGATGCAGGCTGCCGACATGGGCCACGCCCTGCCAGGCCGCCGCGATGTCCTCGACCAGCGTTCGGATATACGTGCCGCTGGAGACACGCGTCTCCAAGGTAAAGCTGTGCGCATCGCAATCGATGAGTTCGATTACGTGGACGGTTATATCGCGCGGTTCACGCTCGACCGTCTCGCCGGCCCGTGCGTGCTCGTAGAGCCGTTTTCCGTCCTTCTTGAGAGCGGAGTACATGGGCGGAATCTGCTGCTGCGGGCCGATAAAGCCCGCCAGAATCGATTCCAGCGCATCGCGATCCGGCATGGCGACGTCGCTGCGCGCCACGATGTCGCCCTCGCGATCGCCGGTAGCCGTCTGGGCCCCGTGCAATGCGGTCACGCGATAGGTTTTGTCGGCCGCCAGAAGATAGGAAGACACCTTGGTCGCCTCGCCCAGGCATACGGGCAGAAGGCCACTCGCCAACGGGTCGAGGCTGCCGGTATGACCGGCCTTGCGAGCATCGAAGGCACGACGCACGCGTTGCAGGGCTGCGTTGGAAGAACAACCGACAGGCTTGTCGAGCAGCACGACGCCGTCGATATCCTGCCCGCGCTTACGACGCCCCATGCGCCTCGCTATCGTCGGCGGCGCTGTCGTCGTCGGCCAACGGGTCGCCGTGGCGACGATCTTCGGCCACCGCCGAATTGATGACTTCGCGCATATGCTGGGCATCGCGTTCGGTGGTGTCTTCGATAAATCGCAGTTCGGGCATCAGGCGCAGACGCAGCCGCTTGCCGAGCGACCGCTTGAGAAAACCGCGCGCCGCGTTGAGCCCTTCGATCGCCTTGCTCGACTCTTCCGGCGGCGCCGTGACGTCGAAGCTGCCGACGAACACCTTGGCATACGCCAGATCCGGCGAGACTTCGACCGAGGTGATCGCCACCAGCCGCACGCGCGGATCCTTGACCTCGGTGGTGATCAGGATGCCGAGCTCGCGTTTAAGCTCCTCGGCCACCCGATGCTTGCGAGAAAATTCGCGTGCCATGTCGGCGCCTCTGCGCGGCCGGCCTAGGCCGGCTCTGCCGTCTGCACCGCGCGCTGGACTTCCGTGCGCTCGTAGACCTCGATCTGGTCACCGGGCTTGATGTCGTTGTAGTTCTTGACACCAATACCGCACTCGGTACCGGCCGGCACGCGGTTGACGTCGTCCTTGTGGCGGCGCAGCGATTCGAGCTCGCCTTCGTAGACCACCACGTTGTCGCGCAGCACGCGAATCGGCTGGCCACGCACCACGTTGCCGTCGGCAACCAGGCAGCCCGCGATCGCGCCCAGCTTGGAGGAACGGAACACATCCCGCACTTCCGCCAGGCCGATGATCTCTTCGCGCACTTCCGTGCCCAGCAGGCCGCTGACCGCGTCGGTGACATCCTGGATCGCTTCGTAGATGACGCTGTAATAGCGCACGTCCACGCCCGACTCCTGGATCACCTTGCGCGCCTTGGCATCGGCACGCACGTTGAAGCCGATGATGATCGCCTTCGACGCCAGAGCCAGTTCCACATCGGATTCGCTGATACCGCCCACGCCGCTCGAAATGATGCGGATCTTGACCTCTTCCGAGGGGATCTTGCCCAGCGACTCGACCAGTGCTTCCACACTGCCCTGCACGTCGCCCTTGATGAGCAGGTTGAGATCCTTGGTTTCCGACGGCCCGTTCTCGCCAATGGCGGAGAACACTTCTTCCAGACGCGCCGCCTGTTGCTGGGCCAGCTTGTTCTCGCGTTCGCGCTCGTCGCGCTGCGAGGCAATTTCCTTGGCCCGCTTCTCGTTGGCCACCACGAACGCATCGTCGCCGGCTTCCGGCGTGCCGGACAGCCCCAGCACCTCGACCGGAATAGACGGGCCGGCGGATTTCACCTGCTCGCCCAGCTCGTTGAACATGGCACGAACACGACCGAAATGCGGGCCGGCCAGGATGGCGTCACCACGCTTGAGGGTGCCGGCCTTCACCAGAATGGTGGCGACCGGGCCACGACCCTTCTCGAGGCTGGACTCGATGACCGTGCCACGGGCCGGCACGTCGATCGGCGCCTTGAATTCGGCCACCTCGGCCTGCAGCAGGATGGCGTCGAGCAGATCGTCGATGCCTTCACCGGTATGCGAGGACACCGGTACCACCATGGTATCGCCGCCCCAGTCCTCCGGGATGATGTCTTCAGCCGACAGGCCACTCTTGACCTTATCGATATCGGCCGCCTGTACGTCCATTTTGGTGACCGCGACCACGATCGGCACGCCGGCCGCACGCGCATGCTGGATCGATTCCTTGGTCTGCGGCATCACGCCGTCGTCGGCGGCCACGATCAGAATCGCGATATCGGTAATCTCGGCACCGCGAGCACGCATGCGGGTAAACGCCGCGTGGCCCGGGGTATCGATAAAGGTGATCGCGCCCTTGTCGTGCTTCACGTGATAGGCGCCGATGTGCTGGGTAATGCCGCCGGCTTCACCGGCCTGCACCTTGGTACGACGGATATAGTCGAGCAGCGAGGTCTTGCCGTGGTCGACGTGACCCATGATGGTCACGACCGGCGCGCGGGTGACGCCTTCGACTTCGTTCTCCTCGGCACGCACTTCGTCGATCAGCGTTTCTTCCGCCGTCTCGGACTTGACCGGCTTCGGATTGTGGCCCATCTCCTCGACCAGCAGATACGCCGTATCCTGGTCGACGGTCTGGTTGATGGTGGCCATCACGCCCAGCTTCATCATGCGCTTGAGCAGATCACCGCCCTTGACGGCCATGCGCTGGGCCAGCTCGGACACGGTGATGAGCTCGGGAATTTCGACGTCCCGAACTACCGGGGCGGTCGGACGCTCGAAGCCGTGTTCGGTGGCAACGTTAACCTTGCTGGCACTACGGGTAACCCGCTTCTTCTTGCTCTTGCGCCGCCCTTCCTTGCCTTCGGCGACGTGCAATTCCTTGCGCTTGCCGCGATTCTTCTCGCGGTCGACGTCTTCCTGGGTGCGACCATGGCTTTCCGCGGCGCGGCGCAGATTTTCCTGGGCACGCGAGCGCGCGTCGTCGACCTTGACGGTACGCTTGGCGCGTTCCTTGTCGAGCGCTTCGCGATCGGCCTTTTCCTTGGCCTCCCGCTGGGCATTGATCTCGGCTTCGCGCTTGGCGCGCTCCTCGGCCTGCTGACGCAGCGCCTCTTCCTGCTCGCGCTGGGCCTTGGCCTCGGCCTCGGCGCGCTCCGCTTCTTCGCGGCGCGCCTGTTCCGCGGCTTCCTGTGCGACGCGATCCTGTTCTGCCTTTTCGGCTTCTACGCGCGCCTGCTGTTCGGCGTCCTGAGCTGGCGTCTGTTCCGGCGCCGCTTCAGGCTGCTGTTCTTGCCGATAGGTCCGGCGCTTGCGTACTTCCACGCTGACCGTACGACCCGAGGTCGCGCCACGGCCGGTGTTGACCTTCAACTCCGAGGTCGACCGCCGACGCGACGAGACACCGCTCTTGCGAGTACCGAGTTTTCCACCCGACCGAGACGCGCCGCCGCTTTCACGAAGATGCCGCAGCAACTTGAGCTTGTCGTCGTCGCTGATGCCGTCGCTCTCCGTAGAAGCGGAGACACCGGCTTCGGCCAAGCGCGTGATCAGTCGCTCCACCGGAATACCGACTTCCGATGCCAGCTGTTTGACTGTCGTTTGCGCCATATTCTGCTTACTCCATGGGGCCCGCGCTGGTGCGTTGCCGCGCCGGGCGTCCGTTTGTTCAGGACAATTCTATTCGGCGTCGGCCTGCTCGTCAGCAAACCAGTGCGCCCGCGCAGCCATGATCAGCTTGCCGGCCGTTGCCTCATCCATTTCGACCATCTCGACGAGTTCGTCCGCGCCGAGTTCGGCGAGGTCGTCGCGCGAGAGGATACCGTTTTCGCCCAGGCGGGCGGCAAGTTCCTCGTCTACGCCGTCGACTTCGTAAAGGTCGTCGTCGACCTCGGCCCCGCCTTCCACGCTGGAAATCGCCTTGGACAGCAGGTAATCGCGAGCGCGGTTACGCAGCTCCTCGCCGATATCCTCGTCGAACTCCTCGATCTCGGCCAGCTCTTCGAGGGGCACGTAGGCGATTTCCTCGGTGGTCGTAAAGCCTTCCTGGACCAGGATGACGGCGACCTCGTCGTCGACGTCGAGCTGCTCGCGAAACATCGTCTGCAACGCTTCGCCTTCGGCCTCGCTCTTCGCATCCGCGTCTTCCACGGTCATGACGTTGAGCTTCCAGCCGGTCAGCTCCGAGGCAAGCCTAATGTTCTGACCACCGCGACCGATCGCCTTGGCCAGCACGTCTTCGGCGACCGCCAGATCCATACTGCCCGAGTCTTCGTCGAGCACGATGGATTCGACTTCCGCCGGCGCCATCGCGTTGATGACGAACTGTGCCGGATTCTCGTTCCACATGATGATATCGATACGCTCGCCGGCAAGCTCGTTCGACACGCTTTGTACGCGCGAACCCCGCATGCCGACGCAGGCACCGACCGGGTCGATACGGCGATCCTTGGCCTGGACCGAGATCTTGGCGCGCAGGCCCGGATCGCGCGCGCCGCCGCGCAGTTCAATCAGGCCCTGGCCGATTTCCGGCACTTCCAGCTTGAACAGCTCGAGCAGGAATTCGGGCTTGGTGCGAGAGACGAAAAGCTGGGGGCCGCGCTGCTCGGGGCGCACGTCGTAAAGATAGCCGCGCACGCGATCACCGGGGCGCATCGGCTCGCGCGGGATCATCTGATCGCGCGGGATAATCGCCTCGGCGTTACCACCTAGGTCCAGGATCACGGCGCCGCGCTCCATGCGCTTGACCAGCCCGGTGATCAGCTCGCCCACGCGATGCTTGTATTGATCGACAATCTGGGCCCGCTCGGCCTCGCGCACTTTCTGTACGATGACCTGTTTTGCGGCCTGGGCTGCGATACGCCCGAACTCGACCGACTCCATCGGTTCTTCGATGAACTCGCCGGACTGGATATCGGGATAGTTCTCGCGGGCGGTTTCGAGCGAGATCTCGCGATCCGGCGCTTCGATGAATACCGGCTCGCCGTCTTCGCCCTCGGCGCCCGGCTCGATCACCTGCCAGCGCCGGAACGTTTCGTAGTGACCCGTCTTGCGGTCGACGGCGACCCGCACCGCGATTTCGCCGCCGTGCTTCTTGCGGGTTGCCGAAGAGAGCGCGGCTTCGATCGCCTCGAAGATGATCTCTCGATCGACGCCTTTCTCGTTTGAAACCGCCTCGGCGACCAATAGGACATTCTTGTTCATCGCTGCCACCCGAAATCGTTCGTGTTGCGTTTGACCGGCAAAATCGCTTCGACAAAGCCCCTATTCTTCAAAGACGGGCTCCAGCCGGGCTTTCGCCATATCACCTGTCGCGAGGCTGTATGTCTGGTCGTCACAGCCCAAATCAACCGTGTCGCCGTTGACCGCCAGAATCGTACCGCGCAGCTTTCGCTTGCCGGCGACCGGCGCGAACATGTTGACGCGTGCGCGCTCGCCAAGGAAGCGGCGAAAATGCTCGCCGGTAACGAGCGGCCGATCCAGGCCCGGCGACGATACTTCCAGCTGATACTGGTCACTGCCCTCGTCTTCGACATCCAGCGCCGCGCTCACCTCATGGCTGACTGCCTCGCAGTCTTCCAGTGCGATGCCCTCGGGCGAATCGATATACATACGCAGCACGCGGTTGCGGCCCGCGCCGACCGATTCGAGATGCCAGAGCTCGTAGCCCAGATCGTTGATGATCGGTTCGAGCAGTTCGTGAAGACGTTGCGACATAAAGCGCCAATAAAAAAAGCCCCGCATCGGGGGCTTTTAATCCAACCAAGATGTGGTAGCGGGGGCAGGATTCGAACCTGCGACCTTCGGGTTATGAGCCCGACGAGCTGCCAGACTGCTCCACCCCGCACCCGATGGCGCGAAACTATAATGAATTGGCCTTCATAATGCAAGGCCCTGATTTGTCACTATAGCTTCAAAAAAAATTCACTAGCGAATGCGTAATTCAATACGCCCAAACTAGCGCTGGCTCTCGAATGCACGAAGTACGTCCTGACGGGTAATCATACCGGCGAGACGCCCTTCGAGCATCACCGGCAGCGTCTCCGTCGACGCATCCCGGAGTATCCGAGCGGCGCTAACAATACTATCTTCTGCGTCGATTGTCACGACTTTTTTCGACATCAGTGCTTCGATAGTCCCCGCAGCGTCGCCATGGTAGCCCGCCTCGAGCGCGATACCGAGCAAATCCTTTTCCGACAGCAACCCCACGATGTTGCCAAGCCGGTCGGTGACCGGCGCGCCCGAGACGCCTTTTTCAAGCAGCAGATGCACCGCGCGCAGTGCGTCGGTGTCGGGACGGAAGGTCACCAGGACCTCGCGCATGTAGTCCTTGACGACTAGCGATGGCGCAGACATCAGTGCGACTGCGCCTTGTCGGTCGTCGGGCAGTTGCCGCCCTTGCTGCAGGCACAATCACCGCCACCGACGCCGCCGCAGCTGCCCTTGATTTCGCGACCGGTCACCATGACCCCGACCGCCATGCCGGCGACGACCAGCGCCATTACAGCGAAGGCCACGAGGGTGAGTATCAGCAACTGTGTCATTTCGACTCCTCGATATAGGGTTCGAACGCCTTAGAATAGGTTTCAGTATACGCCGGTGCGTCGCCGCTCACGAATAACGCGGCCAGATCGTGTTCATTCGCATACCGAAGCCCGGCCTCTTTGCCCATCACCAGCAAGGCGGTCGCCATCGCGTCGGCGCGCGTGGCATCTTTCGCGATTACGGTGACGGCACGCACATCGTGGGCAACCGGGCGCCCCGTGCGCGGGTCAATCGTATGCGAAAACCGTCGACCGTCGATTTCGAAATAGTCGCGGTAATCGCCCGAGGTGGTCATGCCTGCATCGGCCAGACCAACCACGCGCTCGATTTCCCGCGCACCGGCCTTGGGCTTCTCCACGCCGATACGCCAGGGCGAGCGCCCGGTCTTGTTGCCTTTCGCATACAGCTCCCCGCCCAGCTCGGCGAGATAGCGCTTCGCGCCCAGCTCATCGAGACGTTTGGCCATGAGGTCGACCGTATAGCCCTGCGCCAGCCCGGCAAGGTCGAGGGTCACACCGGCGCCGCGCTTTCTCAGCGCGGGCGGCTCGTCCCGTACTTCGACAAGCCCGAGCCCGGTGTGCTCACGAGCGGCTGCCAGTTCGTCGGCGGTCGGCAGGCGGGTGGGCTCGGTCGCGCCCGCACCAAAACCCCATACCTTCAGGATAGGCGCCAGGGTGACATCGAAGGCACCATTGGTGTCGCGTCCAAGCGCAAGCGCGCGCCGGGTCAGTTGCGCGAACTCCGGCGATACCGGCACCCATTCGCCCTGGGGCGCGGCGTTGAAGCGCGCGATTTCGGAGTCGTCGCGCCAAGTCGACATCTGCGCGTCGATCTTTTCGATCAACTCGTCCATGGCCGCCTTAACGCGGGCCCTATCGAGCTCGGCGGGCGGCTGCATGATCGTAACGCTGTAGGTTGTCCCCTGGGCGGGACCACTCACGGCAATCGGTTCGCGCTCTTCGCCGCTGCAAGCTGCAAGAAGAGTCAGCGCGAAAGTTAGCGTCAGCGCCAGCGCCCACGGGCGCGATCGCCCGCGCCGTACCGGCGCGCCTGTTTCGGAATGAACGATGTTGGCTTGCATATCTTTTCCTTCACGCCCGCGTTCATCTGGATACGCGGAGCAGCTCGCGGGACAACTCTACATTCAGCCAACAAAAACCCCGCGCGGCCAGGCCATACGCGGGGTCGTTGACGGGCGACGGTCGCGAAGCGTTAGCCCCCGAAGTCGTCCAGCATGATGTTTTCCGGCTCGACGCCCAGATCCTCGAGCATGCTGATCACCGACGCATTCATGATGGGCGGGCCGCACAGATAATACTCACAGTCTTCCGGCGCGGGATGATCCTTGAGATAGCGCTCGTAGAGAACGTTATGAATGAACCCGGTCTCCCCGGTCCATTCGTCTTCGTCCTTGGCGTCGGACAAGGCGACGGTCCAGGTGAAGTTGTCGTTTTCTTCGGCCAGCGTGTCGAAGTCGTTCACATAGAACATTTCGCGTTTTGAACGCGCGCCGTACCAGAACGACATCTTGCGGTTGGTCTTGAGACGCCCAAGCTGGTCGAAGATGTGGGAACGCATCGGCGCCATTCCGGCGCCACCGCCCACGAACACCATTTCCGCGTCGGTATCTTTGGCGAAAAATTCGCCGAACGGCCCGGAAATGAGCACTTCGTCCCCCGGCTTGAGGCCGAAGATGTAGGAACTCATTTCCCCCGGCTTGACGTCCGGGTTGCGCGGCGGCGGCGTGGCGATCCGGACGTTGAGCATGATGATGCCCTCTTCTTCCGGATAGTTTGCCATCGAATAGGCACGCGTCACGGTCTCGTCGACCTTCGATACATAACGCCAGAGGTTATGGGTATCCCAGTCCTCATGAAAGCGCTCGTCGATCACGAAGTCCTTGTACGCCACTTCGTGCGGCGGACAGGTAATCTGGATATAGCCGCCGGCTCTAAAATTGACGTGCTCGCCCTTGGGTAGTTCGAGCACGAGTTCCTTGATGAAGGTGGCGACGTTATCGTTCGAGCGGACCTTGCACTTCCACTGCTTGACGCCGAAGACTTCCTCCGGAACCTTGATCTTCATGTCCTGCTTAACGGTCACCTGACAGGACAGCCGATCACCCTCGCGCGCTTCGCGCTTGTTGATATGGCTTTCCTCGGTGGGCAGGATTGCGCCGCCGCCTTCGAGCACCTTCACCCGGCACTGCGCACAGGTACCGCCGCCGCCGCAGGCAGACGATACGTAAAGCTTGGAGTCGGCCAGCGCGCCCAGCAGCTTCGTGCCCACGGCGGCCTTGATGGTCTTCTCGCCGTTGATCTCGATATTGACGTTGCCGCTGGCGACCAGCCGCGACTTGGCCAGCAGGATCACCGCCACCAGGAACAACACGACGCCGGTAAACACCCCGACGCCAAGACTGATTTGCGCTACTTCACCCATGAGTTCTCACGTTCTCCGAAGTCGCGTGTCTAGAGCTGAATACCGGAAAAGGCCATGAAGCCCAGCGACATCAAGCCCACCGTAATGAAAGTAATGCCAAGCCCCTGGAGCCCGTCCGGGACGTCCGAGTACTTGAGCTTTTCGCGCACGCCGGCCAGCGCGGCGATGGCCAGCGCCCAGCCAATGCCGCTGCCCAGGCCATAGGTCAGACTCTCGCCAAAACCGTAGTCGCGCTCGACCATGAACAGCGAACCGCCCATGATCGCGCAGTTCACCGTGATCAGCGGCAGAAAGATGCCCAGCGCAGCGTAGAGCGCCGGCACGAACCGGTCGAGAAACATCTCGAGAATCTGGACCATGGCCGCTATCACGCCGATATAGCTGATCAGACCCAGAAAGCTCAGGTCGGTGTTCGGCAGCCCGGCCCAGGCCAGTGCGCCCTCTTTGAGCAGATGCTGATAGATCAGGTTGTTGACCGGCACGGTCAGACCCTGCACCACGATGACCGCAACGCCGAGCCCGATTGCCGTCGAAATCTTCTTCGACAGGGCCAGAAAGGTACACATACCGAGAAAGAAGGCGAGCGCCAGGTTCTCGATAAAGACCGATTTGATCAGAATGCTGAGATAGTTTTCCACGTCGAATGCCTCGTCGGTCTGCCGCTAGACGACTTCGGTGCGATGCACCTGGTGGATCTGATAGTCCGCTTCTTCGTTCTGCTCGGGCTTCCAGCTGCGCAGCCCCCAGATCAGAAACCCGATAATGAAGAACGCGCTCGGCGGCAGCAGCATGATGCCCAACGGCACATACCAGCCGCCCGCGCTGGCCAGCGGAAGAATCTGATAGCCCAGCAGGGAGCCGGCGCCGAACAGCTCGCGGATCACGCCTACCAGGAGCAGGATCAGGCTGTAGCCGAGCCCGTTGCCCAGACCGTCGAGAAACGCCAGACCCGGCGGCTCCTTCATGGCAAAGGCTTCAGCGCGCCCCATGACGATGCAGTTGGTGATGATCAGACCCACGAACACCGACATCGACTTGGCCAGATCGTAGGCGAAGGCCTTGAGCAGCTGATCCACCACGATCACCAGCGAAGCGATGATGGTCATCTGCACGATGATGCGAATGCTCGACGGGATATGGTTGCGGATCAGGCTGATCGAAAAATTCGAACAGGCGGTAACCGCAGTCAGCGCGGCGCACATCAGCAACGCGGTCGCGACCTGGTTGGTCACGGCAAGCGCGCTACAAATACCCAGAATCTGCAGGGCGATCGGATTGTTGTTGACCAGCGGTTCGGTCAACACCTTCATAGCCTGACTCTGTGCCATGTCTATCCCTCCGCCGACAGCTTGCCGCTGCGAATCTTGTCGAGAAAGGGCTCGAACCCGTTCTCGCCCAACCAGTAGTGAATCGTATTCGACACGCCGCGGCTGGTCAGCGTCGCGCCGGACAGGCCGTCAACCTTGTACTGCGCGTTCGGCGTACCCTGGCCGACACTGCCCTTGATTACGCTCAACTCCACGTCGCCGCTGTCATCGTAGACCTTCTTGCCGTCCCATTTGGCACGCCAGCGCGGATTTTCCACTTCGGCACCGAGACCGGGCGTTTCGCCCTGCTCGTAGTACTTGATGCCCTGGACCGTGTTCGCGTCGGGCGCGAGCGCCAGAAAGCCGTACATCGTCGACCACAGGCCATAGCCATGAATCGGCAGCACGATGGTCTTGAGCTTGCCCTGGTCATCCTTGACCAGATACACCTCGGCATACTTCGAGCGCTGCTTGATATCGGCGATATCCTGCGAGCGCGGGATCTTGATGCTGGTGTCAGG
The DNA here is from genome assembly GCF_040361435.1 of Salinisphaera sp. C84B14. Taxonomy (NCBI): domain Bacteria; kingdom Pseudomonadati; phylum Pseudomonadota; class Gammaproteobacteria; order Salinisphaerales; family Salinisphaeraceae; genus Salinisphaera; species Salinisphaera sp. C84B14. The sequence goes on along the minus strand of NZ_APNL01000001.1, from coordinate 278,885 downwards.
GTCCGATGCCGCGCGCCGCTGGTCGAAGTTGCCCGACTCCATGTCCGGCACGTATTCGCCGGTGGACAAGTCGACTACGCGGGCTTCGATGCGGTCGCGAAAGACTTCGTTCACGTCGACATCGGCACCGCTGGGCAGCCCCGCGACCTCGAGGATGTTACTGCGGCGGTCAGCCTTGGCGTTGACCGTCTGCATGGGCTTGAGGAAGGTCGCCGCCGACGCCACCAGCACCGAGCAAACCAGGCACACGGCAAGCGCGACCACCACCACGTAGCCGACGCCGTCACGAGAAAATCCGACAATACCAACCATGATCTACTCCGCGGCCACCGTATCGACCGACTTGCCGCGCCGGCTGCCGTTGGCGCTGGCCAGACGCTTCTGGCGCCGCCGCACGTTGGCCTGCACCACAAAATAGTCGATTAGCGGTGCAAAGATGTTCGCAAACAGAATCGCCAGCATGATGCCTTCCGGGAAGGCCGGATTGACCACCCGCACCAGACCGGTCATCACGCCGATTAGCGCGCCGTAGATCAGGCGTCCGGTGTTGGTCATCGAGGCGCTGACCGGATCCGTTGCCATGAACACGGCACCGAAGGCAAAACCGCCAATCACCAGATGCCAGTACCACGGCATGGCGAACATCTGGTTGGTATCGCTGCCGATGAGGTTGAACAGCAAAGTGATACCGACCAGGCCGCCCACGCAGCCGGCCATGATCCGCCAGGACGCCACCCGGGTGTAGAGCAAAAATGCTGCGCCCAGAAGAATCGCCAGCGTGGAGGTCGACCCCAGCGAGCCCTGGATATCGCCGGCGAATGCATCCCACCAGGTAATCTGACTGGTGATCGCGTTCATGCCATCACTCGCACCCAGGCCCAGCGGCGTGGCCGCCGACCAGCCGTCGACGGCGGTCCAGACGCTATCGCCGGACATATAGGCAGGAAAGGCGAAGAACAGGAACGCACGGCCGGTGAGCGCCGGATTGAGGAAGTTCTTGCCGGTACCGCCAAACACTTCCTTACCCACGACAATGCCGAAGGTAATACCCAGCGCGGCCTGCCAGAGCGGGATCGCCGGCGGCAGCGTCAGCGTGTAGAGAATGGACGTGGCAAAGAAGCCTTCGTTGATTTCGTGATTGCGAACTGCGGCAAACAGCGCCTCCCAGATGCCGCCCACCACGAACGTCACGAAATAGACCGGCGCGAAATACCAGAACCCGAAGACGAAGTTGTCCCAGAAACTATCGGGGCTGTGGCCGACACCGAACCAGGCCAGGGGTATCTGGCGCCAGTTATCGACGCTGTCGAGGCCCATCTGCGACATGGCCATATTGGCCTGAAAGCCGGTATTCCAGCAGGCCATGAAAATACAGGGGAAGGTCGCCAGCCACACGTAGATCATTACGCGCTTGAGGTCGATCCCGTCGCGGACGTGGGGCGCGTTTCGGGTCGTGTCCGCCGGTGAATAAAAGAACGTATCCACCATTTCATAGAGCGCATAGAAACGCTCGAACCGTCCGCCCTTGGCGAACAGCGGGTGCAAGCGATCCAGCCCTTCTCTCAAACCCGCCATGGAATCAACCCTCGCGTTCGATGATGTCGAGATTCGCACGCAGGTGCGGCCCGAAATCGTATTTGGCCACGTCGACGAACGTCAGCAGTGCCAAATCCTCTTCGTCGAGCTCGGTGGCACCCAGCGCCTGGGCGCTGTCCGTATCCTGCACCAGCAGTGCGCGCAGCAGCTGCGTGGGCAGAATATCGAGCGGCATGACTTCTTCGTAGTTGCCGATCGGCACCATCGCTCGGGCACTGCCGTTCTGCGACGTATTGAATTTGTAACTCGACGGCTTGAGCAGGCTCGACAGAAAGACGTTGATCTTGGAGAAGCGATCACGGCCCGGCGCCAACCAGCCCATGAACGGCCGCTCCCGGCTTTCCGGCAACAGCGTCAGCTGGGTGTCGTAGCGGCCGATGAAGGAACCCCACTCGGCGGCGCGACGCCCGGACAGAACCGAGCCGGAGATCGCGCGAACCTCGTCGCCTTCGAGCTCGCCGTGCAGCAACTCATCCGTACTTGCACCCATACGCGTGCGCAGCAGGCGCGGATTCGATGCGGCCGGCCCGCAGAGCGCGACCACGCGCTCGACGTTGATACGCCCGTTGGTGAACAACGCGCCGATGGCCATGACGTCCTGATAGCCCAGATGCCACACACAGCTATCGACGCCGACCGGGTCGAGAAAATGCACGTGGGTACCGACCAGCCCGGCCGGATGCTTGCCTTCGAACTCGGCGGTCACGAACTGACTGCCGCCCGGCTGCGGGATATCCGCCCCCGGCGACTTGCAGATATAGACCGACCCTTCGGTCAGCCGCGACAGCGCGCGCAAACCATTGACGAAATCGGAGCGTCGTTGATTGACGATCACTGCCGGATCAGCCGCGAGCGGATTGGTATCGATCGCGGTCACAAAAATGGAGCGCGGGCGCGTGCCCGGGGCGGGGACTTTGCTAAACGGGCGCGTGCGCAGCGCAGTCCAGAGACCGGACTCGATCAGCGTCGTTTCTACACGCCCAGCGTCGAGCTCGCCCAGTTTCTCGGGGCTATGCGATTCGAAGGTAATTTCGTCATCGGCGCCGGCATCGGTGTCGAGCCGGATGACCACGGACTGAAGCACGCGCTTGGCGCCGCGATTGATTGCGACCACTTCGCCTGCACCCGGCGCGGTGTAGATGACCCCGGGCGTTTTCTTGTCTTCGAAAAGCGGCTGGCCGAGCTTGACGCGATCGCCCTCGCTGACCGCCATCGTCGGCTTCATGCCGTGGTAGTCGGTGCCGACGACCGCGACGCGACTGACCGGCGACGCATCCTGAATGACCTGTCTCGGAGCGCCGCCGATTGGCAGGTCCAAGCCCTTTCTGATCGTGACTCGCATATCGCCGCTGGCGTGCCTCTCACGTCGCTGACAAATTGTATGGTGCCGACGGCCGGACTCGAACCGGCACAGCTCTCGCTACTGCCCCCTCAAGACAGCGTGTCTACCAATTCCACCACGTCGGCATGATCGTGGACCCGTGCACGCCCTATTCGGGCACCTGTGCACTGGGTTCGTCCGTATCGGCGTTGTCGCCGTTATCGGCCGGAACTTCTTGCGGCGCCGCCGAACCCGTGTCGGCAGGCGCACTCTGGTCTTCGTTATCGGCGTTGGACGCCGAACCGTCGCCGGTGACCACTTCGTCGCCGGCAACGCCGTTGTTGTTACCGTCCGACAACAGCGACGAACCCGGCGCCTGCTGCTGCACCTGATCGGTCACACTGCCCGTGGGCGTGCTCGCACCGTTGATCAGGTAGGCCAGCGTCAGGCTGATGGCAAAGAATACCGTCGCCAGCGAGGCGGTCGCACGGGTCATGAAGTTCGCAGAACCCTTGGCCCCGAAAACCGTACCCGATGCGCCACTGCCAAAGGCAGCACCCGCGTCTGCACCCTTGCCATGCTGCACGAGGATCAGCCCGATAAGAGCTAATGCAACAACGACCTGGATGACGACCAGTATTGTATAAACCATGCCAGAGCCTGTGAACGAGCGCGAGCCTAACCGGTCGCGCGCGCGATGTCCAAGAATGAATCGGCCTTGAGCGAAGCGCCGCCAATCAGCGCGCCGTCGACGTCCGCCCCGGCGAATAACGCCGCGGCATTGTCCGGCTTTACGCTGCCGCCGTAAAGCAGCAGAACCGATTCGGCAATTGTAGCATCCCTGTCGGCGATTTGTCCGCGCAAAAATGCGTGGACGTCCTGGGCCTGCTCGGGCGAGGCCGAGTGGCCGGTACCAATCGCCCAGATCGGCTCGTATGCGATCACGGCCGCGGCCAGCGTCGCGCGATCACACTGCTCGAACAGGGCCGCAAGCTGCGCGGCCAGGACCGCTTCCGTCTGATCGGCCTCGCGCTGCTCCAGCGTTTCGCCAACGCAGACAATCGGCGTGAGACCGGCGGCCACGGCTGCGCTGGCCTTGGCCGCGACGACGGCGTCGGTTTCGCCGTACAGCGCGCGTCGTTCGGAATGCCCCACGATTACGTAACGACAGCCGACATCCGCCAGCATCGCGCCGTTGACTTCGCCGGTAAACGCACCCGGGTCGACTTCCGCGGCAAGGTTCTGAGCGCCAAGTGCGACCGGCGCATCCGCCAGACCGGCGGCCAGACGCTCGACATAGACGAACGGCACGCAAACCAGCATGTCAGCCGAGATGGCGCCGGCGTCCGCGCTCAGCGCCCGCGCGAAGGCGTCCACCTGGGCGGCATCGCCGTTCATTTTCCAGTTGCCTGCGATCAGCATCCTGCGGCTCATCGAATACCCTCTATGGTCGTCTTGTTGATTTTGTTCAGGCGGCTGCGGCTTGTCGCACGCTTTCTGCAAGCCGGTTGGCGCAGTCTTCGACGGCACCCGCGTCGGTGCCTTCGACCATCACGCGCAGAAGCGGCTCGGTGCCCGAGGGGCGCAATAATACGCGACCTTCGTCGCCCAGCGTATTTTCCACGTCGCGCACCGCGTCCACGACCTGCGTGTTCTGCATCAGGCTATCTGCACTGCCGCGGGTGATGCGCACGTTGATCAGAGTCTGCGGACACTTGTCGACCGGGGTGACCAGCGTGCGCAGGCTTGAACCCGTGCTCACCATCGCCGCCAGCACCTGCAGGGCCGACACGATACCGTCGCCGGTGGTGGCTCGATCCAGGCAAAGGATATGGCCCGAGGACTCGCCGCCCACGTTCGCGCCCAGCGCGCGCAGGCGTTCGAAGACGTAGCGGTCGCCCACCTTGGCACGCTCGAACTCGACGCCGTCGCGCTTGAAGGCCAGCGCGAGCCCCAGATTGCTCATCAGCGTACCCACGACCGGCCCCTGCAACTCGCCGGCCTGACGACGGGCGTTGGCGATGACGTAGAGCAGCTGATCGCCGTCGACGATATTGCCTTCGTGATCGACCATGATGCAGCGATCGCCGTCACCGTCGAGCGCGATGCCCACATCGGCGCCGTGTGCGCGCACCGCGTCGGACAAACCCTTTGGATGGGTAGACCCCACATCGCGGTTGATGTTGAGCCCGTCCGGCGACGCCCCGATCACCGCCACCTGCGCGCCGAGTTCGCGAAATACATCGGGTGCGACGTGATAGGTCGCACCGTGGGCACAGTCGAGCACGATCTTCATGCCCGACAGGCCGCCGTTTTCGAAGCGCGCGGTGGATTTGCAGAACTCGATATAGCGCCCGGGCGCGCTTTCCACGCGGCGCGCGCGCCCGAGACGATCGGAATCCACGCACACCAGCGGCTGGTCCAGCTCGGCCTCGATTTCCGCCTCGACCTCGTCGGCCAGCTTCTGCCCGTAGTGCGAAAAGAACTTGAAGCCGTTGTCGGAAAACGGGTTGTGCGACGCGCTGATGACCACGCCCGCGCCGGCCCGGAACGTGCGCGCCAGATAGGCGATCGCCGGTGTCGGCAGCGGACCGACCAGCAGCACGTCCACGCCGGCGGCCGCGAAACCGGCTTCCAAGGCCGACTCGAACATATAGCCCGACAAACGCGTGTCCTTACCGATGAGCACCTGGGCGCGCTCGCCGGCGCTTTCCGGCACGCCGCGCTCACCCAGACGGCGAACCAGCACACGGCCGGCCGCCCAGCCAAGCTTGAGCGCAAAATCAGGCGTCAGCGGCGCTTCGCCTACTTCGCCACGAATGCCGTCCGTTCCAAAATATCGCTGCGCCACGGTCGTGTCTTCCTTGTTGAACCGGTGAATCAGTTATCGACCAGCGCCGCGGCGAGCGTGAGCGCCTCGGCGGTCGGGGCCACATCGTGGCTGCGGATGATACCTGCGCCCTGGGTCGCCGCCCAGAAGGCAGCCGTCACGCTGGCATGAATACGACTGTCCATATCGTCGTGGCCATGTAACTTCGCGAACATGGATTTACGCGATACGCCGACCAGCACGGGCAGGCCGTCGTCGACAAAACTGCGCAGCCGACGCATAAGCGCCAGGTTGTGCGCGAGCGTCTTGCCAAAGCCGAAGCCAGGGTCCACGCAAAGACGGCTGTCGTCGATACCCGCTTCGCGACAGGCCGCTACACGCTCGGCCAGGAACGCGCGCACATCCGCGACGACATCGCGATAAGCCGGGGCCGACTGCATGGTGCGCGGCTCGCCCTGCATATGCATCAGACAAACCGAAGCCTCGCTATCGCGCGCCGCTTCGAGCGCCCCGGGGGCGCGCAACGCCATGACGTCATTAATCATGTCGGCCCCGGCCGCACAGGCGGCGCGCATCACCGACGGCTTGACCGTATCGATCGAAATGAACACATCGCTCTGCGCGCGCAGGGCTTCGATCACCGGCAGCACGCGCGCCAGCTCTTCGCCTTCGTCGACCGGATCCGCGCCCGGCCGAGTGGACTCGCCGCCCACATCGATGATCGCTGCGCCCTGCTCGACCATCGCCAGCGCGTGATCGACCGCCCGTGTCGTCTCCACATAGGCGCCGCCGTCGGAAAAGGAGTCCGGGGTGACGTTGAGAATACCCATGACCACGGGCGTGGACAGCGCCAGACGCCTGTTACGACTACTCAAATACACGCGTCGCTCCACACGGCAACGAACCGCTCCAAATCACTTCTTGTCATTGGAACGAAAAAGCCGGCAGACGCTGCCTGCCGGCTTTCTCAAACCCGGATAGGATCAGGATTCGCGATGGTGCGCAGGGCTCGGCACACCCTTGTCGTCCTTGTCCTGCTTGTCGGACGAGGTATCGGAATCCGGCGCGCTCGCGGTCGGCGCATTGCCGCCGCCCGAGCTCGGCGTATCCGAGTCGTCCCAGCTTTCGGGCGGGCCGGGCTCGCGCCCCTGCATGATTTCGTCGATCTGCTTGCGATCGATGGTTTCATACTTCATCAGCGCATCCGACATCATATGCAGCTTGTCCATATGATCCTCGAGAATCTGCTTGGCGCGCTCGTAGCAGCCGTCGATGATGGAACGGATTTCCTTGTCGATCGCATGCGCCGTCTCGTCGGAAATACCGCTCGACTGGCTGGCCGCCTTGCCCAGGAAGGGCTGATTGTCTTCCGTATCGTAGGCGATGGGGCCAAGGCGGTCGGACAGGCCCCACTTGGTAACCATGTTGCGGGCGATTTCGGTTACGCGCTCGATATCGTTCGAGGCACCGGTGGTCACCGCTTCCTTGCCGAAGATGATCTCCTCGGCCAGACGCCCGCCGTAGAGCGTGCAGATCTGGCTGATCAGCCGCTGCTTGGAATAGCTGTAGCGATCCTCTTCGGGCAGGAACATGGTCACGCCCAGGGCACGGCCGCGCGGCACGATGGTGACCTTGTGCACCGGATCGTGCTGGGGCACGGTCAGGCCGATGATCGCATGGCCGGCTTCGTGATAGGCGGTCAGGCGCTTCTCGTCCTCGGTCATGACCATGGACTTGCGCTCCGCGCCCATCATGATCTTGTCCTTGGCGCGCTCGAAGTCTTCCTGAACCACGAGCTTCTTGTTGGCGCGCGCGGCGAACAGCGCTGCCTCGTTGACCAGGTTGGCCAGATCCGCACCCGAAAAACCCGGGCAGCCACGGGCGATGATCGAGGCCTTCACGTTGTCGTGAATCGGCACATTCTTCATGTGCACTTTCAGAATCTGCTCGCGACCGCGCACGTCCGGCAGCGGCACCACCACCTGGCGGTCGAAACGACCGGGGCGCAGCAGCGCCGGATCGAGCACGTCGGGCCGGTTGGTGGCCGCGATCACGATCACGCCCTCGCTGCCTTCGAAACCGTCCATTTCGACCAGCAGCTGGTTGAGGGTCTGCTCGCGCTCGTCATGCCCGCCGCCCAGGCCGGCACCACGCTGGCGGCCGACCGCATCGATTTCGTCGATGAAGATGATGCAAGGCGACTGCTTCTTGGCCTGTTCGAACATGTCGCGCACACGCGATGCGCCCACGCCGACGAACATCTCGACGAAGTCGGAGCCCGAGATGGAGAAGAACGGCACCCCGGCCTCGCCGGCGATGGCCTTGGCCAGCAGCGTCTTGCCGGTACCCGGCGAACCGACCATGAGCACGCCGCGCGGAATCTTGCCGCCCACGCGCTGGAACTTGCCCGGCTCGGACAGGAATTCGACCAGCTCCTGTACCTCGGACTTGGCTTCTTCCACACCGGCCACGTCGGCGAAGGTGATCTTGACCTGGTCGGCCTGCATCATGCGCGCCTTGGACTTGCCGAAGGACATCGCGCCGCGGCCACCGCCGCCGCCCTGCATCTGGCGCATGAAATAGATCCACACGCCGATCAGCAGCAGGAACGGGAACCAGGAGATAAGAATCTGCTTGAGAAACGAGCCCTGATCCGGCGGCTCGCCCACGATCTCGACGTCGTGCTGGCGCAGCGTGCCGATCATGGCCTTGTTGTCGGACTCGGGGCTGAACGTCGCGAATTTCTGGCCGGACTTGAGCTGGCCGCGAATCCGCTGATCCTCGATATTGACCTGCGCCACGCTGCCGTTTTCGACCTGGTCGAGGAACTGCGAGTACGGCACCTCGTTGGCGTTCGACGTCGACGGCGCGAAGCTCGAGAACACGCTCATCAGCACGAGCGCGATCACGACCCACAACAGCAGATTCTTAGCTAGTTCGTTCAAGATCTACATCCTCGACCGCGATCCTGCGGTCGTATGATTGGTGTCCGACCTGGTAGCGGACAGTATAAACAATCGGCCTGTCGGCCTGCTGCTTTATCCCACAGCTTCATGTACGCCAGCCCTGGCCCAACAGATACATTTCGCGGCTCGCATCGCGCGAGGCCTTGGGCTTGCGCACCGCCACGCGTCGAAAGCGTTTGCGCATATCGACCAGCATTTCGTCGAAACCCTCGCCCTGAAACACCTTGATGAACAGATCGCCTTCAGCGTCCAGCACCGAAGCGCACAGATCCAGCGCGAGTTCTGCCAACTGCATCACGCCGGCCTGATCGGCCACCATGATCCCTGTCAAATTGGGGGCCATGTCGGAAAGTACAAGATCGACGCGGTCGCTGCCCAGCGCCTGCATCAGGCTATCCACCCCGGCCTGTTCGGCGAAATCGACGTTGAGAAAATCCACCCCCTCGATCGGCTTCATATCCAGGCGGTCCAATGCCACCACGCGCGCCTGTGGACGCTGGCGTCTACAGTACTGGCTCCAGCCGCCGGGCGCCGCCCCAAGGTCGACGATGCACTGCTTGGATTTGAGCAGCTGGTCGCGCTCATCGACCTCGGCCAGCTTGTAGACCGCGCGCGAGCGGTAGTTATCCTTCTGCGCTGCCCGCACGTAGGGATCGTTACGATGCTTGTCCAGCCAACGGCGTGTATCGCTGCGCTTGCTCATGGGTCGTATACTGTTGCGCTGTTTTCAGCCAGCTGTCGTGAAACCGCCAATGCCCCTAGACCTCGATGCCGCATCCCGCCGCGCACTCAAGAAACAGGCTCACCACCTCAAGCCTGTGGTGCAAACCGGCGCAGCCGGATTGAGCGAACCTGTACTGGCTGAAATCGATCGCGCCCTGTTCGATCATGAGCTGGTGAAGGTCAAACTTGCCACCGAAGAAAAACAGGATCGACGTGCCGAGGTCGAACAGATTTGCGAACGCCTCGAGGCGGCCTGCGTACAGCAGATCGGGCGTACCGCAACGCTGTATCGTCCCAACCCCGAAAAAACGTAGTCGCGACGCTGCCGCGACGCCCGGTCACGGCAGCGCTAGCGCGATCAGATATAGCGCACCTCGACGATTTCGAGCGTGCGGCGCCCGCCCGGCACCTCGATATCGACCACATCGCCTTCGGTCTTGCCGATCAGCGCACGGGCAATCGGCGAGGCGAACGACAGAAGTCCTTTCTTGATGTCGGCTTCATCTTCGCCAACGATCTGGTAGGTGAACTCCTCGCCGCTGTCCTCGTCGGCCAGGTCCAGCGTGGCGCCGAACACCACGCGACCGTTTGCCTGGGCACCCACGCGGGCGACATCGATAATCTGCGCGGTGGCAAGCTTCGACTCGATCTCGTTGATACGACCCTCGTTGAAGCCCTGCTCTTCCTTGGCTGCGTGGTACTCCGCATTCTCCTTGAGATCGCCATGGGCGCGAGCCTCCTCGATCGCCGCCACGATGCGCGGGCGCTCGGTCTTCTTGAGTCGCTTGAGCTCATCACGTAGCGCGTCGGCGCCGGTCTGCGTCAGCGGTGTCTTGTCCATCGCTCCACCTCGGAAAAACAACGCACCCGAAAACAAAACGGCCGCCGTTACGGCGACCGTTTCTCGTTTGCGGATGCAAGAATCGGTTGTGTCTGGGCCGGCGCAAGCCGGATAGGCTCAGGCTAGCAGCGCTTTCGCCTCAAGTCGAGACGGCGCGTTCTATGCCTTGTGCAGCCACCCTGCCCAGATGCGCGATCTGTTCGGGCGTAATGACGTAAGGCGGCATGAAATAGATCACGTCGCCCAGTGGGCGCAGCAGTGCGCCCTGACTCAAGGCATGCTGATAAACGCGAATCCCGCGGCGCTCGCGCCAGTCGAACGGGGTCTTCGTGGCCTTGTCGGCGACCATTTCGATGGCTACGACCATGCCGGTCTGGCGCACTTCGCCCACGTTCGGATGCGCGGCCAGCGGTGCGACTGCGTCGGCCATGTGCTGCGCCAGCTGGCGATTGACCGCGATCTGGTCGCGGCGCTCGAACTCGTCTAGCGTGGCCAACGCAGCCGCACAGGCCAGCGGGTTGCCGGTGTAGGAATGCGAATGCAGGAACGCGTTGAGGTTGGCGTAGTCGTCGTAGAACGCCGCATAGATGTCGTCCGTGGTCATGGTGATCGACAGCGGCAGATAGCCTGCCGTCAACCCCTTGGACAGACACATGAAATCCGGCGAAATACCCTTTTCGCCTGCCTGCTCGCAGGCAAACAGGGTGCCGGTACGGCCAAACCCCACCGCGATTTCGTCGGCAATGAGATGTACGCCGTAGCGATCGCAGGCCTCGCGCAGCAGCTCCAGATAAACCGGGTGATACATACGCATATGGCCGGCGCATTGCAGCAGCGGCTCCACGATCACGGCACAGGTTTCGTGCGCATGCTCGGCCAGCAGCGCCTCCATGTGCGCAAAAACCGCCCGGCTGTGCTCTTCCCAGCTCACGCCCGGCTCGCGGTGATAACAGTCGGGCGAGCGCGCGGTCAGCGGCTTGAGCAACAGCGGCTCGTACGTCTTTTTGTAAAGATCGACATCGCCGACCGCGAGCGCACCGAGCGTTTCGCCGTGATAGCTGTTGCCCAGGTTGATGAAGCGGGTCTTTTCGCCGTGGCCGGTGTTGCGCCAGTAGTGAAAGCTCATCTTGAGCGCGACTTCGACCGCGGCCGATCCGTTGTCGGCATAGAACGCGCGGGTGAGCCCGGCCGGCGTGAGATCCACCAGCCGCTCGGCCAGCTCGACCGCGGGCTCGTGTGAAAAACCGGCCAGCATGACGTGTTCGAGGGTATCCAGCTGACTCTTGATGCGGTCGTTGATGGCCGGGTTGGCGTGGCCGAAGATATTCACCCACCAGGAACTCACCGCATCGATATAGCGATTGCCGTCGAAGTCCTCCAGCCATACGCCCTCGCCGCGCTTGATCGGCACCGGCGGCATGGCCTCGGTGTCCTTCATCTGGGTACAGGGATGCCAGACGACTTTCAGATCGCGCGCGATCAGGTCGGCGTTACTCATAGACGATTACCGTATGCATGAACAGACAAGCCAGCGCTTGGGGCCGGCCTTTGATCGAAGGCGGGCGATGAGCGCGCGAACGCACCCTAGCGAATGGCGAGATCGGCGACAACGCCGGCAAAGATGACCCCGCCCAGGATGTTGTGCTGCATGAACGCACGAAAACAGGCATCGCGCTCGCGATGACGTGCAAGCCACTGATGATTGACCGCCATGGCCGCACCGCCGGCCAGTCCGAGGTAATACAGCCAGCCCAGCTCGAACGCGCCGCCGACCGCGATCAGCAAGGCGAAGAACAGCAGCTGGAATACACCGATTACGGCCCGATCGTAGCGCCCCCACAGAATAGCCGTGGATTTGACCCCGATCTTGAGATCGTCGTCGCGATCGACCATGGCATAGAAGGTGTCGTAGACCAGTGCCCAGATGAGCGTGGCCACGAACAGCAGCCAGCCGCCCCATGGTACGAAGCCGGCCTGTGCCGCGAACGCCATGGGCACGGCCCAGCCAAAAGCGGCGCCCAGAAACATCTGCGGCCAATGCGTCATTCGCTTGGTGAACGGGTAAAGCACCGCCAGCCCCGCGCCCACCACCGACATGGCGATGGTCAGGCCGTTGAGCGTAAGCACCAGCACAAAGGCGGCCAGACACAGCACGACAAACAGAACCAGCGCTTCGCGCGCACTGACTTCGCCCGTGGCCAGCGGGCGCGCCTTGGTACGTCGCACGTGGCCATCGATCTTGCGATCGGCGAAATCGTTGATCACACAGCCGGCCGAGCGCATGAGGATCGCCCCGAGCACGAAAACACAGAGCACCCAGGGATCGGGCATGCCATCGGCCGCCAGCCACAGCGCCCAGAGCATGGGCCAAAGCACAAGGAAGATGCCGATCGGCTTATGCAATCGCGTGAGCCGGAACAGCGCCTCGATATGGGCCGATTTGGAGGTGGCCGTACTCATGATGAACTCCAGACAAACGCGCGCGGCCGCGCCGGCGCTCGAGCGCGGATTGCGCGCGCGGCCGCTCGTGGACCTGCGCCGTGTATTGAATGCATTCGCCAACTATCCCGGTCGATGCTTTTTAACGTTACCATGCGCCAAATTCAGACTGCAGCATGATGCGCGCGGCCCGCGGCCCGCGATCATGACCGATTGGAGAATCCATGTCGGCGCCTTCACAATCCGGCGGCGCGACGATCACGGATCGCCGCCAGCTCATCGAATACTTCGAAAACGCCTGCAAGCCGCCGAGCCGTTGGCGCCTGGGTACCGAACACGAGAAGTTCGTGTTCGATCGCGACACCCTCAGGGCGCTGCCCTACGAGGGCGAGCGCGGCATCCGAACTTTCCTGGAAAAACTGCAGCGCTTCGGCTGGCAGCCGATGACCGAGAACGGCAACCTCGTCGCGCTCGAACTCGGCCGTTGTCATATCACGCTCGAACCCGGCGGCCAGCTCGAACTTGCCGGCGCGCCGCTGGATACGGTCCATGAAACCTGCGACGAGATCCATGTGCACCTCAAACAGGTCAAGGAAGTTGCCGCCGAGCTGAATGTCGGCCTGCTGGGGCTGGGCTTTCAGCCCAAATGGGCACGGGCCGACGTGCCGTGGATGCCCAAGCAGCGCTACGACATCATGAAGGCCTATATGCCCAAGGTCGGCACGCTCGGGCTGGACATGATGCTGCGCACCTCCACCGTGCAGGTGAATATCGACTACGGCTCCGAAGCCGACATGATCCAGAAATTCCGGGTTGGCCTGGCGCTTCAGCCCGTGGCCACCGCGCTGTTCGCGAACTCGCCCTTCACCGAGGGCAAGCCGAACGGCTTCGTGTCCTATCGCAGCCAGATCTGGACCGATACCGACAACGACCGCTCCGGCATGCTCGACTGGGTATTCGACGACGACATGGGCTTCGAGCGCTATATCGAGTACGCGCTCGACGTGCCCATGTACTTCGTCTATCGCGACGGGCGCTATATCGATGCCTCCGGCCAGTCTTTCCTGGATTTTCTCGCCGGCAAGCTGCCGGCCCTGCCGGGCGAACTGCCCACGCTGTCGGACTGGGACGATCATCTGACCACGCTGTTTCCCGAGGTGCGCCTGAAGCGCTTCATGGAAATGCGCGGCGCCGACGGCGGCCCCTGGCGGCGTCTATGTGCGCTGCCCGCCCTCTGGGCCGGGCTGTGTTACGACAGCGAAGCCCTCGACGCCGCCTGGCAGCTATGCCGCGATTTCAGTGCCGAAGAACGCAATCGCCTGCGTCGCGAGGCCCCGATCCATGGCCTGAAAACGCCGTTTCGCGACGGCACCCTGCAGGACGTGGCGCGCGAAGTGGTCGCCATCGCCCAGGGCGGGCTGGAACGGCGCGCTCGCCTGGACAGCCAGGATCGCGACGAACGGATGTATCTCGACCAGCTGGCCGAAATCGCGGACACCGGGGTCACGCCGGCCGAAACGCTGCTCGATCTGTATGCCGGCCGCTGGAATGAATCGGTCGACCCGGTGTTCACCGAGTTCGCCTATTAGCGGCCAGGATAGCGGCCAGGGCTGTTAGTTGAAGGCAGCCGCAGATCACGCCGATCAAGCCGATGTATTGACTCGGCCGTGGTGGGCGATCACCTGTCTTGGCGTCTGATCTTCGGTGGCACCGGCGATAAGGAAAGGTCCGCAGATCACATAGATCGAAGCCAGGAGATCATGATCGTTCGCCGCCGACTGGCGCATGCACGGCGCTCGCTCATGCGTATCATCGGCGAAATCTGCGGCTCCCCTGTAGAAGAGCGCACGCGACGGCTGCTTGGACGACGCCGGCCGCTCGGTCGCGTTTCAAGCCGCGCCGCCGTCGTGATCTGCGGCTTTCATACTGTTCATCGAACGCGTCGCACCGCAAGGGGCGGCGGGTTTCAGCGGCGATTACTCGTGGCGCCGCGTACGTTGGGGTGCGCCGTAGAGCAGCCGGATTTCGGCAATCGGGCTGATCTCGCGGGCGATGGCGTCGAAGGCAGCCTGATCGCGCTCGTGGAACGGCACCCGCGCCAGCGGTAGCTGGATCTCGACTTCGATGACGTCATCGAGATAGTGCAGCGTAACCCGCTGGATCGAGCCGGCGGCCGGCAGGCTCTGCCAGGCGCGTTCCAGCTCAGGCAGAATCTGTTCGCGCAGCGGTAGCGCATGGGCCGCGTCGGAATCGGCATGGCCGTCCGGCTCGATATGCACGCAGATATCGGCGATTTCGTCGACGTGACGTACCAGGCGCGACGTGATCGCCTCGCTGATACGATGCGCTTCGGTAAGACTCACGTACGGATCGACGAACACGCCCACATCGGCAAACGCGTCGTGACCGCCCATCGTGCGGGTACGCAGACGGCGCATATGCCGCACGCCGGGGACGGTGGCGATCTGTTCGCGCACCACCTGAATTCGGTCGGCTTTCAGTCCCGTATCCACCAGTTCGCGAAAGCTCTGCCAGCCATAGCGCAGGCCGATGAACGCGAGCATAAGACCGATCAGAATGGCGCCGAGCGCGTCGAGCGCCGGATAGCCAAGCATGGCCCCACCGATAGCCACAAGTGCCGCGATCGAGGAGAGCGCATCGCTTCGATGGTGCCAGGCGTTGGCCTCGATGAGCTGTGATTTTGCCTGGCGCGCGACCCGCAGGGTGTACCAGAACAGCCCTTCCTTGAGGCCCAGCGACACAAGCGCGACGGCGAGCGCGAGCCACGTCGGCGGCGTGCTCGGCGCGTCGGTGGCCAGATGGTGAATACCGTCATAGGCCAGCGCACCCGCCGTGATCAGCAAAAACAGCGACACCAGCGACGTCGCCGCGGTTTCCATGCGTGCGTGGCCGTAGGGGTGGTCATGATCGGCCTGCTGCATGCCCATTTGTACGGCGCCGAGCACCACCGCATCGCTGAGCAGATCGGCCGCGGAATGCACACCGTCGGCGATAAGCGCCTGCGAATGCCCGATCACGCCCACCAGCACTTTGATCAGGGCCAGCGGCAGATTCACCAGCGCACCGACAATCGTCGCCCGGCGCTTGGCGCTGAAGTCCGAACGCGCCTGGCGGTGCGCGGCAGCAGAATGCACGTGGGGACGCGTCATGGCGACATTATAGCGAGCGGGGTTGTAAGAAGGGCGTTAGCAGGGGCGCGCCGACACGCGGCGATTCAGTCCGAGCTCCGGTCGAGCGTCGGGTATTCGCCGCGGCCCGGTACGTTCGCGCTGCGAATCGCCTCGCGGCCATAGAACTTGATGCCCTTCTGAATTCGCGGTCGGCCGCTCGCGGTGCGATGCCGGTTGGTATCGCGCAGGCTGTACACGCAGCCGCAATACTCCTGCTGGTAGAACGCCTCGCGCTTGGCGATTTCGATCATGCGGGCCGCCCCGCCCTGCTTGCGCCAGTTCAGCGTCCAGTAGGTGACATCGTCATAGCGATTGGCCGCGCGTACGCCCGCTTCGTTGATCTGGGCCATGTTCTTCCAGCGCGAGATGCCCAGCGTGCTGGAAACCAGACCATAGCCGTGCTCGGCGGCATACAAAGCGGTACGCTCGAAACGCATATCGAAACACACGGTGCAACGACGCCCGCGCTCGGGTTCGTTTTCCAGGCCGCGAATACGGTCGAACCAGTTGTCGGTATCGTAATCGCCGTCGATATGCGGGATGCCGAGCTGTTCGCAATAACGGATGTCTTCCGCCTTGCGCATCTCGTATTCCTGAACGGGATGGATGTTCGGGTTGTAGAAATACACCGTGACATCAATACCGGCCGCCTTGACCGCGGCCAGCACCTCGCCGGCACAGGGCGCACAGCAGGAATGCATGAGCAGCTTGGCATCGGTTTGCGGCGGCTCGAGTTCGGGCCGCTCGTAATTGTCGAGGCTGTGACGATTCATGGCGATTGGCGCTCGGATGCGATAATCGGCGCCATTGTCCGGCTTTGACCGGCATTCGTCCATGCAAGAAAGGTAAAGACCGAATGAAACAAGGCAGTATCGTCATGGCCATGATCTGGATGGCCGTCCTCTCCCTGCTGCTGTTCTGGCTGCCCCTGCTCGGCCCGCTGGTCGCAGGCTTTGTCGGCGGACGTACCGCAGGTAGCGCGGGGCGCGGGCTGCTCGCCGCCGTACTGCCCGCAGCCGTGCTGTGCTTCGTACTGGTCGGCTTCGGTACTGCACTGGCGGGCCTGCCGCTGATCGGCATCATCGCCAGTGCGGGGCTGTTCGTGCTGATCTTAGCTCAGAGCCTGCCGCTGCTTGCCGGCGCGCTCGTGGGTGGGCTGACCGCCTAGGGCTTGTTAACGCTGACGAAATCGCCGTCCCGCGGACCATTTTCGTGCGGAACAACGCGCGGCGGGGGTTGGCGTCGCTTTGCGACATGAGCGCGCTGCGATGCCGGATCGCGCGCCTTGCGTGATCATGCAGGGCCCGCGTCCCGATGGTCGCGTCGGAAAAAATCCGCCATGCAACGTTGCACGTGGTTGATTTGGCTCACCCACATCTTGCCTCCCGCCTTGCCAGGCGAATTTCCGGAAGGCAACGCAGCGCTTGGCGTTAGCAGGCCCTGGAACGCCCCGCCCGGCCGACGCTACGCATAAAAAAAGCCCCGGTCTTTCGACCGGGGCTTTTTCGATCCGTACTGATTACGCGATCCAGGTCGCGTGATCAGTCTTCCGGCGGCACATAGGCGCCGTCTTCATCATGGATCTCGCGGCCCGTGACCGGCGGATTGAAGGCACAGACGAGCTTCATTTCCGTCTTGGCCTTGAGCGTATGCTTGTCATGGTTGTCCAGCGCATACACCGTGCCCGGCTCGATCTTGTGCTCTTCACCGGTGTCACGATTAACAATCGTGCCTTCGCCCTGATAGCAGAACACCGCTTCGAGGTGGTACTTGTACCACATGTCGAACTCGAGCCCCGGCGGGAACGTCGTTTCGTGGAACGAAAACCCCATGCCGTCGCTCTTGAGCAACCAGCGCACGCTGGTCCAGCCGTCCGGGCTGATGACTTCGCGATCGGTGCCGCGCAGGTCTTCGGTACGCACAATCTTCATATAAGACTCCTAGCGTCTTGTGATGATCCACACCCCTGCATCCTACAGCATGTGTGCAGGATTGCAGTCAAAACGAACGATCAGGCCGCGCTGTTGAGCAGGCCGTGCCGTTCGAGCACGGTGGCGAGCGCCTTTTCGATGATATCCAGGCCTTCGGCGATGTCTTCATCGGTGCTGATCAACGGCGGCATGACCTTCATGACGTTGTCGTCGGCGCCCGCCGTTTCCAGAATCAGGCCGTTCTGGAAGCATTCGGCAGCAATTTCGTCGGCCAGCTCTGCGTTGGCGCAGTCCATGCCGATAAAGAAACCGCGGCCGCGAATTTCGGCTTCGAAGGAAGGCTGGGCGTCGACCATCTCGTTCAAGCGCTGCTTGATGGTTTCACTCTTGCGCAGCGTTTCCTTTTCCAGCTTGTCGTCGCTCCAGTAGGTCTTGAGCGCCGCGTTGGCGGTGGCAAAGGCGTGATTGAAGCCACGGAAGGTGCCGTTGTGCTCGCCCGGGCTCCAGATGTCGAGATCCGGACGAATCATGGTGATCGCCAGCGGCAGGCCGTAGCCCGACAGCGACTTCGATACGGTAATGATGTCCGGCTTGATGCCGGCCGGTTCGAACGAGAAGAACGGCCCGGTACGGCCGACGCCGGCCTGGATATCGTCCACGATGAAGAGCATGTCGTGCTCGTGGCAGAGCTTTTCGACCTTCTTGAGCCAGTCGAAGCTGGCGACGTTGATGCCGCCCTCGCCCTGCACCGTTTCGACGATGATCGCCGCCGGCTTTTCCAGGCCGCTGGAGCTGTTCTTGAGCATGGCTTCCAGATCGTCGGCCGTGTCGCGGCCTTCGCCGAAATAGCCGCAATACGGCAACGGCGTCGCGCCCGGCATGGCAACACCGGCACCGCCGCGCTTGGAGGCATTGCCGGTCACCGCCAGCGCACCCAGCGTCATGCCGTGATAGGCGTTGGTAAAGAACAGCACGCCCGGCCGCTTCTTGACCTTGCGCGCGATCTTGAGCGCAGCTTCCACCGCGTTGGTGCCGGTCGGCCCCGGGAACTGAATCTTATATTCCATGCCGCGCGGCTTCATGATCACGTTCTCGAAGGTTTCGAGGAACTTGACCTTCTCTGCCGTGGCCATGTCCAGACCGTGGGTCACGCCGTCGGACTGGATGTATTCGATCAGCGCGGCTTTCATGGTCTCGTCGTTATGACCATAGTTGAGCGCGCCGGCGCCGGAGAAGAAGTCGAGGTATTCGCTGCCGTCCTCGGCCTTCATGCGGTTGCCCTTGGCCCAGGTGAACACCTTGGGGAAGGAGCGGACATAGCCGCGGACTTCGGATTCAAGACGATTGATGATTTCCATAAATACTCCTGAGCTGTTGCTCGGATAATCGATGACCTGCGGCCGCATGGCAAGCGGCCGAGCGATCTTATTCGGTGTCGTGCGCGATCACGCTCGCGCGGTCGAACGGACCGATGCGGAACAGAATTTCCGGCTCGTGGGGCTCGTCGTCGAAATCGCCGAACATTTCGCTGGAAAACAGTTCGCTTTCCTCGACGCCGGTTTCCAGGCGACGCGCCAAGCCACGGAACAAGGCGATCGACGGATCGTTGCTCGGCCCGATGGTGGTATCGAGATAGCGGACATTCTCGCAGGCTTCGCGCTCAAGAATTTCAAAGAGCATGCGCGTGGCCAGACCGCGGCCGCGGCCGGCTTCGGCAACGCCGACCTGCCAGACGAAAACGATATCGGGCTGCGCCGGGAGAATGTAGGCGGTGATGAACCCCACCAGTTCGCCGTCGATTTCGGCGACCACGCTGGTCGCCGCGTGATGCTCGCCAATGAGCATGTAGGCGTAGGCAGAGTTGACGTCGAGCACGCCTAGGTCGTGCACGAGTCGGAGAATGCCGGCGCCGTCCTCTTTGCGGGGCGGGCGAAACCGGACTTCGTTTGCAGAATGTTGGTCGCTAATGGCTACAGTCTGAGTTTTGGTTTGGTCGCATTATAACGAGTTCGCAGACTTTTTTCGGGGGTTGGCCGTAAGCCGCCCGTCCAGGCCCGCGCCTGCGCGTGCAATCGGCCGGCGCCTATCCCAGGCCTGGTGCGGGCTACGCGCCCGCACCCCCGGCTCGCTGCAACCGCTAGGCCGGGATCGCCGCCTGAATGGATTGCAACGAGTAGACCTGCGCCGTGCGCCCATCGGCCAGCGCCGTGCAGCTGGCCTGCGCGCCGGCGATGGTGGTGAAGTAAGCCACCTTGTAGCGTAGCGCGGTGATTCGGATCGAGCGCGACTCTTCAATTGCGCGCTTGCCTTCCGTGGTGTTGACCACCAGCTGGATTTCGCCGTTTTTGATCATGTCGACGAGATGCGGACGGCCTTCCTTGACCTTGTTGACCACCGTGCATTCCACGCCCGCCTCGCTGATCGCCGCGGCCGTACCATGCGTGGCCACGATCCGGAAACCGGCTTCGCAGAGCTCGCCTGCGAGCTTGACCGCATGCGGCTTGTCGCCGTCGCGTACCGTAATCAGCGCGGTGCCACCTTCCGGCAGGCCGACGCCGCCGGCCAGCTGCGACTTGGCAAACGCCTCGCCGAAGGTAAGTCCGACACCCATGACCTCGCCGGTGGACTTCATTTCCGGGCCGAGCAAGGGGTCGACAGTCGGGAACTTGGAGAACGGAAACACCGCTTCCTTGACCGCGAAATGCTCGATCTTGCGCTCTGCGCCGATATTCTGCTCGGCCAGCGTCTGGCCGGCCATGCAGCGTGCCGCGATCTTGGCCAGCGGCACGCCGGTGGCCTTGGATACGAACGGCACGGTACGCGAGGCGCGCGGATTGACTTCCAGCAGATAGACGTCGCCGCCGCGAATGGCGAACTGGACGTTCATCAGGCCCACCACCGACAGCCCGCGCGCGAGCGCGGCGGTTTGGCGACGCACCTCGTCGAGCACCTCGGCACCGAGGCTGTAGGGCGGCAGCGAACAGGCCGAGTCGCCCGAATGCACCCCGGCCTGCTCGATGTGTTCCATGATGCCGCCGATGAACACGTCCGTACCGTCGCAGATGGCGTCCACGTCCAGCTCGATCGCGTCTTCCAGGAATCGATCCAGCAATACCGGCGAATCCGGCGAGACCTTGACCGCGGCGGTCATGTAGCGCTGCAAATCCTCCGGCTCGTAGACGATCTCCATCGCACGGCCGCCAAGCACGTAGGACGGACGTACCACCATGGGGAAGCCCACTTCCTCGGCCAGGCGCATGGCCTCGGCTTCAGAGCGCGCGCTGCGGTTGGCCGGCTGCTTGAGCCCGAGCTTGTTGACCAGATTGAGGAAGCGATCGCGATCCTCGGCCAGGTCGATCGAGTCCGGCGTGGTGCCGATGATCGGCGCGCCGGCGGCTTCCAGACGACGCGCAAGCTTCAACGGCGTCTGGCCGCCGTACTGCACGATCACGCCCTTGGGCTTCTCGACGTCGATGATCGACATCACGTCCTCGAAGGTCAACGGCTCGAAGTAGAGCCGGTCCGAGGTGTCGTAGTCGGTGGATACGGTTTCCGGGTTGCAGTTGACCATGATGGTCTCGTACCCGTCTTCGCGCATCGCGAGCGCGGCGTGTACGCAGCAATAGTCGAACTCGATACCCTGGCCGATCCGGTTGGGACCGCCGCCGAGCACCATGATCTTGTCGCGATCCGAGGGGTTCGCCTCGCATTCCTCGTCGTAGGACGAATACTGGTAGGCGGTCGCGGTGGGGAATTCGGCCGCGCAGGAATCCACCCGCTTGTACACCGGTACGATGCCGTTCTTCAGGCGTGCACGGCGCACCGCGAACTCGTCGCAGCCCAGCAGCGTGGCCAGGCGCAGATCGGAAAAGCCCTTGCGTTTGTAGGCACGCAGCGTATCCGCATCGATATCGCCCAGCGTGGACTGCGACAATGCGCCTTCCATGGTGATGAGCTCTTCGATCTGGTCGAGAAACCAGGGGTCGATATGGCTCAGGCGATGCACTTCCTCGAGCGTGAACCCGGCCCGGAACGCATCGCCGATGTACCACATGCGTTCGGCGCGCGGCGTGGACAGTTCGGCACGCAGGGTGTCCTTGGCCGCGTCGCTGGTCAGGTCGTCGAGCTTGGGCTCGAAGCCGTCCGAGCCGATTTCGAGGCTGCGCATGGCTTTTTGCAGCGACTCCTGGAAGCTGCGCCCGATGGCCATCGCCTCGCCCACCGATTTCATCTGCGTGGTCAGGCGACTGTCGGCGGCCGGGAACTTCTCGAAGGTGAAGCGCGGCATCTTGGTGACGACGTAGTCGAGCGACGGCTCGAACGAGGCCGGCGTGGCACCGCCGGTAATTTCGTTATCGAGCTCGTCGAGCGTATAGCCCACCGCCAGCTTGGCCGCGACCTTGGCGATGGGAAAGCCGGTCGCCTTGGACGCCAGCGCCGACGAACGCGATACGCGCGGGTTCATCTCGATGATGATCATCTTGCCGTCGGCCGGATTGATGGCGAACTGCACGTTCGAGCCGCCGGTATCCACGCCGATCTTGCGCAGGCACGCCAGCGAGGCGTCGCGCATGACCTGATATTCCTTGTCGGTCAACGTCTGGGCAGGCGCAACGGTGATCGAGTCGCCGGTGTGTACGCCCATGGCGTCGACGTTTTCGATCGCACAGATGATGATGCAGTTGTCCGCGTGGTCGCGCACCACCTCCATCTCGTATTCCTTCCAGCCCAGCACGCTCTGTTCGAGCAGCACTTCGTTGGTCGGCGACAGCTCCAGACCGCGCGAAAGCAGATCCTCGAATTCCTCGCGGTTGTATGCGATGCCGCCGCCGGTGCCACCCAGGGTGAAAGACGGTCGCATGATGATCGGAAAGCCGATGCGTGCCTGCACCTCGATGCCTTCGTCCATCGTGTGCACCACCGCCGACTCGGGGGTGGCCAACCCGATCTCGGTCATGGCCACGCGAAAGGCGCTGCGATCCTCGGCCATGTCGATGGCCTCCTGCGTCGCCCCGATCATCTCGATGCCGTGCTTGGCAAGCACCCCCGAGTTGTACAGATCGAGCGCGCAGTTGAGCGCGGTCTGGCCGCCCATGGTGGGCAGTAGCGCATCGGGTTTCTCGACCTCGATGATGCGCTCGACGGTCGCGCAGGTGATCGGCTCGATATAGACCGCGTCCGCCGTTTCCGGATCGGTCATGATCGTGGCCGGATTCGAGTTCACGAGAATGACGCGGAAGCCTTCGTCCTTGAGTGCCTTGCAGGCCTGCATGCCCGAGTAGTCGAACTCGCAGGCTTGGCCGATCACGATCGGGCCGGCACCGATAACTAGGATGCTTTTCAGGTCTGTGCGCTTGGGCATGGCGGTTGCTCTTTGATTGGCGTGCGCGCTCGTATTCAGGACACGAACGCGCCAATATCAATAACTTACAGGCGCAAAATGAGGCGAAGCCTCAAGTTCGTATCAGGCCTTGGCGGCGTCCATCGCTCGCATGAAGCGTTCGAAGATCGGCGCCACGTCGTGCGGGCCCGGGCTGGCTTCCGGATGGCCCTGGAACGAAAACACCGGCTTGCCGACGATTTCGATGCCCTGCAGGGAGCCGTCGAACAACGACCTGTGGGTGACACGGGCGCTGTCGGGCAGGCTGGCTTCGTCGATGGCGAAGCCGTGGTTCTGGCTGCTGATCATCACTTCACCCGTATCCACGTCCTGCACCGGATGGTTCGCGCCGTGATGGCCGAACTTCATCTTCAGGCTCTTGCCGCCGGCAGCCAGGCCCAGAACCTGGTGGCCCAGACAGATACCCAGGGTCGGGAAAGCCCGTTCGATGAGCTCACGGCAGGTGGCGATCGCATAGTCGCAGGGTTCCGGATCGCCCGGCCCGTTGGCCAGCAGCACGCCATCGACGCCCATGTCCAGCACCTCGGCGACCGGCGTGCGCGGCGGCACGACCGTGACCTTGGCGCCACAATCGACCAGGCGACGCAGGATGTTGTACTTCACGCCGTAGTCGTAGACGGCGACGTGATAGGTCGGCGCGGCAGCCGAATGCGCATCGTTGGGCCCGACCCAGGTCGGCTCGGACCAGGTGTAGATCTCGCGCGTACCTGCATCAGCGGCCAGATCTGCGCCTTTCAGGCCCGGGAAGGCGCGCGCCTGGGCGAGCGCCTCGTCGGTGTCGATGGCATCGCCGGCAACGATACAGCCGTTCTGCGCGCCCTTTTCGCGCAGCACGCGGGTCAACCGTCGGGTATCGATATCACCGATGCCCACGATCCCGTTGTCCTTGAGATATTCGATCAGCCCGCTGGACGCACGCCAGTTGCTCTGGGCACGCGGGACTTCGCGAATGATCAGGCCGGCCGCCTGAACCCGGTCGGATTCGACGTCCTCGGGGTTGGCCCCGGTATTGCCGATATGCGGATAGGTCAGGGTGACCATCTGCTGGCGATACGAGGGATCGGTGAGAATTTCCTGATAGCCGGTCATGGCCGTGTTGAACACGACCTCGCCCACCGTCGTGCCAAGGGCACCGATTGCACGACCGTGAAACAGGCTACCGTCTTCGAGCGCGAGCACAGCTTTAGGGCGCAACAATGCCTCCAGGATCCGTGGGTTGGGTTGACGCTCCGGCGTTCAGCAAACGAAACCGGGCGCGGGCGGCGCAGAATTATAGCGGCTCGAACCCCGCGCGGCCAGTTTACTCAATCGCTGCCCAGGCCCAGCACGTCGTTCATGTCGTAGCGCCCGGCGGCCTGGGAGGCGACCCACGCCGCAGCGCGCATCGCGCCGCCGGCAAACGTCTGGCGCGACGAGGCCTTGTGCGTAATCTCGACGCGCTCGCCCTCGCCGGCAAAAAGCACCGTATGTTCGCCGACGATATCGCCGCCACGAATGGTCTGAAAGCCGATCGTATTGCGCTCGCGTTCGCCGGTATGCCCCTGGCGGGCATAGACCGCACAGTCCTCGAGACTGCGTCCGGTGGCATCGGCCAGTACCTCGCCCATGCGCAGCGCGGTGCCGGACGGCGCATCCACCTTATGGCGATGATGGGCTTCAACGACTTCGATATCGAAGTCATCGCCCAGGGCTTTTGCTGCCGTTTCAAGAAGTTTTAGCGTCAAGTTCACGCCCGCGCTGAAGTTCGGCGCAAATACCAGGGCGATCTTTTCGGCCGCTGCATCAAGCCGGGCCAGCTGGTCTTCATCAAAGCCGGTGGTGCCGATCACCATGGCCGCACCGGATGCCACGCAGTCGTCGAGCGCGGCCAGACAGGGCTCGGGCCGGGTGAAATCCACCAGCACATCGAAAGCCGATGCATCGCGATCGGCGGCACTGGCAATCGCCACGCCGAGATCCTCGCCGGTGGCCATACGCCCGGCATCCTGGCCAAGCGCCGGGCTGTCCGGCGCCTCGAAGGCAGCGGCCAGGGTAAGCGCCTCGTTGCGCTGACAGGCGATGATCAACTCCCGCCCCATGCGCCCGGCGGCGCCGTTGATTGCTACGCGTGTGGTCATGGCCTGTCCTTGTGCGCTGTTATCGACTAGCCGAGGTGTTCGTTGAAGAAGCGTTTCGCCTTGTCCAGCCAGGAACTGGTGGCCGGGCTGTGGCTACGGCCGCTGTTCTCCAGGCTGTCGCGAAACTCTTCGAGCAGCTTCTTCTGCTTGGCGTTGAGGTTGACCGGCGTTTCCACCGACACCTTGCACAGCAGATCCCCCGGTGCCGAGGTGCGCACAGACTGTACGCCCTTGCCGCGCAGACGGAACGTCTTGCCCGACTGGGTTTCGGCCGGAATACGCAGGCTCACCTTGCCATTGAGCGTGGGCACGTCGATCTCGCCACCAAGTGCGGCGGTGATCATGTCGACCGGCACATTGGCACGCAGATTATTGCCGTCGCGCTCGAAGAACTCATGCGGCTTGACGTTGATCTGCACATACAGATCGCCCGAGGGGCCGCCCATTTCGCCGGCTTCGCCTTCGCCGGACAGGCGTATGCGGTCGCCGTTGTCGACGCCCGGCGGCACCTTGACCGACAGCGTCTTCGACGACTGTACGCGGCCTTCACCGCCGCATTTGCGACAGGGATTGCGGATCTTCTTGCCGCTGCCGTGGCAATCCGGGCAGCTTTGCTGGATCGACAAGAAACCCTGCTGGATACGCACCTGGCCCACGCCCTGACAGGTGGGGCAGGTATCGACCGGCGAATCCTTCTCTGCACCGCTGCCGTCACAGGCATCGCACTGGTCGAGCGTGGGGATACGGATTTCGACGGTATCGCCGCCGATCGCCGTTTCCAGATCCAGATCCAGATCGTAGCGCAGGTCGGCGCCGCGCGAGGCGCGCTGACGGCCGCCACCGCCCATGCCGCCGCCGAAGATGTCGGAGAAGATATCGCCAAAGATATCGCCGAATCCGCCAGCACCGGCACCGCCGAAGCCGCCGCCTCCGGCCGCGCCGCCGAGCCCGGCATGGCCGAACTGGTCGTAGGCCTGGCGCTTCTGGTCATCCGAAAGCACCTCGTAGGCTTCGGAAGCCTCCTTGAAACGCGCCTCGGCATCGGCGTCGTCCGGATTGCGGTCCGGATGGTTTTTCATCGCCAGCCGGCGATAGGCTTTCTTGATTTCGTCCTTCGACGCGCCTTTCGACACGCCAAGCACTTCGTAGTAATCGCGGTTCGCCATGAATCCTTGACCTTTACAACCAAAAACGCCGGGACAACGGCTGGCGCTGCCCCGGCTTAAGGACTACCCGATCGTCAGATCAGGAGTTGGTGCCCGACTTCTTGTCGTCGTCCTTGACTTCCTCGAAGTCTGCATCGACGACATCGTCGTTCGAGCCGCCCTGATCCTGGGCCTGGCCTTCGCCAGCGGCCGCGGCTTCATCGCCCTGACCGTCGCTGTAGGCCTTCTCCATGACCGGCGCAGAGGCTTCGGAGAGCTTCTGCGTCTTGGCGTCGATTTCGTCCTTGTCGTCGCCTTCGAGTGCGGTGCGCAGTTCGGCGATGGCGTCGTCGATCGGCTTCTTCTCGTCTTCGCTGACCTTGTCGCCGAGATCGCGCATGGCTTTCTCGATGCCATGGATCAGGCCATCGGCCTGGTTGCGCGCCGTGATCAGTTCGTTGAACTTGGCGTCTTCCTCGGCGTGCGCTTCGGCATCGGCGACCATCTTGTCGATTTCCTCGTCCGACAGACCCGAGGACGCCTTGATGACGATCGACTGTTCCTTGCCGGTGGCCTTGTCCTTGGCCGACACGTTCAGGATGCCGTTGGCGTCGATATCGAAGGTGACTTCGATCTGCGGCGTGCCGCGCGGGGCCGGCGGGATGTCCGACAGGTCGAAGCGGCCCAGCGACTTGTTGGCGCTGGCCTGCTCGCGCTCACCCTGGAGCACATGCACGGTCACGGCCGGCTGGTTGTCTTCGGCGGTGGAGAACACTTCCGACTTGCGCGTCGGGATGGTGGTGTTCTTCTCGATGAGCTTGGTCATCTTGCCGCCCAGCGTTTCGATACCCAGCGACAGCGGGGTCACGTCCAGCAGCAGCACGTCCTTGGTATCGCCCGAGAGCACCGAACCCTGGATGGCGGCACCCACGGCCACGGCTTCGTCCGGGTTCACGTCCTTGCGTGCTTCCTTGCCGAAGAAGCTCTTCACCGCCTCCTGTACGGCCGGCATGCGGGTCTGGCCACCGACGAGGATTACGTCGTCGATATCCGAGGCCTTCATGCCCGCATCCTTGAGCGCGGTGCGGCACGGGTCGATCGTACGCGCGACCAGATCCTCGACCAGGCTTTCCAGCTTGGCCCGGGTCATCTTCATGTTCAGATGCTTCGGACCCGACTGATCGGCGGTCACGTACGGCAGGTTGATTTCGGTCTGCTGCGTGGAGGACAGCTCGATCTTGGCTTTCTCGGCAGCCTCTTTCAGGCGCTGCAGGGCCAGCTTGTCCTTGCGCAGATCCACGCCCTGTTCCTTCTCGAACTCGGCCGCGATGTGCTCGATGATGGCGTTGTCGAAGTCTTCACCACCCAGGAAAGTGTCGCCGTTGGTGGCATGCACTTCGAACTGGTGTTCGCCGTCGACTTCGGCCACTTCGATGATGGAGATGTCGAAGGTGCCGCCACCCAGGTCATAGACCGCGATCTTCTTGTCGCCGCCCTTCTTGTCCATGCCATAGGCCAGCGCGGCCGCGGTCGGCTCGTTGATGATGCGCTTGACGTCGAGACCGGCGATACGGCCGGCGTCCTTGGTGGCCTGACGCTGGGCGTCGTTGAAGTAGGCCGGAACGGTGATTACGGCTTCGGTGACCTTTTCGCCGAGATAGTCTTCGGCGGTGGCCTTCATCTTCTGCAGCACCTTGGCCGAAACTTCCGGCGGCGCCATCTTCTGGCCACGGGCTTCGACCCACGCATCGCCGTTGTCGGCCTTGACGATCTTGTAGGGCACCGTGTCGATGTCCTTCTTCGTGGTCGGATCGTCGAAGGTGCGACCGATCAGGCGCTTGATCGCGTATAGCGTGTCGTTGGGGTTGGTGACCGCCTGGCGCTTGGCCGGGCGACCGACCAGCGTCTGGTCGTCGTCGGTGAACGCGACGACCGACGGCGTGGTGCGCTCGCCTTCCGCGTTCTCGATCACTTTAGGCTGGTCGCCTTCGAGCACGGCCACGCACGAGTTCGTGGTGCCGAGGTCGATACCGATAATCTTACCCATGTTTAATTCCCTCTACTTCGCGCTGCATTGGCAGCGTCTTTAAACTTGACTTGACAATCGATTTGGGGCGCGCGGTGAGTGTTTTCAAGCGCTCCACCCATGTCGCGCCGTATTTGCGGCCGCTTAGCCGTTGCCGTCTGCGGGCTTGGCCACGACCACCATGGCCGCACGCAGCACACGCCCGTTGAGCGTATAGCCCTTCTGCATCACGTCGGCGACGGTATTCGGCGCGAGCTCATCGCTCGGCTGGGTCGAAACCGCTTCATGAAACTCCGGGTTGAACGCTTCGCCTTTCGGGTCGATCGCTTCGATGCCGACCTTTTCCATGCTCGACACCAGCATGCGCACTGTCATATCCATGCCTTCCTTGAGCTTGTCGTAGTCGCCGCTGTGTTCTTCCGCGGCTTTCAGGCCCAGCTCCAGGCTGTCGCGCACCCCCAGCAACTCGGAGGCAAACTTCTCGATCGCGAACTTGCGCGCCGATTCCACGTCTCGCTGGGCGCGCTTGCGCACGTTTTCCATTTCCGCATGCGCACGTACGGCCTGATCGCGATACTGCTCGGCCTCTGCCCGTGCCTGATCAAGCTCGGCCTGCAGCTCGTCGGTTTCGGCGATGCTGTCGGCGGTCGCTTCTCCGGCGTCGACATAGTCTTCGGTGCCGGTCTGGATATCCTCCACGTCCGGCTGCGGCGTGTTCCGGGCCGCGGAATCCGTTTCGCCGTGCGGTGTGTTGTGTTTTTCGTCCTGGCTCATCTGTTGCAAATCCCCGCTTGTTGGACGGTGCCGGCTGGAAGTGCCCTACGCCGGCGTGACTGCCTTCACCATTGGGCTGGCTGTGGCCATTTCAAGCGTGGCGCATGTCCGGTTTTCGTTGAAATTGTCGGGCAAGGCGTGAATGCTTACGCGATCGACTTCCCGGCAGGCCGCAGGCACGCGCATGGCGCAACAGTTCGAAACCGTCGGCATCCTGGCCAAGAAACACGACGAGGGGGTACGCGAAACCCTCAAAAACCTCATCGCCGATCTGCACACGCGCGGCAAGCAGGTGTTGCTCGACGAAGGGCACGCCAGCGCACACGATGACGTGCAGACCTGCACGCGTGCCGACCTGGGCGAGCGCTGCGACCTGGTTGTGGTGGTGGGCGGCGACGGCACCCTGCTGGATGCCGGGCGCGCCGTCGCGGCGTCGGGCACGCCATTGCTCGGGGTGAACCTCGGGCGGCTCGGATTCATGGTCGACGTGCTGCCCGCGGACATGAGCGCCACGCTCGACGATATCTTCGCCGGCGACTACATTGCCGAATCGCGGCTGATGCTGCGCGCCCAGATCGAACGTGCCGATGGCCGTATGCAGCCCGAGCAGTTCTCGGCGATCAACGAATGCGTGATTCGCAACCAGGACTTCGCCCGGGTGCTGGATTTCGATACCTACATGAACGGCGCCTTCATCAGCCACCACCGCGCCGATGGCATGGTGGTGGCCACGCCCACCGGTTCCACCGCCTATGCCCTGTCCGGCGGCGGGCCGGTGCTACACCCGGCGCTCAACGCGCTGGCACTGGTGCCAATCTGCCCGCATACGCTCTCCGACCGGCCGCTGATCGTCGACGCCGACCATGAAATCGAGATCCGCGTGGCCGAAACGCTCGACGGCGCGGCGCTTTTCACCAGCGATGGCCAGGTCAGCCAGCCGCTCGGCGCGGGCGACTGCGTGCATATCCGGCGCGGCGCCCACGACCTCAAGCTCATCCACCCGCCCGGCTACGACTACTTCAATATTCTGCGCAACAAGCTGCAGTGGGGCCGCGGTCAGACGTTGGCGCACTCCTGATGCTCGCCGAAATCACCATTCGCAACTTCGCCATCATCGATCGGCTGGACGTGGAGTTCGAAGCCGGCATGACGGTGCTATCGGGCGAGACCGGCGCCGGCAAGTCGATCCTGGTGGACGCGCTCAACCTCATTCTCGGCGACCGGGCCGATGCTCAGGCCGTGCGCGAAGGCGCCGAACGCGCCGAGGTGAGCGCGCGCTTCGTGCTCGACGACGCCCCCACCGCACGCGACTGGCTGGCCGAACACGAGCTCGACGACGACAACGAATGCCTGATCCGGCGCGTGGTCGCCAGCGAAGGGCGTAGCCGCTGCTGGATCAACGGCACGCCCATGCCCGCGCGCGAATTGCGCGAACTCGGCGAACGGCTGGTTGATATCCACGGCCAGCATGCGCATCAGTCGCTGCTGCGTCGCAGCGCCCAGCGCGACCTGCTCGACGAATACGGCGAACATGGCGACGTTCTCGCTGCGGTGGCCGGGGCTGCCGAGACGCTGCGTGAAACCCGCGCTGCAATCGCGGCGATCGAGCAAGTCGACGATGCCGGCGCCATGCGTATCGATCTGTTGCGCTATCAGGTCAGCGAGCTGGAAGCGCTGGATCTGGGCGTCGACGAACTCGACGAGCTGGAAGCCGAGCATCGCCGCCTGGCCAGCGCCGAGCGGCTGATCGGCGACGGCCAGCGCGCGCTCACCCTGCTCTACGAAGCCGAGGAAGGCGCGGCCATGGATCAGCTCGGCAGCGCCGAGCGCCTAGTGGGCGATCTGGCCGAAATCGACGACGGGTTCGCGCCCATCCTCGAACTGGTGGCCAGTGCTCGTATTCAGGCCCAGGAAGCCGTCGACGCGCTGCGCCATCACGTGGATACGCTGGATATCGACCCGCAGCGCTTCAAGGAAGTCGAACAACGCCTGGGCAGCATTCAGGACCTGGCCCGCAAGCATCACTGCGCGCCGGCCGAGCTGCCGGCGCTGGCGGCACGGCTGTCCGAAGAGCTCGACACCCTGGAGGGCGCCGGCGCACGCCTGGAAACGCTCAAGAAAGACGAAGCCAGACAGACCGAGGCCTATCACGAAGCCGCGGCCGCGCTCAGCGAAAAACGCAGTGTGGCCGCCAAACAGCTGGGCGCGGCCATTACCGACATCATTCGCTCGCTGGGCATGCCGGAAGGCGAATTCAGCGTGCGCATCACCCCGGCCGCGCATACGCGCATCAACGCCAGCGGCACCGACGAGATCGAATTTCTCATCGCGGCCAACCCGGGCCAGAGCGCGCGACCGCTGGAACGCGTGGCCTCCGGCGGCGAGCTGTCGCGTATCAGCCTCGCGATCGAAGTGGTCGCGGCCACCCGAACCCGCGTACCGACCCTGGTGTTCGACGAGGTCGATACCGGCATCGGCGGCGGCGTGGCCGAAATCGTGGGCCGACAGCTGCGCGCGCTCGGCGCGGCCGGACAATCGCTGTGCGTGACCCACCTGCCGCAGGTCGCCGCCCAGGCCGCCCATCATCTGCATGTGGCCAAGCAGGTACGCAACGGCCACACCTCGACGCGGATCACCTATCTCGATGCCAATACGCGAGTCGAGGAAATAGCGCGCATGCTCGGCGGCGTCGAACTGACCGCGCAGACGCGGGCCCATGCCGCCGACATGATCGAACGGGCCCGCGATTGAGAGCGCGTATATTGCGCCGGACAAGCGCATTCGCGAGTCGCGCGCCGCGCACGTTTGGCAGCTACAAAACGGCTGCCGTATGATGCCCATCGCCAACTACGGGTCCAGAAGTCTATGAGAACAGCCGCCCTACTCGTCATGCTGCTCATGCTCAGCGCATGCAGCCTACCGGTCTTTTTCCGCGTGCCGGTGGTGCAGGGCAACGTGGTGACGGCCAAAAACGTCAACCAGCTCGAAATCGGCATGACCAAGCGTCAGGTCGAGTACGTCATGGGCACGTCGCTGATCGACAGCAGCTTTGAAAACGATCGCTGGGACTACGTCTTCTACTACCGCGATCCGCGCGCACACGTGCGCAAAAGCGAGCTCAACCTCTATTTCGTCAACGACAAGCTTGCCGAGATCGATGGCGACGAGGAATACACTTCGCAAATCATGGATGACGAACCGGTGCCGTCCAGCGTGACCCCCGGCCCGGATAACGACCTGCCCGGTAGCGACGACATCGACCGCTCCGCCGATCGTCAGCTCAGCCGCCCTCTCCCCGGCACCTGAGCCGTCGGCCGCCGCGCGTTCGTCGCGGCGACGGGCATCCACGCGCGCACGGCGACGCTGGCGCGGGTCGGCGGTGAGAGGACGATAAATCTCCAGGCGCTCACCCCCGTTGAGCGGCTGGTCGTACCTGATCTTGCGCCCATACACGCCCAGCGGCGGCGTATCCGCGCCGACGCGTTCGCGATAGATACGATCCAGCCCGCTGGCCTGAAACGCATCCGCCGCACTCACCGGCGGTTGAAGGCATACCCGCCGGCGCAGGCATTCGCCCGGCAACGCCAGCACCACGTCCACTTCGATCGCTTCGCTCACGGAAACCACACCATCTCGATCAGGCGCAATGCGCCCAGTGCATAGGCCAGCACGAGCACCAGCACGATGCGCGTGGGATAGCGCAACAGCGCATGCCAGACCGCAAAACCGGTCGCGCGACTGTATCCGCCGGCATGTTGCCAGGCATCGACCAGCCGCTTCCGGGCCAATACCCGCCCCAGCAGGATACACAGAAGCAGCCCGGTCAACGGCCCGATGAGCTGGGCGGTGATCAGCATCAGCCAACCGAACAGGTTGTAGCCGCACAGGGTCACCCGATCGAGCACGCCAAAGGAAAGCAGTGCCGCCATGCCCAGCAGCGCCAGCACCAGACCCGAATAGAGCGTGGCACGCAGGCGCGTATAGCCGCTGCGCTGCTGGACCAGCTGGACCACCGGCTCGAACAGGCCGATCGCGGTCGACAGACTCACCAGCGCCACCAGCACGAACATGATCGGCGCCTGCCAATCGCCGGCCATGGCGACCGGCAGGGTTTCGAACAGACTCTGAATGCCGACATCCAGATCGGCTTCGCTGGGGCCCACGAACACGGCCAGCATGAAGGCACAGGCCAGCGACACCGCCAGATCGACCCCCAGAATAATCAGCGAAAACCGTACCACCGGTGTATTGCTGGGCAGATAACTACCGAAACACACCACCACCCCGGTGCCGAGGCTGAGCGTGAAAAAGGCTTGATACAGCGCTTCGAACACGCCGCGCCAGCCCAGCGCGGCAAAGTCGACCGCGAAAATCGCATAAAGCGCATCGTCGGCGCGCGCATGCATGGCGGCAGACACCACCAGCGCGGTCAACGCCATGAGCATGCAGAAGGCCAGCGTACGCATGACCGGCTCGACGCCGCGCCGCAGCCCGTGTGCCGCGGTTGCGACGATCAGGCCGAAGAACAGTAGCAGCCAGCCGAAACCACGCTCCGAATCGCGCGCGAACGTCACGAACTGCGCGCTCGCCGCCGACACCGAACTGCCGTCGAGCATGCCGGTCACGCCGCGCAGACTGTAGGCCAGGCTCCAGGCGGCCACCACGCTGTAGGCAGCCAGCAGCATGCCGGCGCCGACCACTGCGAGATAACCGCTCCAGATCCACAGGCGCGAATGCGGCGCGTTGCGGGTCCAGGCTGCGATAACGCCGGGCACGTCCGCGCGCGTGCCCCGCGCCATGAGCAGCTGGCCGGATAACAACGGCAACCCCATGCTCAGCAGCGCCGTGACATAGACCAGCAAGAACGCGCCGGCGCCGTAATCCGACAACAGATACGGCAGGCGCCAGAGGTTGCTCAAGCTCACGACCGCCGCCGTCATCGCGATTACGAAGCGCGATGAAGAAGACCATTCCGGACGCTGTGCGAAGGCCACCATCAGCGCTTGAGGCGCCTGGATGGGCAGACGCATGCGCGCGTTGCCACATGGCTTAAAGCGGGCATCGGCCTGCCTGTCTGAAATCGATCATGCACGTACGCCCCGCGGCTGGCACGCGCTTGTCGCCCACGCGCTGTGAATTAAGGCCGGCAAATCATCCCCCCGGTTCCCTGCTTGCCCTGGCCCGCTATACTAAGGCCATGGCAAAGCAAAAAAACAGCAAACAGCCCAGTTCGACCATCGCGCTCAACAAGCGTGCGCGTCACGACTTCTTTCTGGAAGAGCGTCTGGAAGCCGGTCTCGTGCTCGAAGGTTGGGAGGTCAAGGCGCTGCGTGCCGGCAAGGGGCGCATCACCGAAGCCTATGTGCTGATCAAGGACGGCGAAGCCTTCCTGCTTGGCAGTCATATCCAGCCGCTGGAATCGGCGTCCACGCACGTGGTGGTGGATGCCACGCGTACGCGCAAGCTGCTGCTGCACGAGCGCGAGCTGGCCACCCTGATCGGCGCGACCGAACAGAAAGGCTTTACCGTCGTACCGCTGGCGATGTACTGGAAGCGTGGCAAGGCCAAGCTCGAGATCGCGCTGGCCAAGGGCAAGGCGAACTACGACAAGCGCCAGACGAAGAAGGAAGCCGACTGGAATCGCCGCAAGGCGCAAATCCTGCGCACCTGATCGCGACCGGCTTGATTTTATTCCTGCCGCCCACACCCTGTTTTACTGCTACAATCTAATTGCCTTTTTCGGGGGCGACATGGCTTCGACGCGGATGTCAAAACCCAAGGTGCATGCCGAGGTCGCAAATCAACCTCGTTAATCAATTTGCAACCTAAGCTAGTTGCGAACGACGACAACTACGCTCTAGCAGCTTAAAAAGCCTGCTAGTGCCCGACCGGTAAGTGTCTGTGCTTCCGGACCCGGGTATCGACTCTTGCAGACTCGCGGCAAGGCCCCGCTTCGGGCCGACCCGTTAAGAGCAAACGAAGATACGCGCAGGTTTTCCCTTTTCGTCGGGTAACCTCGCGCCGACAATCAAAGACGAAATAAGCATGTAGACCCGAGGGTCGAGAATCCGCGGACGCGGGTTCGATTCCCGCCGCCTCCACCAAGTCGGCCCCGTATCGCAAAGCGCGATACGGGGCTTTTTCTTGCCCGCCGGATCTGCCCGCCGGCCGTGCCGTTTGTTACCAGGCCGCCGTACGAACCCGGCCTCGATCGCGCCTGCCGCGAACAGCGTCCACATCGCAGTGTCCAAGCGCCGGTGCTGGGCATTACGAATCGCCTGCACGCCGTACATGGCATAGTTGATGCTAAGCCTTTGCCATGGTGGCCGTCTCACCCAAGCCCGCCACCGTTTGTTTGATGACCGCTATTCGGATTCGATGACCGACACCAACATCATCCTTTTCTTTGTCGGCCTGCTGCTTTTTCTGAGCGTAGTCGCCAGTTCGCTGGCGCGCTTCGGCCCGCCCTTACTGCTGATCTTTCTGCTGGTGGGCATGCTGGCCGGCCAGGACGGCCCGGGCCAGATCGATTTCGACAACGTGCCACTGGCGTTTTTCATCGCCAACCTGGCGCTGGCGATCATCCTGCTCGACGGCGGGCTGCGTACCCACCTGCAGACATTCCGGGTGGCACTATGGCCGGCGTTATCGTTGGCCACCGTGGGCGTGCTCGTATCGGCGTCGCTGGCCGGCGCGTTCATCGCGGTGTGGCTGAACCTGGACTGGCGTTATGGCCTGTTGCTGGGGTCGATCGTGGCCAGCACCGACGCGGCCGCCGTGTTCTCCCAGCTGCGCAGTTCCGGCGTCACCTTGAACCAGCGCGTTAGCGCCACCCTCGAGATCGAGTCCGGCACCAACGATCCGATGGCCATCTTCATGGTCACCTTCCTGCTGGCCACGATCGATGCCAGCGAAGGCTTCACCGCCTCGAGCATCGCCAGCGAAATCGTCTCGCAGTTCGGCATCGGGATCGCGGGCGGGCTGTTGCTGGGTTACGGCCTGTCGTTTCTGGCCTCGCGCGTGCGCCTCGTCGAGGGCCTGTATGCCCTGCTGGTGGCTTCCGGCGGACTGATGGCGTTCACCGCTATCAACCAGCTCGGCGGCAGTGGCTTTCTCGGAATCTATCTGGTGGGACTGGTGGTGGGCAATCGCCGCAACCATGCCTCAGAACACGTCTTCCGGGTGATGGACGGACTGGCCTGGATCGCCCAGGCCGGCATGTTTCTGGTGCTGGGCCTGCTGGTCAACCCGCACCAGCTGTGGGCGCATGCCGGCGCGGCCGCGCTGATCGCAGCATTCCTGATGTTCGTGGCCCGCCCGCTGGCGGTGTGGCTGAGCCTGCTGCCCTTCAACTTCCCGACCCGGGAGCAGGGTTTCATTGCCTGGGTGGGCCTGCGCGGCGCGGTGCCTATCGTGCTGTCGCTGTTCCCGCTGATGGCCGAACTCGAAGGCGCCCAGTTTCTATTCGATATCACCTTCGCGGTCGTGCTGGTATCGCTGATCGTGCAGGGCAGCTCCCTGGCCTGGACCGCGCGCCTGCTCAAGCTCGAGGTGCCGCAGGAACCGGGGCCGCAGGCAACCTTCGGCTTTCTCGGCCAACGCCGACAGAACTTCGTGTTGCTGGCCTTTCGTATCGAACCGGCGTCCAGCCTGGCCACCACGCAGGGAGAGGCCCTGCAGCGCTTCGAGGGTCTTCGCTGTATCGCGGTCACGCGCGCACATCGCCTGCTGTTTCCCAAGGCCCACTTCGTGTACGCCGTGGGCGACCTGCTGTATCTGATCACGCCGGCCCAGCACAGCGATGAACTCGGCAAACTCTTTCGTGGCGACACCAAGCATGCACCGGAGGCACGGCGGTTTTTCGGCAGTTTCACGCTGCGCGGCGATGCCGCGATGTCGGAGCTGGCCGGCGTATACGACCTGAGTCTGTCCGAACACCACTGGGAGCTGTCGATTGCCGACTATATGCGCCGTCGGCTCAAGCGCCGGCCCGTCGAAGGCGACGTGGTCGATGTCGACGGCCTGCGCCTGACCGTACGGTCACTGCATGCGGGCATCATCGAGACCGTCGGGCTGCAGCTGCACGATGACAGTGAGGCCGAGAGCGAAACCAAATCGACCAAGCGTCGCCGCGGATCGCCGCCACCTGCCGCCCACTGACGGCCCCGACGAAAGCGCACACCGGCGCGGTAGCGCAAGCGGCGGCTGTTATTCATTGGGTATCCGAACAGCTGAACGGATCAGCTTTTCTCAACGGCTTCGCGGCCTTTGGCTACCGCACGCATGCGTTCGCGCACGTGCGTTATCGGCCGGCAAACGGATGTATTGCTATAGGGTGCCTGAGCCGATGCCGCCCGAGCGTTGAGAACAGCCGCCAAGCACCGGTTTTCGCCGGGATCAGTCCCGTGGTTGACGCGGCCGGTGTGCGCCGCCAAACCCGTGTCCCTGGGCGAGACAGTAGGCGAGCCACTTGTTGAGCAACAGGTTGCGCGGCCATTGCGTGGCGAGCACGTCTTCGTCTATTTCCGGCACGCCGGCAAGCGCCACGTAGCGCGAGCGCGCGTCACAGGAGATGGCTTCGGCAAGCTGGGCATCCTGGTAGACGCGCAGCAACAGATCGGGATCGGCGTGGCGCGCCTCGCCTTCGCCGAACCAGTAGGTCAGATGCACGGTCGTGGTATAGCGACAGCGTTCGACCACGCGCAGATAGAGCGTGTCGTCGGCACCCCGCGATTCGGCCGTCTCGAAGGGCAGATCCAGCTCCGGCACCAGCCGCTCGAAGCGCCGGTAGTTGCTCTCGTAGAGGCCCATCAGGCCCGTAAAGCTCCGGGGCTGTGCCGCGGCCAGCCAGTGATTGCGTTGTAGTGTGGGCATCTAGCGGACTATACGGCAGGGTGAACGCTTTTCAAATCGGCCGGCCGATACCACGCTGAAGGCTTGGGGCCTGTCGTCGCGAGACAGGCCCTAGAAGGAGCGTCGACGGATGTTCTTGTCCTGCATGATCATGGTCGCGATCTCTTCGATCGACTTGTTGGTGGTTTCCGAGTAGGACAGGCCGTGGCGCTTGTACAGGCCTTCCGCCTGGCGCAGCTCGTAGGACACCTGCGGCAGCGCGGCATACTGGCTGCCCTTGCGGCGCTCGCTACGGATCTGGTGCAGGCGTTCGGCGTCGATCCACAGACCGTAGAGCTTGTCCTTGTGCTCGGCCAGCGCGGGCGGCAGCGTGCGTCGTTCGAGGTCTTCCTCGGTGAGCGGGTAGTTCGCGGCATACACGCCGTGCTGCATGGCCAGATAGATGCATACCGGCGTCTTGCCGCAGCGCGAGGGCGCGACGAGGATCACCTGGGCCTTGTGGTAGCCGTTCTCGCCCACGCCGTCATCGTGGGTCAACGCATAGTTCATCGCATCGATGCGCGATTCGTAGATATCCTCGTCGGCTATGCCATGAGCGCGCCCTTCCCGATGCGTGGACTTGGTATCGAGCGCGCCTTCCAGCGCCGGCACGAACTGGTCGAACAGGTCCAGAAACACCACGTTGCCTTCGCGCAAGATCTTGCGCACCTCCTCGCTGACCGTGGTCGAGAACACGATCGGTTTGAGGCCGCTCGCAGCGCCGGTGTGCTCCATGTATTCCAGCGCCGAACGCGCTTTTTCCGGCGTATTGACGAACGGCAGCGTCGACTGGCGGAAAGAGCCTTCGTCGAACTGGGTAAGCAGTGTCGCGCCCAGGGTTTCCGCGGTAATACCGGTGCGATCCGATAGGAAGAATATCGAGCGTTTGGGGTGATCGTTCGTTGTCATGACGGCTATCGTGCACGAGCGTCGAGGCTTCGACTAGCCATGTATTCGCGGCCATACCGGTCGCACGCAATGCGTTTTTCGACCCGGCAGCATTCGCGAATGTGTAAAATCGCGCTTTCGAACGTTTACCTGCGAGGACGCACATCTTGCAAAGCGAGCACGTGGCCTGGTTCAGCCAGCTGGGAATGAACGACGTCGAGACGGTAGGCGGCAAGAACGCCTCTCTGGGCGAAATGATCAGCCATCTTGCCGATGCGGGCGTGAATGTGCCGGACGGTTTCGCGACCACTGCCGATGCCTATCGCCAGTTTCTGGCCCACGACGGGCTGGCCGATCGCATCAACGCCGCGCTCGATGCGCTGGACGTCGACGACGTCGATGCCCTGGCCGAAACCGGTGACAAGATCCGCCGCTGGGTGATCGACCACCCCTTCCCGCCCGAGCTCGAAGACGCGATCCGTGAGTCTTTCGAAACGCTGGCCGGCGACAACGCGGATATTTCCGTGGCCGTGCGCTCGTCGGCAACCGCGGAAGACCTGCCCGACGCCTCCTTCGCCGGCCAGCAGGAAACCTTTCTCAACGTCCGCGGGCTCGACAACGTCATGCTCGCGATCAAGGACGTGTTTGCGTCGTTGTTCAACGACCGCGCGATTTCCTATCGCGTCCACAAGGGCTTCGAACACAGCCAGGTGGCCCTCTCGGCGGGCATCCAGCGCATGGTGCGTTCGGATACCGGTTCTTCGGGCGTCATGTTCACCATCGATACCGAGTCCGGCTTCGACCAGGTGGTGTTCATCACCAGCTCCTGGGGCCTGGGCGAGGCCGTGGTCCAGGGCGCGGTGAACCCCGACGAATTCTATGTCTACAAGCCCAACGTCGACGCCAAACGCCCGGCCATCCTGCGGCGGGTGAACGGCGGCAAGGCCGTGAAGATGGTCTATACCGCCGATCGCAGCCACGGCAAGACGACCGAGTTCGTGGACGTGGACGCCGCCGACCAGAGCCGCTTTTCGATCACCGATGCCGACGCCGAGGCCCTGGCTGCCCAGGCCCTGATCATCGAGCGCCACTATGGCCGGCCGATGGATATCGAATGGGGCAAGGACGGCGAAACCGGCGAACTCTATATCCTCCAGGCACGTCCGGAAACGGTGAAATCCAACAGCGGCGGTACGCTTGAACGCTACCAGCTCAACTCGGCCGGCCGCGACATTCTGGTGGAAGGCCGTTCGATCGGCCAGCGCGTGGGTGCCGGCAAGGTACGCAACGTCAAGTCCATCAAGGAAATGAACAAGGTCCAGGCCGGCGATATCCTGGTCACCGACATGACCGATCCGGACTGGGAGCCGGTCATGAAGCGCGCCTCGGCGATCGTGACCAACCGCGGCGGACGCACCTGCCACGCCGCGATCATCGCGCGCGAGCTCGGTATTCCGGCCGTGGTCGGCTCGGGCAACGCAACCGAAAAGCTCAC
Source organism: Salinisphaera sp. C84B14 (assembly GCF_040361435.1). Taxonomy (NCBI): domain Bacteria; kingdom Pseudomonadati; phylum Pseudomonadota; class Gammaproteobacteria; order Salinisphaerales; family Salinisphaeraceae; genus Salinisphaera; species Salinisphaera sp. C84B14. The sequence goes on along the minus strand of NZ_APNL01000001.1, from coordinate 238,309 downwards.
CGACGGCATGCCGGTCACCGTGTCCTGTGCCGAGGGCGATACGGGCTATGTCTACGACGGCGAGATCGACTTCAACGTCGACGAGGTCTCGCTCGACAAGATGCCCGAGATCAACACCAAGATCATGATGAACGTGGGCAACCCCGAGCGCGCCTTCGACTTCTCCATGACGCCGAATGCCGGCGTGGGGCTGGCGCGGCTCGAGTTCATCATCAACCGCCAGATCGGCGTACACCCACGCGCCCTGCTGGAATACGACGAGCAGCCGGAGGATCTGAAAAAGACCATCGATGCGCATATCGCCGGCTATTCCAGCCCGGTCGAGTTCTATATCGATCGCCTGGTCGAAGGCATTGCCACGATTGCGGCCGCCTTTGCGCCCAAGCCGGTGATCGTGCGCCTGTCGGACTTCAAGTCCAACGAATACGCCAACCTCATCGGCGGCGAGCGCTTCGAGCCGGAGGAGGAAAACCCGATGATCGGCTGGCGCGGCGCCTCGCGCTATCTGGCCAAGGATTTCACCCCCTGCTTCGAGCTGGAGCTGGCCGCGGTCAAGCGTGTACGCAATGACATGGGTCTGAAGAACGTTCAGATCATGATCCCGTTCGTGCGCACGCTCGGCGAAGCCAAGGGCGTGAGCGATCTGCTTGCCGCACACGGCCTCAAGCGCGGCGAAGACGAGCTCAAGATCATCATGATGTGCGAGCTGCCCTCGAACGCGATTCTGGCCGACGAGTTCCTGGAATACTTCGACGGCTTCTCCATCGGCTCCAACGACATGACCCAGCTCTCGCTGGGGCTGGACCGCGACTCCGGGCTGATCTCGCATCTGTTCGACGAGCGCGACCCGGCGGTGAAGGTGATGCTGGAAAAAGCCATCTCGGCCTGCAAGCGCAACAATAAGTACGTAGGCATTTGCGGTCAGGGCCCGTCGGACTACCCCGATCTGGCCAAGTGGCTGCTCGAGCAGAATATCGAGAGCATGTCGCTCAACCCCGATACCGTGGTCAGCACCTGGCTCTATCTGGCCGGCGAAAACGTATAGGCCCTGTATTTTCGAAAAGTCAGGAGACCCTATGCCCGCCAAGCTGCCCCTGTTCGTCGACGCCGAGCAGCTGAACGCCGTGATCGGCGATGCCGACGTTCAGATCATCGCCGTCGACAGCGCCAGCGATTATGACCGGGCGCATATCCCGGGGGCACTGCAAATCGCGATAAGCGATTTCACGGCCAGCGCGGCACCGGTCGCCGGCCTGCTGCCGGATGCCCGGCAGCTTGCCGACGTCTTTTCCGACGCCGGGCTGCGTAACGATGCCCATATCGTGGCCTACGACCGGGCCGGCGATTCCCAGGCCGCACGCCTGCTGTATACGCTCGACGTGATGGGGCATGAGCGTATCTCGTTGCTCGACGGCGGGCTGTCGGCCTGGCATGAAGCCGGGCTTGCGCTGGAAAGCGGGCCGCCCCAGGCCGGCGCCAGCGCGTTTAACGTCGAACCCCGGGCCGAAGGCATTGCCGATCGCGGGTGGATCGAGGCGCATCTGAACGATCCCGGCGTGGCGTTTCTGGACGTGCGCAGCGCGCCCGAATATGCCGGCACCGATGTGCGCAGCGCCCGTGGCGGCCATATCCCCCGCGCAATCAACCTTGACTGGAATCTGCTCAAGGGCCCGGACGGCCGGCTGCGTCCGCGCACGGAGCTGCTTCAGGTCATCTCCGATCACGATATCGAAAGCGAGCACGAGATCGTCAACTATTGCCAGAGCCATATGCGCTCCTCGTATAGCTATCTCGTACTCAAGTATCTGGGCTTCGACAAGGTTCGCGGCTATCCCGGGGCCTGGTCGGACTGGGGCAACGCCACGGATACGCCCATCAGCGACACGCTCGACGCAAGCTGACGATGCCCGGCCCGGCCACGCGCAGGGCGCCTGCGCGCCGCCCACGGTACGGGCCAGCCCCTGGTTCTGAGCCGGGCCGATTCATGCAGGGTTCCATCGCGGCGCTTGTTTCAAGCGTGAAGGCGTCGGCGTGAGTGATCGCGCCGTGGACCTACGCCGCGGCGCGATGATGGCCGTGGCCGGCGCCGCGGCCTTTGCCGTGGTCAGCGCCTGCATAAAGCTTGTGGGCAGCGATCTGCCCAATACGGTGGTCGTATTCTTTCGCAATCTGTTCGCGCTGGCGGTGCTCCTGCCGTGGCTTGCGCGACGCGGGCCGACAGCCGTATCCATGCGTACCGCTCGGCCGGGCATGCATTTACTGCGGGCAACGACCGGCCTCGGGGCCATGTACTGCTTTTTCTATGCGCTGTCGCAGATGCCACTGGCCAGCGCGGTACTGCTCAACTACAGCCAGCCGTTGTTTCTGCCCTTCATTGCCTGGCTATGGCTGGGCGAGCGGCCAGCCGCGCGTATCTTTCCCGCAGTGATCATCGGGTTCATCGGCGTGCTGCTTATTCTCAAGCCCGGCCTCGGCTGGCAGGGCCCCGCAGGGTTGGCCGGCCTGGCGGCCGGGCTGTTGGCTGCGACCTCAATGGCGGCCATTCGTCGGATGTCCGATACCGAGCCGACCGTACGTATCGTGATGTATTTCAGCGTGCTGGGCACTCTCGTATCCGCCGTCCCTGCGATCGTCTATTGGCAGACGCCTACGCCCGCGCAATGGCTGGCGCTGTTTGGCGCCGGCAGTATCGCAACGGCCGGCCAGCTGCTGCTCACCCGGGCCTACAGCCTGGCACCGGCTGCGCATATCGGCGCCCTGATCTATACCACGGTGTTGTTCGCGGCCCTGATCGGTTGGGCAGGATGGCAGGAAACGCCCGACCTTTTGAGCGCGCTCGGCGCGGCAGCGGTGATCTGCGCAGCGTTGATCGTGGTCGTGACCCGCCGTCGGCGCAGCTAGGGCAAACCACCCATGAAACACGCGCTGCGCGCATTGACGCGCCGAATTCTGCCCGCAAACAAAGCAGGCTATCGCGGCCCGGTAAGCGATCATTTCGACGGCCGGCGTTTTCATAACCCATCTCCGATGCGCCACCGCCCCGGCGATCTACTGCGCTGGTGGCGCAACCGCGACAGCCAGCCCTGGCAACGGATCGAACACTTCGATCCGCCGCCCTCGCCGGCGCAGTGCGTTGACGACGGCCTGTGCATCACCTGGATCAACCACGCCACGGTGCTGATTCAGACCGCCGGCCTGAACATTCTCACCGACCCCATCTTTTCCCAGCGCGCCAGCCCCCTGTCCTGGGCGGGTCCGCGCCGTTATCACCCGCCCGGTGTGGCGTTCGACGCCCTGCCGCCCATTCATGTCGTCGCCATCAGCCATGCCCACTACGACCATCTCGACCGCGCGTCGATCCGGCGACTGATCGCCCGGTTCGACCCGCTGTTCGTGGTGCCGCTGGGCCTCGAGGCCTGTATCCACCGTTTCGGTGGCCGGCGCGTGGTCAGTCGAGACTGGTGGCAGGGTCTGGATTTGAGCGCGCGGGTTCGGGTTACGCTCACGCCCGCGCGGCACTGGTCCCGGCGTGGCCTGTTCGACCGTAATCGCAGCCTATGGGCCGGTTTCTGGTTCGACGCCCCGGCAGGCCCGATCTATTTTGCTGGCGATACCGGCATGGGGTCGCATTTTCAGGCGATACGACAGCACCTGGGCGCGCCGCGTATCGCGCTGTTGCCGATTGGCGCCTATGAGCCGCGCTGGTTCATGGCCCCGCAACACATGAACCCGAGCGACGCCGTTGAAGCACATGAACGACTCGGCGCCTGCCAGAGTGTTGGTATCCACTTCGCGACCTTCAAGCTCACAGACGAAGGTCAACACGCGCCGGCCACCGCATTGGCGAGCGCGCGGGCGGCCGCCGGGCTCGCCGCCGAGCACTTCATCGTGCCCGCGTTCGGGCAGTCCCTGCACTTCGAATCGAACGCAACAGGACGGGGTTAGGGCCCGTCGTCACGGGATATGCCATCGCATTGCCCGTGCCGGGCGTGTCAGGCAAGGCGCGGGCCGATATCGACGCGTTATTTATTGCGCCGGCGCCAAGAAATGACCGCCGATACCACCAATCCGTTGTTCCTTCGCAATCGCGGCGCAGCCGCTGCATGCGCCGCCAGCGCTTGCCTTAAGCGGCTGGCGTGGCGGTTAGCGACCGCGTGCCGATTCGCCGACCGCAACGGCGCGTGACTGGTGGTGCAGCTGCCATTCCGCCAGCCATTCGCACAGTTTGTCGAACGGCATGGGCCGACCCATGTAATAGCCCTGAATGATGTCGCAGCCCAGTTCGCGCAGCTTGACGCTCTGGTTTTCATACTCGATGCCTTCTGCCACCGCCCGTAGGCCCAGCGCATGCCCGAGCTCGATCGTTGCCTTGACGATGGCCATGTCGGTATCGGACTCGAGCATATCGGTGACGAACGAGCGGTCAATCTTGATTTCGCTGGCCGGCAGGCGCTTGAGATAGGTCAGCTGCGAATAGCCGGTGCCGAAGTCGTCGATCGAGATATGGATGCCCATGTTCGATACGCGCGTTACCACATCCATGGTGCGGCGCTGATCGGACATGAGCGTGTCTTCGGTGATCTCGATAGTCAGCACTTCCGAAGGTACTTCGTAGGTCGCCAACAGATCGGCCAGCAAGTCCGGAAACTCCGGGTCGAGAAGCGAGCGCGCCGACAGGTTGACCGATACGCCAATGGACCAGCCTTGCTTGCGCAGGGCCGCATTGTATTCTAGCGCCCTGCGCAGCACCCATTTGGACAGCTCATTCATCAGGCCGGCACGTTCGGCGCGCGGTATGAACTCGCCCGGTGGCAAAAAGCCGCGGCGCGGGTGCTGCCAGCGCACCAGCGCTTCCATGCCGTGTACTTCGTCCGCCTGAACATCGATGAGCGGCTGCAGATACAGCACCAGCTGGTCTTGTTCGATGGCGGTGCGCAGTTCCGCGCTGAGGCTGTGCATTTCGGCGTCTTCGACCGGCATCGCGGTCTGCACCAGTTCGAAGCCGCCGCCGCCGGCCTTGGCATGCTGCATCGCCCCGTCGGCGGCATTCACCAGCCCGAAGGAATCGGTGGCGTTGTCCGGATAGATCGCACCGCCAACGCTGGCAGCGAGGTTCAACGAGAGCTTGTCCAGCGTACACGGCGGAATCAGGACGTCGCGCATGCGCTGGGCCAGGTCTTCGAGCGCGCGGGTGGATTGCAGGCCGTCGACCGCCAGACCGAAGCTGTTGCCGCCCAGTCTGGCCAGAATCGAACCGGTATTTTCCGTGGCGTTGGAGAGCCGGCGTGCCACGCTTTTGAGTACGCGATCCCCGTTGGCCGCGCCGAACTGATCGTTGACTTCCGAAAAGCCGTCGAGGTCGAGCACGATGACGCCGACCCGCGTGCGATTGAGCTCGGCGTTGCCCAGCGTGGCGTCGAGCTGCTGCAAAAAGTAAGCGCGGTTGGCCAGACCGGTCAGCGTGTCTTCCTGTTCGAGACGCCGTGCTTCGGCCTGGAGCGCGAGCTTTTCGTTGTGCTCTCCATCCGGGTTCTTGGATCGCGCGCGCGCCGAATCGTCGGCAAAGACCACCGCCACGCCCTGGCCCCACAGGGCGAAGACAAAAGGCATCAGGTCCAGTGCCAGCAGCATGGGGTTGCCCACCTGGGCCGCGTACAGATTGGCCAGCGTCAGCGACTCGCCCGATAGCATGACCGCTGCAACGGTGGCCATCAGCACCGCGAATACCGCGATCGCGAAGCCATAAACGGCGTAGCGGGACATACCGCCACGAAAGACCGACGTGATCCGGGATAAAGACGTTGCGTTCGACTGCTGCAAGAAGGCCTCCCCCGGGGGAGCGTTCACTCCGACACCGGCATCTTCAAAAAACTTCTAAATTACCAAGCACTACAACGCCGTAACTGGATCGACCGGCGGTTATGGCCGGCCGCGACCGAGCGGCACGTCGGCCGCTTCCAACGCGGCCACGAGCGCTGTGAAGGCATTATCGGCCGCAACCGGCGTTCCCCTTACCCCAAATTCGATAGAACGTTTGCCGCTGGCGTTCGGCAGACAGGCGATACGCACATCCGGATGTGCGTCCATGACCTGTTGCATGAGGTCGATGAGCGCGCTTTCCGGGGTATCGAGCACTTCCAGCAGCCGTTCGACGTTGCGTTCTGCGCGCTGCAGATGCGGGTAGTGGGTATCCAGCACCCATTCGATCATCGGCCAGGCCATGCTGGGGAAACCGGGCACGAAATGATGATGGCCGAACTTGAAACCGGGCACCTGATTGACCGGGTTGGGAATGACCGTAGCACCGACCGGCCACTCCACCATGTGGATGCGCTTGGGATAGGCCTCGTCACCGAACCGCGCTTCCAGCAGCGCTCGGCCTTCGGAATTGAATTCCAGCGCCACGCCGGCTGCAGCCGCCGCGCACTGGCGGGTTCGGTCGTCGGGGGTGGCACCGATACCGCCAAAGCTGAACACGATGTCGTTACCTGCCAGCGTTTCGCGCAGCGTGGCTTCCAGCAGCCCGGCATCGTCGCCGACCATGCGTGCCCAGGACAGCTCCATGCCCCGCGCGTCGAGGATCTCGATGACCCGCGGCATGTGCTTGTCCTGGCGCTTGCCCGAAAGCAGTTCGTCGCCTATCAAGACAATGCCGATACGTTGCGCTACAGAAGACGGGCTGTGATCCACGTGCTGCGAGGCCTCTTGTTTTTTATCTGATACAAACAAGCGGGCCACGTCGAAACGTGGCCCGCTCGTATCACTTCATGCCAAGCCGGTATCAGGCTTCCGGCAGCCAGCCGGACTGCTCGATGGCACCGAAGATATCGGTTTCGGTGGTGATGCCCATCGGCTCGCCATCCTTGCCGGCCACCAGCAAACGGCTGATGTTGTTCTCGGCAATGGTGTTGGCCGCATCGCGCAGATGCGTTTCCGGGGCCACGGTGACCACCGGGCGCGAGGCGATCTCGCCCACCGTGATATCCGTGGGCGATTTACCCTCGCGCACGATCTTGGTGACGATATCGCGACGGGTCATGATGCCCCACTCGCCGGAATCGTTGGGCTCGACCACCAGCGACGAGACTTCGTTCTTGCGCATCTCGTGCATGGCGTCATGCACGCTGGTCTCGTCGGTGACGGTAATCAGCGTACGCGTCATCACGTCCGATACGCTCGTGGGCGTGCGCCCGCTGGCGATCATCTCTTCCATGGGCTGAAGCAGACGACGGATCTCACGCTGCTTGCGCTCGCGGGCAAGCTTTTCGCTGCGCTGCTTGCGCTTGGTTTCCAGGTCGATACCGCCGTTGATCTGCTCGATCAGCGCATCGGCGAATTCCTTGGTACCCACTTCCGTGGCGCCTTCCATGTTGCGGGCGAAATCGTAGGTCACGATCTTGTCCGCGAGCACTTCCGGATAGGCCAGCGAAATCAGGTCAGCGGCTTCCTGCCAGCCGATGTATTCGAGCATGTTCACGCCCGAGAACAGCAGCGAACCCGGGTTGACCTTGTTCTTGTCGGCGTACTTGGGTGCTGTGCCGTGGGTGGCCTCGAACACGGCGATGTTATCGGACATGTTGGCACCCGGGGCGATGCCGATACCGCCGACCTCGGCCGCCGCGGCGTCCGAGAGGTAGTCGCCGTTGAGGTTCATGGTGGCCAGCACGTCGAAATCGTCCGGGCGCAGCAGCATGAGCTGGAAGATGATGTCGGCGATGCGATCCTTGATCACGATCTTGCCTTCCGGCTGACGACCGTTGTACTCGGAGTACAGCTGGTCCTCGGTGATCGTGCAGTGGCCGAACTCTTCGCGGGCGACTTCATAACCCCAGGCACGGAAGGCGCCCTCGGTGAACTTCATGATGTTGCCCTTGTGCACCAGGGTCACCGATTCGCGGCCGTTGTCGATCGCGTACTGGATGGCCTTGCGCACGAGACGCTTGGTGCCGAACTCCGAGATCGGCTTGATGCCGAGGCCGGCATCCTCGAAGAAGTCGGCCTTCATTTCCTCCTTGAGGAACTTGGCCAGCTTCTTGTTCTCTTCGGTGCCGGACTGGTATTCGATACCGCAGTAGACGTCTTCGGTGTTCTCGCGAAAGATCACCACGTCGACCTTGCCCGGGTCTTTCAGCGGCGACGGCACGCCCGCGTAGTGGCGCACGGGGCGAACACAGGCGTAGAGGTCGAGTTCCTGACGCAGCGAGACGTTGAGCGAGCGAAAGCCCTCGCCGACCGGCGTGGTCAGCGGGCCCTTGATGGCGACCCACAGGTCCTTGATGGCTTCCAGCGTTTCGGCCGGGAAGTAGTCGCCGTCGTAGACCTTGGCAGCCTTTTCGCCCATGAACAGCTCGGCCCAATGAATCTTGCGCTTGCCGCCATAGGCTTTCTCGACCGCCGCGTCCCAGATGCGCAGACAGGCCTTGGTGATATCGGGGCCGATCCCGTCGCCCTCGACATAGCCGAGGATGGGGTTGTCCGGCACATTCATCTGATCGTTTTCGACGGTGATCTTCTGTCCGTCTTCGGGCAAGCGCACGTGCTTGTAGGCCATGGGCCGCTACTCCTTGTATATCTCGCGTAAAAAGCAGGCCGCCGGCTTGTGCCGGCGGCGCTGGAATTCGAATCAGCCCTTGTTGGCTGCGTTTTCGAGCATCGTCTTGAGCTCGCCGGACTGGAACATGTCGATCACGATATCCGAACCGCCCACCAGCTCGCCGTTGACGAACAGCTGCGGGATGGTCGGCCAGTTCGAATAGACCTTCACGCCCTGGCGATAGATCTCTTCGTCGTCAAATACGTTGACGGCCTTGAACGGCACGCCGCAGGCCTTGATCGCCTCGGCGCTGCGTGCCGAAAAACCGCACTGCGGGAAGTCCGGGGTGCCCTTCATGTAAAGCACGATCGGATTGTTCTCGACCTCGTTCTTGATGACTTCCATTGCCTTCGCGCTCATGGCGTTGTCCTCTGATTCGAAAAAACTGTTATTGGCTCGATTATAACGCGCCTGTCGAGGCCACGTTACGACGAAACGCCGTAACCGCCGCCGCCGGCCGAGATGATCATGAGGCGTTGCCCGGCGTTTGCAACGCCGGTGCATTTCGGTGCGAGCGTATCGCTATCGAGCCGATTTTCGCCCGGCGCGCCGTCGCCCCCGCCCGCGCGCGCCCAGGGCGCATGCCGGCGGCGCTCGGCGAGCACCGTATAGCTGGCCTCGGCAAGGAACTCGATCTCGCGGATCAGCCCGTCCCCGCCGCGGTGTGCGCCCGTGCCGCCGCTGTCGCGGCGCAGCGCATATCGACGCATGCGCAGGGGGAAATGACGCTCGAGCACCTCGACCGGTGTATTGAGCGTGTTGGTCATATGGGCCTGTACACCGCTGGCCCCGGCCCGATTCGGCCCGGCGCCCAGGCCGCCGCCCATGGTTTCGTAATAATCCCAGGCTGTATCGGCACCGTGCGAACCCAGCGCGACGTTGTTCATGCTGCCGTGGCTGGCTGCCGGAATACGATCGTCGATGGCGTGGGCGAGCGCGCCGAGCACGGCATCCACGACGCGCTGGCTGGTTTCCACGTTGCCGGCTGCCACCGCGCGCGGATGGCGTGCGTTGAGCAGCGACCCTTCGGGGGCGCTGATTTGGATATCCTCGAACGCCCCGGCACAGGCGGGTACCTGTTCCGGCATCAGGCAGCGAAAGACATAGAGCGCGCCCGCGGCGGTCACCGAAAGCGGGCAGTTCACGTTGCCTGCCGTCTGCTGCGCACTGCCGTCGAAATCGACGGCGATACGGCCATCGTCGATATCGATCCGACAGGCGATCGCCAGGTCGCGGTTGCCCTGGCCGTCGTCGTCGAGCACATCGGTGAACGTATAGCGGCCGTTGGGCAATTCGCGCAGCGCGCTGGCGGCCAGTTCCCGGGCATAGTCGTTGTACTCGCGCAGCCGCTCGCGAAAGGCATGCACATCAGCGGCCTCGCCCTCGCCGATCAGCGCCGACAAACGTTTCAAGCCGACCCGATTGGCCGCGATCTGGGCGCTGAAATCCCCGCGTGCAATCGGCGGGTTGCGCAGATGCTCGAGCCAACCACCCAGTACCGATTCGTCGATACGATCGTTATCCACCAGCGCGACCGGCGTGATCACGAGCCCTTCTTCATCGAGGCTGCTCGACAGCGGCATGGACCCGGGCGAGTCGGCCCCGATATCGGCGTGGTGGGCACGATTGGCCACGAAGGCGACCAGCTGCTCGCCCACGAACAGCGGCGCGATCAGGGTCACGTCCGGCAGATGCGTGCCGCCCAGATACGGATCGTTGAGCGCGATCATCTGCCCCGGCGCCCAATCGCGCGCGGCGACGATATCGGCCATGGCATACGCCATGCTGCCCAGATGCACCGGGATATGCGCCGCCTGGGCGCACAGGCGCCCCTGGGCATCGAACACCGCGCAGGAGTAATCCAGCCGATCGCGGATATTGGGCGAAAAGGCAGCCTGCGCGAGGCTCGCGCCCATCTCTTCACAGACCGCGGTGATACGGCTGGCGAAAATCGCCAGTTCGATGGCGTCGGCGGGCCTGGAATGCGCTTTATCGTTCATGGGGTCGAGTCTAGGGCCTGTCGACGTTTCGTACGAGCCCGCGCCAGGCGGGCGCTCGTCGGCACGGCCTGGATCGCCCACCAGAATAAGCCGGCGCGGCCCGCGGCGTTGCGCGTATTGGTCTTGGCACGCTCGACACGGCGACTCGCCCCTTGCGGACAGGCTGCGCGATCCCGCGACAGGCCCTCGCAGCGCCCGCGCAAACCGCCCGTCGTGTCGTGCGGCAAAGCCGCGTGGCAGCGCGGATATGCCCGCCGCGCTTTGAAAAATGACGGACAAACCCTATATAACTAGTCGGCGTTGATTCACTCATCTCAATACAAGGGATACGTCATGGCATTTGAACTGCCCGATCTACCTTATGACTACGACGCGCTCGAACCGTATATCGACGGTCGTACGATGGAGATTCACTACGAGAAGCATCACAACGCTTATCTGACCAAATTCAAGAAAGCCATCGAAGGCACCGAGCTCGAAGATCAGGATCTGGAAACGATTCTGTCCAAGGCCGGCCAGCACGGCCCGGGCGTTCGCAACCAGGGTGGCGGTTACTTCAACCACATCCTTTTCTGGGACAGCATGTCGCCTTCCGGCGGAGGCAAGCCGACCGGCGGCCTGGGTACCGCGATCGATTCCAGCTTCGGCTCCTTCGATGCCTTCAAGGAAGAGTTCACGAACGCGGCCACCGGCCTGTTCGGTTCGGGCTTCGTATGGCTGGTCCCGCAGGGCAACCAGCTCAAGATCGTGTCCACCCAGAACCAGGACAACCCGATCATGGACGTCGTGTCCGAATCCGGTAAGCCGGTGATGGGCCTGGACGTCTGGGAGCATGCCTTCTACCTGAAGTACCAGAACCGCAAGCCGGAATACGTGGATGCCTGGTGGAACGTCGTCAACTGGGACGGCATCGCCAAGCGCTACGACGAGCAGGTCGGCTAGAACGATCCGCAGTTTGCGCTAGAATACGGCCCCGTCGCGATGCGGCGGGGTCGTTTTTCGTTTGGGGGATCGGTATTGCGGCGATCCGGTTTCGACGTATGCAACCACCCCATCAGGACGCCTTATGGCCAATTCGCATCTAATTCCGACTTATAAACGCCAGCCCATCGCCTTCGAGCGCGGCGAAGGCGCGTGGCTGTTCGACAGCCAGGGCGAGCGCTATCTCGATGCCCTTTCCGGCATCGCGGTGAACACGCTCGGCCATGCCCATCCGGCACTGGTCGAGGCCATTGCCGATCAGGCCGGCCGACTGTTGCACACCTCCAACCTCTACGAGATCGACGTCCAGACACGTCTGGCCGACCGCCTGTGCGAAGTCGCCGGCATGGACGCCGTATTCTTCGGCAACAGTGGCAGCGAGGCCAACGAGGCCGCCATCAAGCTGGCCCGGCTGCATGGCCACAAGCGCGGCATCGACAAGCCGGTGGTCGTGGTCATGGAGAATTCCTTTCATGGGCGCACCCTCGCCGCCCTGGCTGCGACCGGCAACGCCAATGCCCAGAAAGGTTTCGGACCCCTGCCCGAAGGCTTTCTGCGCGTACCCTATGGCGATCTCGACGCCATCGCCGCGCTCGACGACGCCAATATCGCCGCGGTGCTGGTCGAACCGATCCAGGGCGAAGGCGGCGTGCGCGTACCGCCGGCCGACTTTCTGCCCGGCATACGCCGGCTCTGCGACGAACGCGACTGGCTGATGATGGTCGACGAAGTACAAAGCGGCGTCGGCCGCACCGGCCACTGGTTCGCCCACCAGGCCACCGGCATCACCCCGGATGTGATGGGCCTGGCCAAGGGGCTGGCCGGCGGCGTGCCCATCGGCGCGGCGCTGGTCTCCGGCAAGGCCACGCCCCTGTTCGGGCCGGGCAGCCACGGCTCCACCTTTGGCGGCAATCCGCTGGCCTGTCGTGCGGCGCTGGCCGTACTGGAAACCATCGAAACCGAGGGCTTGCTGGCCCATGCCCAGGCCATGGGCGATTCCATTCGCAGCCAGATCGAGGCGCGCGTCGACGGCCTTGACCACGTCAAGGATATCCGCGGCATGGGCCTGATGATTGGCATCGAGCTGGCCGAGCCCTGCGCACACCTCGTGGACACCGCCCGCGAACAGGGCATTCTGCTCAACGTCACCGCCGCCAACGTCATTCGACTGTTGCCACCGTTGATCATCGGCCCGGCCGAGGTCGAACGACTGGTGGACGGCGTGTGCTATCTCATCGAAAGCGTCGCCGCGCCGGCGAGCCATTCCACTCGTTCCAACCAAGCAAGCTGACCATGACCCTGCGCCACTTTCTGAGCCTGGATGACCTGGGCGCCGACGGCATTCGCCGCGTGATCGACAACGCCATTGCGCTAAAGCGCGAACCGCGCGGCAAACAGCCCTTCGTCGGGCGTACGCTCGGCATGCTGTTCGAAAAAGCCTCTACGCGCACCCGCGTATCGTTCGAGGCCGGCATGACGCAGCTCGGCGGTCACGCCATTTTCCTGTCGCCGGGCGATACCCAGATCGGGCGCGGCGAGCCGGTGGAGGACACCGCCCGCGTGCTCTCGCGCATGGTCGACGTGGTAATGATTCGCAACCACTCCCACGACATGCTCGAACGCTTTGCGGCCTACGCCAGCGTTCCGGTCATCAATGGGCTGACCGACCGCTTTCACCCCTGCCAGCTGCTGGCCGACCTGCAGACCTATCAGGAACACCGCGGCGATATAGGCGGCAAGACGGTGGCCTGGATCGGCGACGGCAACAACATGTGCCATTCCTACATGCTGGCTGCCCGCCTGCTGGGTTTCGAGCTGCGGATCGCTGCGCCCGAGGGCTACGGCCCGAATCCACAGATTCTCAAAACCTGCGGCGAACGTGCCGTGATCTGCGACGATGCCCCCCAGGCCGCCGACGGCGCCGATCTGGTGGTCACCGACGTTTGGGCGAGCATGGGCGACGAGGACGACCGCGAGGTCCGTCTGGCCGACTTCGCCAATTTCCAGGTCAACAAGGCGTTGATGAGCTGGGCCAAGGACGACGCCCTGTTCATGCACTGCCTGCCCGCCCATCGCGGCGAGGAAGTCAGCGCCGAAGTCATCGACGGGCCCCACAGCGTGGTCTGGGACGAGGCCGAAAACCGCTTGCATGCCCAGAAAGCGCTGCTGCTGGATCTGCTCGACGCGGACTGACCCGCGCCCGCCCCGTGTGCCGGGCCGTCAGGCCCGGCGCGCCAGCACCAGCGAATAGGCACCGCCATCGGCTTCGAAATGGCGGTCCATCGCCAGCCCGGCTGCGTTGAGCAGCGCGCGAAGAGTGTCCGGCGTGAACTTGTGGCTGAACTCGGTCACGATCTCCTCGCCGGCGTCGATATCGATAGCCGTATCCAACGCCGCCAGCCTCACCCGGTGGGCATAATCGGCCGTCAGGCGCATCTCGATACGGGCATTATCGCGATCGAAAAGCGCGCGGTGGCGATAAGCCTCAACCGGGAAATCAGCCTCGAGTTCGCGATTGAGCACCCGCAGCACGTTGCGGTTGAAGTCGGCGGTCACGCCTTGTGCATCGTCGTAGGCGGCCTCGAGCGTGGCCGTGTCCTTGACCCGATCAATGCCCAGTAGAAGGCGATCGTCGTCGCGCATGAGCGCGGCAATCTGTTCGAGCATGGCCAGCGCATCCGCCGGCTCGAAATTGCCCAGCGTGCCGCCAAGGAAAACGATCAGGCGACGACCATCTTCGGGCAGGGGCACGGTCGACAGGCCGCCAGTGTAGTCGCCAATCAGGGCATGGACGGTGAGCCAGTCGTAGTCCGCCACGAGCTCGGCGCCGGCGTCCAGCATCATCTGCGCGCTGACGTCGAACGGCCAGTATCGACAGGGCCGATTCAGCACATCGCAGGCGTCGAGCAGATGCCGGGTCTTTCGCGAGCTGCCGCTGCCCAGCTCGAGAATATGTTCGGGCGAGGACGCTTCGATGATCGTTCGGCCGTGGGCGGCAAGCAGCGCCGCTTCGCTGCGTGACGGGTAGTACTCGGGCGTCGCACAGATCGCCTCGAACAGGGCCGAGCCATGGTCGTCGTAGAAGTATTTCGGCGACAGCCAGCGCGGGCGCGTGAGCAGGCCCGCGCGTACATCGTCCGCCAGGGACGCCAGCGGCCGGTCAGGCACCACGTGCGTGCTGGTCAGGCGCGCGCCGGTCGGGGAATTGGTCATAACGTGCTGTTCCGCTTTGCGGATCGTTGGGCGTGTTGATTCCGGAAGGTTATCATCGGTGGGTAACCTTAATATTTCGGATTTGTACGGATGTGCCGAATTGCCGGCTTCATCGGCGCGCGCCCGCTGGCGCTGCGCGCGCTGGTCACCGACCCGCCGCATGGCCTCGGCCACCAGGCCTGGGCCGCACGCGAAATGGTCAGCGCGACCGTCAATGCCGACGGCTGGGGGGCGGCCTGGCTGGATGAAGGCGGCCGCCCCGCCGGTTATCGACAAATTCTGCCCATCTGGGCCGATATCAATCTCGCGTCGCTGGGGCGCAGCCTGCAATCTCCG
Source organism: Salinisphaera sp. C84B14 (assembly GCF_040361435.1). Lineage (NCBI taxonomy): Bacteria > Pseudomonadati > Pseudomonadota > Gammaproteobacteria > Salinisphaerales > Salinisphaeraceae > Salinisphaera > Salinisphaera sp. C84B14. The sequence continues at coordinate 223,186 of NZ_APNL01000001.1, read as the reverse complement.
CTGTGGCTGGCCAATGTACGCAGCGCCACCGCCGGTCTGGGCACCGACTATGCCAATACCCAGCCGTTCTACAGCGACGACTGGCTGTTCACCCACAACGGCTTCATCGACAACTTCGCCCGAACCCTGCGCTCGCAGCTGCGCGCCGATATAGCGCCCGAAATCGAAACCACCATTAACGGCAACACCGATTCGGAGTATCTGTTCGCGCTGATGCGTCAGCAGACCGGCACGCTCAGCGAACGGTTGCGCGCGGTGATCGGGCTTATTCGTACATGGCTTGCCGACGCGCCCGAGGTCCGGGCATTGCTGAACATGATTGCCAGCAACGGCCAGCAGATGGTGGCCGTGCGTGCCGCCGTGAACGGCGACGCGCCGTCGCTGTATTTCAATGCCGACTGGCATGGCGGCACCGCGATCGGCTCGGAAGCGTTTGATGACCAGCCGGGCTGGACTGAAGTAGCGTCGGGCGAACTGATCATCGCCGAAGCCGGACAACCACCGCGACGGGAATCGCTATGACCGCCAACCCGCCCACTCGTATCGCCCAGCTGCGGCAGGCAAGCGTGGCCATGCTCGACGGGCTCACCCCCGCCCAGCAACGCTGTCAGAGCCATCCCGAACTCAGCCCCATGCTCTGGCACGTCGGCCATGTACTGTTCATGGAAACCTACTGGCTGGCCGAGCGCGTGTTTGGCGACACCTCGGTCACCCACGCGTGGCGCGATCTGTACGTGCCGGAAATCTCGGCCAAGGACGAACGCAGCGCCCGCCTGCCCGACGCCGCCGATCTGCGCGCCTGGGCCAGCGCACTGGCCGAACAGAACGATGCCTACTGGCAGCGCGCGAACGATGTCGATCATCCGCTGCTCGCCGACGGCTACCTCGCCGCATTCGTACGCCAGCACTATGCCCAGCATCTGGAAACCATGCGCCTGGTGCGCGCCCAGCTGGCGCTCGACGCGCCCGAACCCGTAGCGCTCACGATGGAACCGGCCGCGCCCGATAGCCACTTCGAAACGATAGCGGCCCATAGCGTGAATATCGGCACCGACACCATCGATGCCTACGACAACGAACAGCCCGTATTCACCGCCTACCCGGCCCCTTTCGCCATCGCGCCGCACTGCGTGACCAACGCCCAGTGGCTGGGGTTCATCGAAAGCGGCGGTTACCAGCGCCGCGAGTGGTGGGATGCGCCCGGCTGGGCCTGGCGCGAACAGGCCGCGGTGGAACACCCACAGCACTGGCAACCGCTTGCCGAAGGCTGGGCCATTGCCGGCGACGAAGCGGCCGATACAGGCCAGCAGCCCGTACACGGCATCGGCTGGTACGAAGCCCGCGCCTATGCCCGCTATGCGCAGGCTCGCCTGCCGCGCGAACTGGAATGGGAAGCCGCACGCCGCGCGGGTGTGCTGCGTGATGTCGAGCAGGTCTGGGAGTGGTGCGCCGACGCCTTCTATCCCTACCCCGGTTTTCGTCCCTTTCCCTACGACGGCTATTCCATGCCCTGGTTCGACGGCGCACATTTCGTTGCGCGCGGGGCCAGCGTGCACAGTGAGCCCGAGGTGCGTCGGCCCGGCTTTCGCAACTTCTACCCGCCCACCCATCGCCATGTACACGCCGGTTTGCGCCTGGCCCGCGCCTGAGCTGCCGGCACCCGCGGGCGCGGGGCGATGTCTTATACTGCGCCGTGCTGTCAGAAGCCCGGCATAGAAAAAGCCGGGTAGACGACGCGCCTACGCATACGTGCCGCGGCCGCAGGTCGCCAAGCCACGGAGAAATGAACGACTGACAGGTGGCGACGTTCATTCTTTCGCTGGCGTTGCAAACAGCTGACGCGTTTGCGCTGTTTTGCTCCCCGATCAATACCACGCGAGATAAGCCATGCCGCAGATCGATCTCACCCTGCCCGACGATATCGACAGCACCGTCGAACGCGCGCTTGCCGAAGACATTGGCGACGGCGATCGCAACGCGGCGCTCGCCGACGACGGCCTACAGGCCAAGGCCCGAGTGATCGTGCGCGAAAACGCGATTCTCTCCGGCGCACCCTGGTTCGAACGCAGCTTCACCGCGCTCGACGAGCGGGTGCGTGTCGACTGGCTTGCCGACGACGGCCAGCGCATCCACTCGAACACGCCCGTCTGCGAGATCACCGGCCCGGTACGGGCGTTGCTGAGCGGCGAGCGCACGGCCTTGAATTTCCTGCAGCTGCTGTCCGGCGTGGCCAGCTGCACCTTCGATTTCGTCGAGCGGGTCAAGGGCACGAATACCCAGATCATCGATACCCGCAAGACCCTGCCCGGCCTGCGCAGCGCGCAACGCTATGCGGTGCGCTGCGGCGGTGGCGTGAACCATCGCTTCGGGCTGTTCGACGCCATTCTCATAAAGGAGAATCACATCATGGCGGCCGGCTCCATCGAAACCGCCGTCGCCAAAGCGCGTGAAATCGCGGCCGGCCAGTTCGTGCAGGTGGAGATCGAAACGCTCGAAGAGCTGGAGCAGGCCCTGGAAGCCGGCTGCGACGGCGTATTGCTCGATAACCTGGCAAGCCACGTGCTCGCACGCGCGGTGAACATGGCCGATGCACATCGCCGCCGTTTTCGCCGCGATATCGTCATCGAGGCCTCGGGCGACATCAGCCTGCGCAACGTACGCGAGGTAGCCGACACCGGCGTGGATCGCATTTCCATCGGCGGGCTGACCAAGCATATTCGTGCCACCGATTTCTCGATGCGCATGCATACCGACTGACAGCGCAGCCATGGATTCGACCGGAGCGCCATGCAATGCGCCCCGGTCGTCGGCTATGCCGGGCTGGCATCAAACCAGCGAACGGAGTCGTTCAGAACCGATAATCGAGGCCCAGCATCACCACCGGGTACAGCGGCAGCTTGTCCAGATCGTCCTCGATACCGTCCTTTTCCTGCTCCACTGCATCGCGTGCGATCGGGTTAACCGTGGATGCGCCGCTGAGCTTGACGTTCACATCCGGATCGCCCAGATAGAACACGCCGATATCGGCGCTAAAGCCCAGCCCGCCCTCGGCACCCGGCGACTTGCCCCAGCCGAAGCCGATATAGGGCGACACCGAATCGTAGCGTGCGGTCGCGTCCAGGCGATCGCCCTGCACGAGAACGCCTTCGTTATCACCCAGATCGCAGACCGTCTGTTCGCAGACCGCGCTGCCATCGATCTTGTCGTCGTTGAGCATCACACCACCGGTCAGGCGAAACACGCCGCCGAAGGGGTGGTAGTCCAGCAACAAGGCACCGTGCAACAGGTCGACGTTGCCGCTGTAATCGAGATCGCTGCCGCCTTCGGCCTGGAAATCCACGTCGGTGCTGAAGCCCGCGACCATGGCACGGGTCTGGACGCGCTCGGTCCATGCATAGGAGACCTGGCCGCCCAAGCCAAGCGTGCCGGCCACGGCGCCCACGCCGAAATCACCCGCCTGCGCACCGCAGGCCATCGCCGCAAGGCCGACGGCCCCCAGCCACTGCATTTTTTTCATTGAATCGCCCTCGCAATACGCACTGCCGGCTGCAGCGCGCTCTGTCGGGCATATCGGCTAGGCAGCCAACCTCTTTAAGCCGGCTGCCAGATCGGCGATCAGGTCGTCCACGGCCTCAAGACCGGCATGAATCCGCAGCGTGGGGCCTTCGTGGGCCCAGCGTGTGGCCGTGCGGCTTCGATTCGGGTCCACCGCGAGAATCAGGCTTTCATAGCCGCCCCAGGAAAAGCCCATCCCGAACAGTTCGAGATGATCGAGCATGGCGGCCAGGCGCGCACGCTCGACCGGCTGCAGGACGATCGAAAACAGGCCGCTCGCGCCGCTGAAATCGCGGGCGAACAGCGCATGCTGTGGATGATCGGCACGGGCCGGATGGATGACCCGCGCCACCGCGGGCTGATCGGCAAGCCAGTCGGCAAGCGCGATCGCGTTGGCCTGATGGGTGGGTAGACGCTGGCCGAGCGTGCGCAGCCCGCGCAAACCGAGATAGATATCGTCCGGGCCGGCGCAGTAGCCCATACCGGCCGCCGTCTTGCGCACGTTCATGTAGTGCGTTTCGTTGCAGTTGATCACGCCGAGCATGGCATCCGCATGACCGACCAGATACTTGGTCGCGGCATGAATCGAAATATCCACGCCGTGCTCGAAGGCGTTGAAATACAGCGGCGTCGCCCAGGTATTGTCGGCCATAACGGTCACGCCATGGCGACGCGCCACACCGGCCAAAGCCGGGATATCGCTGATTTCGAAGGTCAGCGAGCCCGGCGCCTCCAGGAACAGCACCCGCGTGGCATCGGTTACGCGGGCTTCAAGGGCCTCAGGGGCAATCGTCGGGTCGAAATACTCGGTGGTCACGCCCAGCTGTTGGAGCAGGCCGTCGCATAGCTTGCGCGTGGGCCCGTAGACGCTATCCGTCACCAGAAAGTGGGCGCCCTGCCGGGCATGGCTCATCAGCGCCGCAGTGATGGCGGCCAGCCCCGAGCAGGTGGTGACCGCGCCGTGCGCGCCTTCCATTTCGGCCACCGCCGATTCGAACGCGAACTGCACGGGCGTACCGTTACGCCCGTAGTAGACGCCCTCGAACGGGTTGGCGGCCGCCCGTTCGAGCGCATCGAGGGATTCGAACAACACCGTGGATGCGTGATAGACGGGCGGATTGACCATGCCCTGTTGCCGGGCCGGGTCGCGCCCGGCATGCACGAGTCGGGTAGCGGTTTTCATGCCTGCTTCGATCCTTTGTGTTCGCTCGGCCGGCCCTGCCAGGCCGATGGGCCTCTATACTTGCGCCCATCGTTCGGCTGGAATCACTGCGTGCCGTGAATCGACATCTTGAATCCTTATTGTCCCACACCGCGGAGGCCGTTCTGGCACGGCTGCCGCATCGCGCCCCGGATCGGCAGGCGCTGGCGAACGCTCGTATCGTGTCGCATCGCGGCGAACGCGACGGACAGCGCGTGCGCGAAAACACCTTCGCGGCATTCGACCCGGCCATCGCCGCCGGTGTGGCCGGTATCGAGTTCGACGTGCGTTTTACCCGCGACGACGAACCGGTGGTGGTTCACGATGCCGACCTGAAGCGCGTATTCGGCCTCAACGACGTGGTGGCCGACACGCCCTGGCCCACCCTGCGCCGGCGGGTGCCGGAGCTGCCTCATCTGGACAGTTTTCTGGAGCGCTACGCCACGCGCGCCCATCTCATGCTCGAGATCAAGACGCGCGGTACGGCCAAGGCCGAGCGGCGGCTACTGGATCTGCTGTCGCCGCTGGTTCCACAACAGGATTTCCACGTGCTGTCGCTGGATACGCGCCTGTTCGAAGCCGTGGCCGAGCTGCCGGCGCGGTGCCATCTGCCGGTAGCCAAGTTCAACTACAACGACCTCTACGACTGGGCGCGCAACCACGACTGCGCCGGTCTGGCCGGACCCTTTGCCTTGTTAAGACCGCATCATATCCGAGGCCTGCATCAACGTCGTTCGCTGGTTGGCAGCGGCTTCATCTGCAGCCCCGCCATGTGCCGGCGCGAAATCGCGCGCGGCGTGGACTGGATTTTTTCCAACCATGCCGTACGCCTGCAGACAAGCCTGGACCGAGCCTGCGCAACCGGACGCTGACAGAGTTCGAGCGCCTGCCTAGTCCAGCGCGCCGGCCGCGGCCCGCCCGTGCGGCGCATACAGATCCAGCGCCGGGCCGACCGGCACGATACCGGTCGGGTTGATGGTCGGATGGCTGCGGTAGTAGTGCTGCTTGATATGGTCGAAATTGGTGGTTTCGGCAATACCGGGCACCTGGTAAAGCTCGCGCAGATAGCCCGACAGATGAGGGTAGTCGGCAATACGGCGCAGGTTGCATTTGAAATGGCCGACATAGACCGCGTCGAAGCGCACCAGGGTGACGAACAGGCGCCAGTCGGCTTCGGTGATTCGACTGCCGGCCAGATAACGCTGTTCGGCCAGGCGTGCGTCGAGCCAGTCGAGGGTGGCGAACAGCTTCTCGAAAGCCTGTTCGTAGGCCTCCTGCGTTGTCGCGAAGCCGGCCTTGTACACGCCGTTGTTGACGTCGTGATAAACGCGTTCGTTGACGGCATCGATTTCGGCGCGCAGCTCGCTCGGGTAATAGTCGCGTTCGGGATGCTCGGCCACGCCGTCGAAGGCGCTGTTGAGCATGCGCACGATATCCGCCGATTCGTTCGAGACGATGGTTTCGTGCTGGCGGTCCCATAGCGTGGGCGTCGTGACCCGGCCGGTGTAGCCGCTCGCCGCCTTCTGATACAGCTCGAACAGATGATCCAGACCATAGAGCGGATCACGGATCGTGCCCGGGGCATCGGAGAAGCTCCAGCCCCACTCTCCCATATAGGGGTCCACAATCGATACGCCGATGGCCGACTCCAGCCCCTTGAGCTTGCGCAGAATCAGGGTGCGGTGGGCCCAGGGGCAGGCCAGCGATACATACAGATGATAGCGGCCGGCTTCGGCGGTAAAGCGCGAGTCGGGATCGGCGCTCACCCAGTCGCGAAAACCAGCCGATTCGCGCACGAACTTGCCGCCCGTGGAATCGGTGTCATACCACTGGTCTTTCCACTGCCCTTCGACAAGCAATCCCATGATTCACTCCACGCGTGTTTGAGGTAGCGAAACGCGCGCGCCGGGGCGCGCGTCGTTATCGAGCGCACAGAAGCAATGCGCATACAGATGTCGTGGATCATTGAGCCCGTTACGCAGCCAATCAAGGGCCGATGCATCGGTGACTTTCGAAAGCCAGGCCGGCACGATCGCGGATTGAACGTTCGAACTCAGGAATTCGCGAATCGCCGCACGCCAGTCCGACGGCGGCAGCATGGGCTGGAGGGTATAGTCGTCGGTACCCAGGCCGGCGAGCTTGGCCGTGGCCTGCTCGGCATCCAGATAGCCACCCAGGTGATCGACCAGACCGATGCGCTCGGCATCGATACCGCTCCAGACTCGGCCCTGGGCGATCTCGCGTACAGCCTGTTCCTGCATGTTACGTGCGCTGGCAACGCGACCGACGAATTCGTCGTAGCCGTGCTCGACGCCCGCCTGCAGCATGGCCTTCACCGGCTCGGAAAGCGGCTGATCCAGCCGCAGCGCGCCCGACAGCGGCGTAGTACCGATGCCGTCGGTATGAATGCCCAGATCGTTCAGCGGCTTGGCGAACGTGGGCACGATACCGAAGATGCCGATCGAGCCGGTGATGGTGGCCGGCTCGGCCCATATCTGGTCGGCGTTCATGGAGATCCAGTAGCCGCCGGATGCGGCCACGCCGGCCATCGATACCACCACCGGCTTGCCCGCCTGACGGGTGAGCTCGACCTCGCGCCGAATACGCTCGGAGGCGGTCACCGAGCCGCCCGGCGAATTCACCCGCAGAAGCAGCGCGGCGACGTGGTCGTCGCGCCGCGCATCGGCAATCATGCGGGCGATGGTATCGCCGCCGGCCGAGCCGGGCACGCTTTCGCCGTCGACAATGCCGCCCTCGACCACGACCACCGCAATACGGCTTTCGGTGGCCGGCGCCGGCTGCTGCGCTTCGGTGGCATTGAGGTAGTCGACATAATGAATCTGGCGAAAGCTGCCGTGGGTTTCGTCGCGGCCGACCAGGTTGCTGACTTCGGTGCGAATATCCGACAGCGGTGCCACCGTATCGACCAGCCCGGCATCCCGGGCAACGGCCGCGGCATCGCCGCCGGCGCTGACCAGTGCATCGGCATAGGTTTCGGTATAGCGATCAATATCGGCTGCGGCGAATTCGCGATCGGCGCTGACCTCGTCCCGATAGGTCTGCCACAGCGAGTTCATCCAGGTCCGGTTGGCCGCACGCGCCTGCGGCGACATGTCGTTGCGGGTATAGGGCTCCACATAGGATTTGTATTCGCCCACGCGAAACACGTTGACCTCGATGCCGAGCTTGTCGATCGCGTCCTTGTAGTAGTTGCGATAAACGCCGTAGCCGGGAATCAGCACATAGCCGAGCGGGTCCATGTAGATGGTATCGGCATGCGAGGCGAGCGCGTACTGGGCCTGATCGTAGGACGGCGCCCAGGCATAGACCGGCTTGCCGGACTGCTTGAAGCGATCGATCGCGGCCACGAGGTCCTGCAGCTGGCCGGGCTGGGCACTGCCCAGTTCGTCGAGCTTGAGAAACGCCAGCTTGATACGGCTATCGTCGGCGGCCCGGTCCAGCGAGTCGATCAGGTCACGAACCACCGACTGCGGCTGCGGCTGGGACACCGCCGCCCCGAGCAGCGAGCCGACACCGTGATTGCGCTGCTCCACCAGATCGCCGCTGGGCGCCCAGACCAGCGCCGTATCCTGCTCCACGCTCACGCTGGGCGCGCTGAAGAAAGCGAAATAAACCCCCACCGGAATCAGCACCAGCGTGACGATCAGCAGCAGCGCATAGAACAGCAGGATCGTGCGCCAAATGCCACGAAAGAGACGACGAATGAGCGAGGGTTTCTTGGCCACAACAACTCCCATAGACCGAGCCGGTGATGCATGAGCGGCTCGATCGCTGAACGACAAGGCTGGATGCAAACGCGCGCGACGCGTGGCAGTGTAGCCGCTCGCACTGCCCTTCGCGACTTGAATCGGGCGCCAATGCGCCACATCAAGACGAATCTAGATCGCCAATTCTGCGCCAGGATCGACCATGAGCAAAGACGACAGCAAACCCATGATTCATCACCGGCTTATCATTCTCGGCTCCGGCCCGGCCGGCTATACGGCGGCCGTTTATGCCGCACGCGCCAACCTCAAGCCGGTTCTGCTCACCGGCATGGAACAGGGCGGGCAGCTGATGACCACCACCGACGTGGACAACTGGCCCGGCGATGTCGAAGGCCTGCAAGGCCCCGGCCTGATGCAGCGCATGGAAGAACACGCCAAGCGCTTCGATACCGAGATCGTGTTCGACCATATCCATACCACCGACCTGTCGAAGCCGCCCTATCGTCTGGAAGGTGATCGCGGCATCTATACCTGCGATGCGCTGATCATCGCCACGGGTGCGACCGCCCGCTATCTGGGGCTGGAATCGGAAACCGCCTTCATGGGCAAGGGCATTTCCGCCTGCGCGACCTGCGACGGCTTTTTCTACCGCAACAAGAACGTCGCGGTTATCGGCGGCGGCAATACGGCGCTGGAAGAAGCGCTGTATCTGTCCAATATCGCGGCCCATGTGACCGTGGTCCATCGGCGCGACAAGTTCCGCGGTGAGAAGATCCTGGCCGACAAGCTCTTCGACAAGGTCGCCAACGGCAATGTGTCGATCATCTGGGACCATGAGCTCGAGGAAGTGCTCGGCGACGAAATGGGCGTGACCGGCGGTCGCATCAAACACCGGGAAAGCGGCGAAACCCAACAGCTCGACGTCGACGGCATCTTCATTGCCATCGGCCACAAGCCCAATACCGATATTTTCGAAGGCCAGCTGGACATGGCCGGCGGCTATATCAAGGTACAGAGCGGCACCCAGGGCAACGCCACCGCCACCAGCAAACCCGGCGTGTTCGCCGCCGGCGACGTGATGGACCATGTCTATCGTCAGGCCATCACCTCGGCCGGCACCGGCTGCATGGCCGCCCTCGACGCAGAAAAATACCTGGACGCCCTGAGCGAGGACGAAACCGCGCGCGACGCGCACGTCGAAAGCCAGGCGGCACATCGCGAGGTATGATTCCAGGCCCCGGCGCATGCGGCGAACTGGCCGTATGCGCCGGGCTTGAGGCATGATTGAGCCATGACAATTCGAACGCGCCCGGCGCGCGCGCTAAGCGCCACCCTCCTGATTCTGATCGGCGCCGTCGCGCTGATGTTGGCTGGCTGTAGCAGCAGCCCAAGCAAGAACGAGATCCCGCCCACCACCGATACACGCGCCGCCGTGGCGGACGCCGCCATAGAGGCCCTGGGACGCCCCTACCAGGCCGGCGCGACCGGCCCCCAGGCCTACGACGACAGCGGCCTCGTATATGCCGCCTATCAGAGCGTGGGCGCGGCCCTGCCGCGTGATATTCAGGCCCAGCTGGATACCGGCAAGCCCATCGAACTGGTCGAAGCCGAGCCGGCCGATCTGCTGTTCTTCCGTATCGAAAACAGCCAGGGCGACGACCGGCTGCTGGTCGGTCTATACACCCAGGCGGGCGAAATGCTAATGGCCAACCCCGGCGTCAGCGGTGCCAACAGCGGCGTGGCGCTGTTCGATACCGACGACGACTTCTGGGCCCAGCGCCTGGTCGGCGTGGTGCGCCAGCTGCCCTGACAACAGCGCTTTTAAAGCCGCTCCTGGGTATGGCAACGTTGAGCACGCGGCGGGAACATAACCCCAGCCGGCCTTCGAACAATCCGTCTTTCGCGCTCAACAGCGGACAACCTGGCTGCTTGAGTTCAGCCAGCGGCGCTGCGTGCATGATCACGAAGCCGTCTGCGCGCGTATTACGCCGATTGATTTATTTGGCCTTGGTGGGCTATCGACAGCACGGGTGGCTTGGCCTGGGTGGCATTAGCGGTGAGAAGTAGTCGGCAGATCGACGCAGATCACGCAGATCGAAGAGACGAGATCGTGATCGTGCGCTGTCGTCGGGCGCATCTGCCGCGCTCGTTCATGTGCGAAATCTGCGGCCACCCTTGAAGACCACAGCCCTCAGACGGTCGACTAGCGAAATCCCAGCATCTCGAGGCCCATCTGCGGACCGCCTTGCGCGTGCGGCCTGAACAGCAGGCCAGTTGGCCTTCGCGCGACCCGTCTTTGGCCTTAATTCGCGTGTCTTCGCGTTCATGCGCGGACAACGTGCGTGCTTGAGAACAGCCAGAGCGTTGTATAGCTGAATCAAGAAACCGCTTGATCGCAGCCAGATACAAAAACGGCGCCTTGAGGGCGCCGTTTTCTATGCCGCCATGCAGGCATGGCGTGGAAAGAAGCGTTTAGAGCTTTTCCTTGATTCGGGCCGACTTGCCGCTGCGCTCGCGCAGATAGTAGAGCTTGGCGCGGCGAACGTCGCCACGACGCAGTACCTTGACCTCAGCCACGTTCGGGGAAAAGGTCTGGAACACGCGCTCCACGCCTTCGCCGTGCGATACCTTGCGCACCGTGAAAGCCGAGTTCAGGCCGCGGTTACGCTTGGCGATCACGATGCCTTCGAAGGCCTGCAGACGCTCACGCTCGCCTTCCTTCACGCGCACCTGCACGACCACCATATCGCCGGCCGAGAAATCCGGAATATTCTTGCCGCTCTGCTGCTCGGCTTCCAGTTCGTCGATGATGTTGCTCATGGTCAGTCTCTAGTAGCGTTCTTGGAGGCCACGGGGGCGTTGAAAGACGCGGCAGTATACCGGAACTCGACGCGTTTTTCGCCACCCGTGGCGAGGTTTTTCAATAAATTCTATTCGCGTGAGCCGCCGTGGGTGTCCGATTCGTCGGTTTCGCCGGCGATATACCCGTCCAGCAGCGCTTTCTGGGCGGCGTCGAGCTCGCAACGCGCAAGCAGATCCGGACGCCGACGCCATGTCGCGCCCAGCGCCTGCTGCGCCCGCCAGCGCTCGATGCGCGCGTGATCTCCGCTGAGCAGCACGTCGGGCACGTCGCGCCCGGCGAATCGAGGCGGTCGGGTGTAATGCGGATGATCGAGCAGGCCGTTGACGAACGAATCCTGGGCTGCCGATCGACTGTCACCCAGTACGCCGGACAACAGCCGGGCGACGGCATCGATGATCATCATCGCCGGCAGCTCGCCGCCGGAGAGCACCACGTCGCCGACCGACAGCTCCTTGTCGACGTAGGCATCGACAAAGCGCTGGTCGATCCCTTCATAGCGCCCGCATACCAGCACGAATCCCTCGCCTTCGGCCAGTGCCTGCGCCTGGCGCTGATCGAATGGCTGGCCCTGCGGCGACGGCATGATCACCGGCACGCCATGGCCGCGCGCCGCCTTGACCCGTTCCAAAGTCGCGGCCAGCGGCGGGCCCTGCATGACCATGCCCGGGCCGCCGCCGTACGGCCTGTCGTCGACACGACCGCTAGCGTTATCGGCGTCGTCGCGCGGGTTCCAGCAGGCCAGCTCCAGACGCGATTCGCGCAGCCCGCGCCCGACCACACCGAACTGCTCGAGCTGGCCGACCCATTCCGGGAACAGCGTGACGACGTCGATACGCATGGCCGAATACTGCCGGTTAACGGGTTTAGAAGTCAGGGTCCCAGTCGGCGACGATACGGCCCGCCTCAAGGTCGACATCGTCGATGATTTCACCCACCACGAACGGCACCAGCCGCTCGCGATCACCCTGGAGCACGAGCACATCGTTCGCGCCGGTTTCCATCATCGCCTTGACGCGCCCCAGCGGCGTGCCGTCGAGCGTGACCACGTCCAGGCCGACCAGGTCGAACCAGTAGTATTCGCCGTCTTCGGGTTCGGGCAGCTGGTCGCGCTCGACCGCGATCTGCAGATCGATCAGCTCAGCCGCCGCATCGCGGTCGGCCAACGGCATGTCGTTGGCGGCCAGACAGGCGACCAGCGTCTTGCCCTGCTCGCGTGCATCCAGAACGCGAAAAGGCCGCCAGGTTTCATCCTGGCGGCCTATCAGCCAATCCTCGTATTCGAGAAGATTGACGGCCGGGCGCGTGTAGGAATAGACCTTGATCCATCCCTTGACACCGAACAGCCCGCTCACATGGCCGAGAACGACAGGTCGATCTGCCATGCGTGCGAGCCCGCGGGATTATTCCGCGGCGCCGGCCTGGTTTTCGTCGGCCTGCGGGGCAGCCTCGGCGGACTGATCGCCCGTCTCACCGGCCGGTACGGTCTGGTTCGGCGCTTCCTTGGCCTTGCTCACCGGCGGCGCGGCACGGGCCGGGGCCTGGCCTTCACCGTGACGGTTGAAGCTCTTGACCAGGTTGGTCACGCGCTCGGAGAGCTGTGCACCATGGCCCTTCCAGTACTCGATACGCTCGATATCGAGACGCAGCGGCACTTCGCCACCGATCGCGACCGGGTTGAAGAAACCCAGGCGTTCGATATAACGACCGTCGCGCCCGTTGCGCATGTCGGTCACTACGATGTGATAGAAGGGACGCTTCTTAGCGCCGCCGCGCTGCAGCCGAATTTTGACCATAGCCGTTTATTTATGCCGTTGATATGAATGAACGATGCTGCAAGCAGGATATAAATCGCTGCTCAAGCCCGTACAAAGATCGCGCATTGTACGCCAATAGCAGAAAAAGGAAAGCACCGATCGAGCAATACGCGACCGAACCGGCGCCAAACCCTTGAGCGCTATCGGCCCATGCCCGGTGGCAGCGTACCGCCACCGCCCATGCCGGGCGGCATGCCGCCACCGCCGCCGCCCATGCCCTGCATGGCGCGCATCATCTTCTTCATGCCGCCGCCCTTGAACTTCTTCATCATTTTGCGCATCTGCAGATGCTGCTTGAGCAGGCGGTTGATGTCCTGAACCTGGGTGCCTGAACCACTGGCGATCCGGCGCTTGCGCGATGCCTTGATCACGTCCGGAAAGGCGCGCTCCTGGGCGGTCATGGAATCGACGATGGCCAGCATGCGCTTGACCTGGGTATCGTCGGCGGCCGCGGCCATGCCCTTGGGCATCTGGGCGCCGCCGGGCAGCTTCTCCATGAGCGCGCCCAGGCCGCCCATTTCCTGCATCTGGCGCAGCTGGTCGGCCAGATCGTTGAGATCGAAACCCTTGCCCTTCTGCAGTTTCTTGGCGAGCTTTTCGGCCTTCTGGCGATCGACCTTCTGTTCGGCCTCTTCGACCAGCGACAGCACGTCGCCCATGCCCAGAATGCGCGAAGCCACGCGATCGGGATGAAACGGCTCGAGCGCTTCGAGCTTTTCGCCCACGCCCAGGAACTTGATCGGCTTGCCGGTGATCTGGCGCACCGACAGCGCCGCACCGCCACGGGCGTCGCCGTCGACCTTGGTGAGGACGACGCCGGTCAGCGGCAGCGCGTCGCCAAACGCCTTGGCCGTATTGGCCGCGTCCTGGCCGGTCATGGCATCGACCACGAACAGCGTCTCAGCCGGGGTCAGCGCCTCGTTGAGGGCGCTGATCTCGGCCATCATCTTGTCGTCGATACCCAACCGGCCGGCGGTATCGACGATGAGCACGTCGTAGAAGCCCTTGCGCGCGGCCTCCATTGCCGACTGCGCGATCTTGAGCGGCTTGTCGCTCGACTGGCTCGGATGAAAATCCACGCCTACATCGTGGGCGACCCGGGCGAGCTGATCGATGGCCGCCGGGCGATACACGTCGGTGGAGACCACCAGCACGGACTTCTTCTCGCGCTGCTTGAGATAGCGCGCGAGCTTGCCGGTGGAGGTGGTCTTACCCGCGCCCTGCAGGCCGGCCATGAGCACCACCGCCGGCGGCTTCACGCGCAGGTCGAGGCTTTCGTTGGCCTCACCCAGCAACGACGTCAGCTCGTCCTTGACGATCTTGATGAGCGCCTGCCCCGGCGTGAGGCTGGTCATCACCTCGTTGCCCACCGCGCGGGCACGAATATCGTCGACGAACTGCTTGACCACGGGCAGCGCCACATCGGCCTCGAGCAGCGCCATGCGCACTTCGCGCAGGGTGGCCTTGATGTTGTCTTCGGTCAGCCGGCCGCGGCCGCGGATGGTCTGAAAACTGCGATTGAGCCGATCACTCAGACTGTCGAACATGCACGCGCTCGATCGATGGAACCATGAAGGCGCCCAGTATAACGTCGCAGGACGCGGCTGCATTCCAAACAACGATCAAGCCGCAACGTTCGCGGCCCGCCCGACACGAGAAATACGGCACAATGGTCCTCATGGCTTACGAGTCCCCTGCACCATAAATGGCACTGGTCGTACTGGAAGTGCTCCTTGCCGCGCTGCTCTACGCGGGCGCGGCCGCTGCCGTATGGCGTCACCTCGCCCAGGGCGCGCCCTACTGGCATGTCAGCGTACTGGCCGGCCTGGGGCTGGCCGGCCAGATCGGCTCGCTGGTTCATCTGAGCCTGCATTCCGGCATGCTGGTCATCGGGCTGGGTACCGCGCTGTCGCTGTTCGCCTGGCAGGCGGCGTTGCTGCTATGGCTGTTTTCGCTGCGTGAATCGGTGGGCGCGCTGGGCCTGGTGATCTACCCCTTTGCCGGACTATGCGCGATTGCCGCGCTGCTCGTGCCGGACTCGCACAGCGCCACGGAAGCGCTGGCCTGGCCGCTGCAGCTGCATATTCTGCTGTCGATACTCGCCTACGGCCTGCTCACGCTGGGTGCGGTACAGGCCATCGTGCTCGCATTGCAGCATCGTCAGCTCAGACGCCGACCGCCCACGGGCATGTTCACCCGGCTGCCCGCATTGCAGACCATGGAAATGCTGCTGTTCCGGTTGATCGGCGCAGGTTTTTTCCTGTTGAGCCTGGCCATTGCCACCGGCGCGCTGTTCATCGACGACCTGTTCGCCCAGCATCTGGTCCACAAGACCGTGCTGTCGCTGGTCGCCTGGGCATTCTTCGCGGTGCTGTTGTACGGGCGCTGGCGCTACGGCTGGCGCGGACGCCTGGCCGTACGCGGCGCTCTGGCCGGCTATGCGCTGCTCGTGCTGGCTTATTTCGGCAGCAAGTTGGTGCTGGAGCTCATTCTGGGCCAACATTGGTAAAGCGCATCGTAGCCCGTGCCGATCTTGGGCACGCGAGACGCGCATTCATTTGATTCAGGGCTGACTTCTTGGACGCCATTTCTCTGCCGATACTGTTCGGCATACTGCTGCTGATGCTCGTGTTATCGGCCTTTTTCTCGGGCTCGGAAACCGGGCTGATGACGCTCAACCGCTACCGCATGAAGCACCTGGCCAAAACCGGCCACGGCGGCGCATCGCGCGCGGCCCATCTACTGGATCGTCCGGACCGCCTCATCGGCCTGATCCTGCTGGGCAACAACCTGGTCAACATCGCGGCCTCGGCGGTCGCGACCGTCATCGGCATCCGGCTGTTCGGCAACGTCGGCGTGCTCGTGGCCACGATCACCCTTACCGTGTTCGTGCTGATCTTTTCCGAAGTCACGCCGAAAACGCTGGCGGCCCTGCACCCGGAGCGCGTGGCCTATCCGGCCTCTTATGTGTATGCGCCGCTGCTGCGCGTGGCCTGGCCGGTGGTGATGGTCATCAACCTGGCCGGCAACGGCATCCTGCGCCTGTTCGGGGTATCGGCAGACGATGCGGCCGCCCATTCGCTGTCTTCCGAGGAACTGCGCACCGTGGTCACCGAAGCCGGCGCGATGATTCCGCGCCGACACCAGCAGATGCTGTTGTCGATTCTCGATATGGAAAATGCCACGGTCGAGGACATCATGGTGCCTCGCAACGAGATCGTGGGCATCGATATCAGCAAGTCCTGGGCCGAAATCCTCGAGCAGCTGGTGCATAACCAGCATACGCGGCTGCCGATTTTCGACGGCTCCATCGACGAGCTGGCGGGCATCGTGCACATGCGCCGCGTGCTCGCACTGATCTCCGAAGACAATCTCGACAAGGACGCCCTGCTCGGCCTGGCGCGCGAACCCTACTTCGTACCCGAGGGCACGCCGCTCAATCAGCAGCTGCTCAATTTCCAGAACCAGCAGCGCCGGATCGGCTTCGTGGTCGACGAGTATGGCGATATCCAGGGGCTGGTCACGCTCGAGGATATCCTCGAAGAGATCGTGGGCGAATTCACCACCGACCCCGCCACGCGCGTCAAGAACGTCTATATGGACGGTGACGACAGCTATTTGGTGGATGGCACGGTCACGCTGCGTTCGCTCAACCGCGCCATGGGCTGGAAGCTGCCCGTCGACGGGCCGAAAACGATGAACGGGCTTATCACCGAGCATCTGGAAACCATTCCGCAGCCCGGCACCAAGCTCAAGGTGGGCAAATACGTGCTGGAAATCGCGCAGACGCGTGCGAACCTTGTGCAGACGGTACGGGTCAAACCGCCCAAGCGCAGGCTGCGCCGCGCGGCGGGCGAGGATACGGGCGTCGACGAGGCCGCCGCGGACCGCGGCACCGACAAGGCCCAGCGCTAGGGAAGCTCTGCATAACCTGTCACGGTCGCGCCGGCGTGCTTTGCGCGTGATTGACAAGGAAGTGAGAGCGTAGCGTGCTCGTTGCACGGTAGCGAACACTGACGCCGATCAAGCGCGCGCAAAGCCCCGGCCCGCAAGGGGTTCGGCCTCACAGACGCCGCGGCCGCGTTGCCAGGCTTGACCTGCCAATAAGGCAGGCGCTGCGCCTGGACGCCTTGCCGCACCGTCTGTGAGGACTCGAACGCGATCCGTGAGAGGTTATGCAGAGCTTCCCTAGCTTGGCGTCGGCTTCGTCGGCTAGCTGATCGCGTCGATCGCCTCGCTCAGGCGGGCGACGCCGACCACTTCCATCTCGCCGACCCGCTTGCTGCGCGGCGTGTTGGCCTTGGGCACGATCGCCCGGGTAAAGCCGTGCTTGGCCGCTTCGGCCAGGCGGTCCTCGCCGCCCGGTACGGGGCGAATTTCGCCGGCCAGACCGATCTCGCCGAAGATCACCAGCCGCTCGCCCAGCGCACGATCGCGAAAACTCGACAGAGCGGCCAGCACCACCGCCAGATCGGCCGCGGTTTCGCTCACCCGCATGCCGCCCACCACGTTTACGAATACGTCCTGATCGCCGAGCGGAATACCGCCATGGCGATGCAGCACCGCCAACAGCATGGCCAGGCGCTGCCCGTCCGGGCCAAGCGCGACCCGGCGCGGGTTGTGCAGCTGGGATTCGTCCACCAGCGCCTGCACCTCGACCAGCATCGGCCGCGAGCCCTCGCGGGTGACCATGACGGCGCTGCCGGGCACCGCGGTTTCATGACGCGACAGAAAGATCGCGCTCGGGTTGGTGACCTGCTTGAGCCCGCTGCCGGACATGGCGAACACCCCCAGCTCGTTGACCGCGCCAAAACGATTCTTCACCGCCCGGATCACGCGAAACCGGCTGGAGGCCTCGGCTTCGAAGTAGAGCACCGTATCGACCATATGCTCGAGTACACGCGGCCCGGCAATCGTGCCTTCCTTGGTGACATGGCCGACCAGAATCAGCGCCGTGCCGGTCGCCTTGGCAAAACGCACCAGCATGGACGCCGATTCGCGCACCTGCGACACGCTGCCCGGCGCCGACGTCACCGCCTGCGAGAACACGGTCTGTACCGAATCGATCACCACCAGCTTCGGCGCCTGTGGCTTGGCCAGTGCGAGTACGCGTTCCACGCAGGTTTCGGCCAACACCGCCAGTTCGGCCTGATCCACGCCCAGGCGCTGGGCGCGCAGGTGGACCTGTTCCAAGGATTCCTCGCCGGTGACATACAGCGCCGGGATCGCTGCGGATAGCTGGGCGAGCACCTGCAATAGCAGCGTCGATTTGCCGATGCCCGGATCGCCGCCGATCAGGATTACGGAGCCGGGCACCAGCCCGCCGCCGAGCACGCGGTCGAGCTCCGACAGCCCCGTGGGCGTACGCGCGGTTTCGGCCGGGCGAATCGCGTTCAGCCGTTCCACCTGTGGGGCTGCGTTGCCGAAGCTCGCCGGCGCGCCCGCCCCGGGCTTGGCCGGCGCGGCAGCAACGCTTTCCACCAGCGTATTCCAGGCCCCGCAATCGCTGCACTGCCCGGCCCATTTCGCATGGCTGGCGCCGCAGGATTCGCAGATGAAAACGGTCTTGTTGCGTGCCATTGCTACCTCAAATTCACGTCTGGCGACATCGCAAATCGGGCCGCCAGCCCATTTCATCGGCGCCACCGCGCCGACGGCAGGTCGGGAAACTGCCGCGCCGTGCCGGGCATGCCCTTACGGCAGCTGAAAACAAACCGGCATACTAGGCGCTGTACTTTAGCGATGCACGCAAAGCGCGCCGATCGTTGTAGCGCGCTGGCCTACTACCTGCGAGGTTTCGATGCACGAACGCCTGGATATCGACTTCATCAGCCGCGGAACCACCTGTCGCGCTTGGTTCTATCCCGCGCGTACCGATGCCCTGCGCACGCCGGAGGGCGTACCGTGCGTGGTCATGGCGCACGGCCTCGGCGGCACCCGGGATGCCGGCCTCGAACCCTATGCCGAACGCTTTGCCAGCGCCGGGCTGGCGGTATTTCTGTTCGACTATCGTTATTTCGGCGCCAGCGACGGCGAGCCGCGCCAGCTTTTATCGGTTCGCGCACAGCTCTACGACTGGAAGATCGCGATCGCCGTGGCCCGCCGCCAGGCCGACGTCGATGCCGAACGCATCGCCCTCTGGGGCAGCTCCTTCTCCGGCGGCCACGTCATCGCCGCCGCCGCGCGCGATGGGCATGTCGCTGCAGTCACGGCCCAGGGCCCGATGATGGACGGCCTGGCCGCGGTCACCAACCTCGCCTCCTATGCCGGCATCCTGCAATTGCTCAAGCTCACCTGGGCCGGCATCCGCGATGCCATCAACAACCTAGCCGGCGCCGACCCCTACATGATTCCCATCGTCGGCCGTCCCGGCACCCTGGCCGCGATGAGTAGCGACGACGCCTACGACGGCTATATGGCCATCACCCCCGACGATTGGCGTAACGAAATCGCCGCGCGCTTCGCGCTGACCCTGGCGTTCTATCGGCCCGGCAGGCGTGCCAATCGCCTGCCCTGCCCGGCGCTAATCCAGATCTGCGATGAAGACAGCGTCGCCCCGCCCTGGGCCGCCGAGGCCACCGTGCTGCATGCAGGCGAGCGAGCTCGCGAGCGCCACTACAAGATCGGCCATTTCGATATCTATCGCGGCGCCGGTTTTCGTCAGTCCAGCGCCGACCAGAGCGCATTCTTTCACGAACACCTCACCCCGGAGGCAACCGACAACCGTCGCCGGGAGAAGAGTCGCGCGAAACGCGAAGAACGCGGGCGCAGCCCGATCAGCCTGCGGTGACGCACGCCCCTCCCATCAGCGAACCGCCGCAGGCGCAATGGCGCAATCGACACCGAAAGAAAAAGGTCCGTCAATGCACGCCAATAAACGCGAATTAAAGGCAGCAAGTGATAGGGCGAAGCGTTGAGCATGCGGCGTTAACAGCGAAGCAATCGGCCTTCTAGGGCGCTGTCGTTCAGCTGAGTCTCGTGTGTTCGCGCGCATTGGTGGACAACCTACCTTGTCGAGCACAGCCCACCAACGGCGTCACAACAGCGACTCTCACACCACCTCGAAACGCACCCTCGGCGTCAGCCGACAAAACAGCTCGTAGGCAATCGTGTCGGCATGGCGGGCGACCTCGTCCACGTCGAGGCCATTACCCCAGAGCGTCGCCCGATCGCCGACTTTCGCATTGGGCGCGCCGCGCAGGTCTACGGTGATCATATCCATCGACACGCGCCCCACCAGCGGTACCTGCACGCCATCGATGAGCACCGGCGTGCCCGAAGGCGCATGCCTGGGGTAGCCGTCACCGTAGCCGATACCGATCACGCCGATATCCATGGCATCGGGCGTGCGCCAGGTCGCGCCGTAGCCCACCGTTTCGCCCGCGGCGATTCGGTTGCGGGCGATCAGCGGCGCGCTCAGGTGCATGGCCGGACGAAGATCGTAGCTGGCCGCATCGCGGTCGCACATGGGCGAGCTGCCGTAGAGCATGATGCCCGGGCGTACCACGTCGGCATGCGCCGCCGGCCAGGCCAGCACCCCGGCCGAGTTCGCGATCGAGCGCAGCCCGCTGCGATCGGCGGTGGTTCGCGCAAAAACATCCAGTTGCGACTGGGTTTCGGGTCGCGACGGCTCATCGGCACAGGCCAGATGGGTGAGCCAGCCGACCACCTCGAGGCGCTCGAGCTTCGCCAGACGTGCCTCGACCTCGTCAACGTCGTTGGGGGCAAAGCCCAGTCGATGCATGCCGCTATCGATTTTCACCCAGGCTTTCAGCGCCGGCCCGACGTAGTGTTCGAGCGCGGCAAGCTGGCTGGGGTGGAACAGCACCAGCTCAAAGCCATGCTCGCCGGCCTGGTTGCAGACGAACTCGTCGAGCTGCTGCGACAGCATCGCGATCGGTTTGTCGATGCCGGCCCAGCGCAGCTGCAGCGCTTCATCCAGACTCGATACGGCGAAGCCGTCTGCCTGGTCCAGCGCGCAGGCGACCGTCACCGCCCCATGGCCGTAGCCATCGGCCTTGACCGCTGCGTAGACGCGGCTGCCGGGGGCGAGCGCACGTACCCGAGCCAGGTTATGCGCCAGGGCGCCGCGATCGATGACTGCCTGAGCGCGAATCATGACGTCGCGTCAGGTCGGCAGGGACTCGGCATCATTCCATGAAATCCTCGTCGTAGTGTTCCTGCAGATTCTCGAAGCGGGTGAAATGCGACAGGAATGCCGTACGGGCGGTGCCGGTCGGGCCGTTACGATGCTTGCCGATGATGATTTCGGCCACGCCCTTGTCCGGGGTGTCTTCGTTGTATACCTCGTCGCGATAGACGAAAAGGATCAGGTCGGCGTCCTGTTCAATACCGCCGGACTCGCGCAAATCCGACATGCGCGGGCGTCGATCCTCGCGCTGTTCGAGCTGGCGATTGAGCTGGGACAGCGCGATCACCGGCACATCCAGCTCCTTGGCCAACGCCTTGAGCGAGCGCGAGATCTCGGAGATTTCGTTGGTGCGATTTTCCTTGGTGCCGGGCACCTGCATGAGCTGCAGATAGTCGACCATCACCAGGCCGATGTCGTGCTCGCGCTTGAGCCGGCGCGCACGCGCACGCATTTCGCTGGGCGACAGCGCGGGCGTGTCGTCGATGAACAGCCGCGCGTTTTCGTTCATGATGCCGATCGCCGAGGTGATCTTCGGCCAATCGTCTTCGGTCAGCCGCCCCGAGCGCAGGCGCGACTGATCGATTCGCCCCCAGGAGGAAATCATACGGATGACCAGCTGCTCGGCGGACATTTCCAGCGAGAACACCGCGACCGGCACCTTCTCCTTGATGGCAGCGTTTTCGACCATGTTCATGGCCAGACTGGTCTTACCCATCGACGGACGCCCGGCGAGGATGATCAGGTCGGCCGGCTGCAGGCCGTTGGTCATCTTGTCGAAGTTGTAGAGCCCGGTCGGCAGGCCGGCGAACTGGTCGCCCTTCGATACCAGCTCCTCGATCCGGTTGACGGCCTGGGTCAACAACGAATTCAGGCCCTGCGGACCTTCACCACCGCGCCGGCCGCGTTCGGCGATCGCAAAGATTTCCTTTTCGGCGGTTTCGAGAAGCTCCGAGGCGCTGCGCCCCTCGGTTTCGAAGCCCATGGTGGTGATCAGGTCGCCTGCCCGGATGAGCTGACGCATGACCGAGTGCTCGCGCACGATATCGGCATACGCCTTGATATTGGCCGCCCCGGGAATATCCGCGGCCAGATTGCCGAGATAGCTCGCCCCGCCCGCGCGCTCGAGCAGATCGCGGCTGCGCAGCCATTCGGTGAGGGTGACCAGGTCGCGCGGTTTGCCGGTATCGGCCAGGTCGGCGAGCCCGCGGAATAGCAGGCGATGATCCTCGCGATAGAAGTCATCTTCGGAAATACGGCCCGCGACGTCGTCCCAGGCCCGCTCGGAGAGCAGCAGCCCGCCGACCACGGATTGCTCGGCCTCGATGGAATGCGGAGGAAGCTTGGCTTCGGCCATGGCGAATCGCCTGTCTACGCTAACAAGGGAAATCGCGCCGCCTGTGACAGGCAACGCGAATGAAGCTGGAGTTTACGCCCGCCACCGACCAAAAAAAACGCCGCCCGAAGGCGGCGTTTCAAATCGGCACGATTGCCTCGACTGATCTGCGATCAGTCCTCGCGCTCGCCAAGCGGCGCATCGGCTTCGGTGCCGGTTTCGTCGGCCGGTTCGCCGGCGTCCTCGACACGCTCGCCGTCGAGCTCGTCGGCGGTGGCGTCTTCTTCAGCCTCATCGGCCGCACGCCGCGGCGGCATGTTGATGCCCATGTCGGTCTTCTGGGCGACGATCACGGTGACCTCGACCTCGACCTCGGCATGCAGATGCAGCGTCGCGGTGTATTCGCCCACCTGACGAATGGTGCCTTCGGTCAGCGTGACTTCCTTGGGGCTGACCTCGACGCCTTCTTCGGTGATCGCGTCGGAGATTTCCTGCGGACCCACGGAGCCGAAGAGCTTGCCTTCGTCACTGGCGCGCATGGCGATGACGTATTCCTTGCCACGCAGCTGGTCGGCACGTGCCTTGGCACGGTCTTCACGCTCCTGCGAGGCCGCCTGCAGCTCGGAGCGACGCTCTTCGAACACGGTCAGGTTGGCCTTGGTGGCCGGCAGCGCGATGCCGCGCGGCATCAAGAAGTTGCGGCCGTAACCGGGACGGACCTTGACGGTATCGCCCAGGTCGCCGAGGTTGCGGACTTTCTGTAGCAGAATGACTTCCACGGGTGCCTCCTAGGACGAATGCCGGTCGGTGTACGGCAGCAGCGCGAGAAAACGCGCACGCTTGACCGCGGTGGACAGCTGACGCTGATAGCGCGCCGCGGTGCCGGTGATACGGCTGGGAACGATCTTGCCGGTTTCGGTGACGTACTGCTTGAGGGTCTCGATATCCTTGTAATCGATCTCCTCGACGCCTTCGGCGGTGAACTTGCAAAAACGACGGCGACGGAAAAAACGGGCCATGGTCGAAACTCCTTAGCTGGCGTTGGCAGCGGGCTTGCGTTCGCCGCGATCTTCGGCGTTCTTGGCAAGCGGGGACGGGTCGGTATCGGCCTTGTGACGGGCGATCACCAGATGACGCAGCACGGCGTCGTTGAAGCGGAACGCGTCTTCGAGTTCCTCGCGGGCTTCCTGCGAGCACTCCACGTTCATCAGGACGTAGTGCGCCTTGTGGATCTTGGTGATCGGATAGGCCAGCTGACGACGGCCCCAGTCTTCGTGGCGGTGGATCGTACCGCTGTCGTTTTCGATGATGCCGCGATATTTTTCGACCATCGCCGGCACCTGCTCGCTCTGGTCCGGATGGACCAGAAACACGATTTCATAGTGTCGCATTGTGTTTCCTTTCGGGTTGCAGCCCCCGGTGCGATCGTATTCGATCTGCCGTGGAGCAAGGACTGCGGCGCGAACGCCGCGAGGCGCGGTAGTCTAAGGGCTTGTCGCGCCCAACGCAACGCGCCTGGCAGGCCGGTTCATGTCGTGATGACGGCCTGGCGCTGACGGCGCGCCTCGAACAGCGCCACCCCGGTGGCCACCGACACGTTAAGGCTTTCCACATCGCCGGCCATGGGGATCGACACCAGCGCATCGCACTGGCGCGCGGTGAGTTCGCGAATGCCTTTCTCCTCGCCGCCCGCGACCAGCACGAGGCGTTCCGGCAGCGCTTCGTCATACAGGCTGCGCTCGGCGCCGCCGTCCAGGCCAACCGCCCAGAAGCCCTCCTCCTGCAAACGCGCGATGGCGCGGGTGAGATTGGTCACCGGCACGAAAGCCACGCGCTCGGCCGCCCCGGCAGCGACCTTGTGCACGGCCGCGGTCAAACCGGCGGCGCGTTTACGCGGCGCGATCACGGCCGTCACCCCAGCGGCGGCCGCACTGCGCAGGCAGGCACCAAGGTTGTGCGGGTCCTGCACCTGATCGAGCGCGAGCACCCACGGTCGCTCGGCTTGGGCCAGCAACTGCGGCAGATCGGACTCGCGCTGTTCACGCGCGAGCGCGAGCTGGGCGATACAGCCCTGATGGCGCACCTCCGGCAGCATGGCATCCAGCGCGCTCATGTCCGCGCTTGCAATCGCCACGCCGCGGGCGCCGGCGGCCTGGCGCAATGCTTCGGCACGGCCGTCGCGGCGGCCGCTGGCCAGCCAGATGCATTCCAGCGCGCGCTGTTTTTCCAACGCGCTCATCACCGCATGAAAACCGCCGATCAGGCTCTGTTGCTGCGTATCCGTCATTCGACGCCTCGTTTCATTCCTGGGCGCAGGGAAAGCGCCCAATCAAGAAAGCCCGGCAGAACCGGGCTTTCTCGACGACTTGGACCTGCCTATGGCTCGCGCTTACGACCCCAGATACGGCGGTTCCGCGAACGCCTGCGATTCCTGACCTTCCACGATGGGCTTGATCACGATATCCACACGACGGTTCTCGGCACGGCCGGCTTCGGTGTCGTTGGTCGCAATCGGTTGCGTCTCGCCACGGCCCCAGGTCAGCACGCGCTGCGAGTCCACGCCGCGGCTGGTCAGGAACTGGGCGACGGCCTGGGCACGCTGCTGCGAGAGCTTCATGTTGTACTCGTCACTGCCGGTGCTGTCCGTGTGGCCAACCACATGAATAGCGGTCTTGTCGTAGTTCTTCAGGGTTTCGGCGATCTTGTTGAACGTGCTCTGCGCGTTACCCGACAACGTGGCGCTGTCCACCGCAAACGAGGCATCGCTGGCCACGCCGATCTTGAGCGCGTCGCCGCTCAGGCGGGTGAGGTTGAGCACATCACGTGCCTGCTCGGCCTGAAGTTTTTCGTTGAGTTCTTTCTGCTGGTTGTCCATATAGCGCCCGGACGCGCCGCCGGCCAGGGCACCCACCGCCGCGCCGATGGCAGCGTTGGTGCCCGACTTGTCGCCCAACTGGGATCCGGCGATACCACCCAGCACGGCGCCCACGCCGGCGCCGATCTTGGTCTTGCGGTTCGGATCACCCGCGCAGGCAGTCACGAACAATGCCGTGCACAGCAGTGCCACCAGCAGGATTGCAGAATTCTTGGGGGTCGTGGACCGGTTCATCAACGTTTACCTCGCTTGTTTTGACGGCGCGACCTGCCCGACGACTTGCCCTTGTCGGCCTTGGGCTTGGGCGTCGGCTTGCCGCGTTTGCTGGCGGCGCTATCAGGCTCGACCAGCTCGAAATCGATCTTGCGCTCGTCGAGATCGACGCGCGCGACCTTGACCTTCATCTTATCGGCCAATCGGTGTACCACGCCTGAACGTTCGCCGCGCAGGCAGCGCGACTGGGCGTCGAAGTGGTAATAGTCGTTCGACAGACTCGATACGTGCACCAGACCGGTGGCATAAATACCGTCGAGCTCGACGAACAGGCCGAACGCCGTCACCCCGGTCACCGTGCCTTCGAACGTCTGGCCGAGCGAATCGCTCATGTACTCGCACTTGAGCCAGTCGTCGACGTCGCGGGTAGCGTCGTCGGCGCGCTTTTCCGCTTCTGAACAGACGGTGCCGAGGCTTTCCATGGCACCGACGTCATAGTCGAAGGTCTTGGGCTTGCCACGCGCTTCCAGATGCTTGATCGCACGATGGGCGAGCAAATCCGGATACCGCCGGATCGGCGACGTGAAGTGGGCGTAGTTTTCCAGCGCAAGCCCGAAGTGGCCATCGTTGTGCGGGCTATAGACCGCACGCGAGAGACTGCGCAGCATCACCGTCTGGATCAGATGCGCATCGCTGCGATCGGCGACGGAGGCCAGCAACGTGGCGTAGTCGGCAGCCTGCGGATCGCTGCCGCCGGGCAGCGACAGGCCACGCTCGGCCAGAAAGGCGCGCAGATCCTCGAGGGCATCGGCGGCCGGGCCGCTGTGCACGCGATAGAGCAAGGGCATGCGCTTTTTCGACAGATGCGTGGCCGTAGCCACGTTCGCCGCGATCATGCATTCCTCGATGATCTTGTGGGCGACGTTGCGTTCGGTGGGCACGATGCGCTGGATCTTGCGGTCTTCGTTGAAGATGATGCGCGTGGCGGTGGTTTCGAACTCGATCGCGCCGCGCTCGCGCCGTTCGGCCAGCAGCGCTTCGTAGAGCCCGTTCAGATTGGCCAGCGGCTTGGCCAGATCGCGATAGCGCTCCGGCATGTTGTCGGGGTTTTCCAGCCAGTCGGCGACCTGTTCGTAGAGCAGGCGCGCATGCGAGCGAATCACCGCCGAATAGAAGCGGCTCGAGCGCATGCGCCCTTGCTTGTCCAGGCGCATCTCGCAAACCAGTGCGAGACGATCGACGTCGGGGTTGAGCGAGCACAGCCCGTTCGACAACGCCTCCGGCAGCATCGGCACGACGTGATCGGGAAAATACACCGAGGTCGCGCGCCGCTGCGCTTCTTCATCGAGGGCCGAGCCCGGCTTGACGTAGGTGGAAACATCGGCGATGGCTACCCACAGGCGCCAGCCGCGCGGGGTCTTGCGGGCATAGACCGCATCGTCGAAATCGCGCGCGTCGGCGCCGTCGATGGTCACCAGCGGCAGGTCGCGCAGGTCGGTACGCCCTTTCTTGTCGGCCTCGGCAACGGCATCGCCGAATACCTCGGCTTCCGAGAGCGCTTCGCTAGGCCATTCGTAGGGAATGCCGTGCGAGCGCATGGCGATATCGATCTCCATGCCCGGCGCCATACGATCGCCCAGCACCTCGACAACCGCGCCGATCGGCTGCACCCGCTTGGACGGCGGCTCGACGATGCGCACGGTCACCATCTGGTTGTGCTCGGCGCCGTTGCGATCGGCATCGGGCACGCGAATATCGTGGGCGATACGGGCGTTGTCGGGGACCACGTGGCATACGCCGTGTTCTTCGACAAATCGCCCGACCACGCTTTCGTTGACGCGTTCGAGCACTTCGGCGACGCGCCCTTCCCTACGACCGCGATGATCGCGTCCAACGATACGCACCACGGCCCGATCGCCGTGCATGAGCAGACGCATCTGGCGCGGATTGAGGAAGACGTCGTCCTGCTCGCCGTCGTCGGGGATTAGAAAGCCAAAGCCGTCGCGATGGCCCTGCACGCGTCCGCGCACCAGGTCCATCTTGTCGAGCGGGCCCAGCGCGCCGCGCCGGTTTTCCAGCAACTGCCCGTCGCGCAGCATCGCGCGCAGGCGATGCTCAAATGCTTCGGCGGCCTTGTCGGTCAGCGCATACAGCTCGGTGAGCTCGGCCCAGGTCATGGGGCGACCGGCCTCGGCCAGGTCGTCCAGCACCAGCTGTCGGCTTGGCACCGGTTCGGCGTAGCTGCCTTTTTCGTCTTTAAACTGCGGATCGCGATCGCGCCAGTCGGCGCCACCGCTCGTTTTTTTATTCAAGATTTTGCTCCATATCCGCGCACGATACCGCAACTACACGCATGCACAAGCAACAATTGCTTACAGTGATTGACAAGCGCCGGGGCAATCGCTAAATTGCGCGCTCTTCGAGCCCAGGTGGCGGAATTGGTAGACGCGCTAGCTTCAGGTGCTAGTGACCTAACGGTCGTGGAGGTTCAAGTCCTCTCCTGGGCACCAAGCTCGAATTGACGATTCCCGAAAGGCGCCAGCCAGTCGGGAATCCATGAAAAAGCCGCGCTGATCAGCGCGGCTTTTTTTATGCGCGCTTGTTGCGCACGGCCGCCCCTGCCAACAGCCGGGCGGCGATGCGACGAAGTCGACGCCACGGCCGTCAATACGACCGTAGCATCGAGGCTGTTCTAAGCAGCGAAGGGATCGCGCAACACGATGGTGTCGGCACGATCCGGGCCGGTGGAAACTACATCGATCGGCGTACCCACGATTTCGGTCAGGCGATCGAGATAGTTGCGCGCGGCTTCGGGCAGCTGATCGTATTCGCGTACGCCCACGGTGGATTCCTTCCACCCCGGCATTTCTTCATAGACGGGCTCGCAGCGCGAGAGCGCATCCGCGCCCAGCGGCGGCACCGTGATGATCTGGTCGTCGCAGCGATAGCCGGTACACAGCTGGATGGCATCCAGGCCGTCGAGTACGTCGAGCTTGGTGATGCACAGCCCGGACAGGCTGTTGTTGAACGCCGCCCGGCGCAGGCCCACGGCATCGAACCAGCCACAGCGGCGCGCGCGCCCGGTGGTGGCCCCGAACTCGGCGCCCTTGGAGGCCAGATGGCGACCGTTGGCATCGTCGAGCTCGGTCGGGAACGGGCCCGAGCCCACGCGCGTGGTGTAGGCCTTGACCACACCCATCACATAGTCGAAATACAGCGGGCCCACGCCAGTGCCGGTGGCCGCACCGCCGGCGGTGGTGTTGGACGACGTTACATAGGGATAGGTGCCATGGTCGACGTCAAGCAGCGCACCCTGTGCGCCTTCGAACAGGATCGATTCGTCGGCCACATACGCCTGGCGCAGCAGCTCGGCCACGTCGCCAACCATCGGCGCCATTTCATCGGCGAAGCGCAGGCAGTCGTCGAGCGTGGACTGGAAATCGATCGGCGCGACGTTGAAATAATTCTTGAGCACGAAGTTGTGGAAATCCAGCGCCTCGCCCAGCTTGGAGGCGAGCATTTCGCGCCGGAACAGATCGCCCACGCGAATCGCGCGTCGTGCGACCTTGTCTTCGTAGGCCGGGCCGATACCGCGGCCGGTGGTGCCGATCGCGGTCTTGCCGCGCGCGGCTTCACGTGCCTTGTCGAGGGCAATATGGCTGGGCAGGATCAACGGACAGGCCGGGCTGATGCGCAGACGGCTGCGTACCGGCACACCCCGTGCTTCGAGCATGGCCATCTCCTCGATCAGCGCTTCGGGCGAGAGCACCACGCCGTTACCGATATGGCAGGTCACGCCGTCGTGCAGAATGCCCGACGGAATGAGATGCAGCACCGTCTTCTCGCCGCCGATCACCAGGGTGTGGCCGGCGTTATGGCCGCCCTGAAAGCGTACGACATGGCGGGTGCGGTCGGTGAGCAGATCGACGATCTTGCCCTTGCCTTCGTCGCCCCACTGGCTGCCGATGACGATGACGCGTTTGCCCATGACTAATCCTTGCTCGAGTGGGTCGTAGAAGCCAGCGGCCGCACGTCCCAGCGGCCGTCGATATATTCGAGTATCCGATCACAGCTGCTATCGATCGCCTCACCCGTATCGGGCGTGGCCACGATGACGCGCTCGCCGGCGGCACGCAGGCGTCGCACACAGGCCAGCAGCTCCGGATCGCTACCGGCCGGCGCATGGATCGCGCCGCCCTGCGCTGCGCCGTCGAAACGACCGAGCGCGGCCAGCAGGTTGAGGTCCGCTGAAAAGCCGGTCGCCGGTCGCGGCCGCCCGAACGCGGCGCCAACGTTGTCGTAGCGCCCGCCCCGTGCAAGCTCGCGGCCCAGGCCAGGCGCGAAGGCCGCATACAGCAGGCCGGTCTTGTACCGATAACCGCGCAATTCGGCCAGGTCGAGAAACAGAGGCACCTGTGGGTAATGGGTCGCCAGCAGGCCAACCATTTCCTCGAGCCGGTCGAGCGCGCTGTCGATTCCGGGATCGATACCGGCCAACGCGCCGCGCGCGTCGTCGAGCACGCTCGGCGCGCCGTTGAGTTCGATTAAGTGCGTGAAGTGGGCATGGCTCTGTGCATCCAGCCGCCCCGATGCCGCCAGCGCATCGAGATCCGGGCGCGATTTGCGCTGGATAACGTCGAAAAGCTGCGGCTCGAGGTCGGCGGGCATCTGGGCATGGGCCACCAGGCGGCGATAGATCGCCACGTGGCCTAGATCGAGGCAGGCCTCGTCGATGCCCATAACGTCGAGCGTTTCGAGCATCAAGGACACGATTTCCAGATCGCTGTCGATATGCGCATCGCCAAATTTCTCGGCGCCGACCTGCAGGGGCTGACGGGAACCGCCCGGTTCTTCCGGGCGCGTGCGCAGCACGCTACCGATATAGCAGTAGCGGGCCGGCCCGGTGGCTGCCAGGCGATGGGCATCGATCCGCGTGGCCTGGGTGGTCATATCCGATCGCACGCCCATCATGCGGCCGTTGAGCTGATCGGTGAGCTTGAACGTTTGCAGGTCGAGCTCGTGACCGGCGCCGGTCAGCAGCGAATCGAGGTACTCGATCAGCGGTGGGCGGATGAGGTCGTAGCCCCAGCGCCAGTAAAGATCGAGCAGTTGCCGGCGGGCAGACTCAAGGCGCCACGACTCCGGCGGCACCATTTCCTGTACGCCCTCGGGCAGAAGCCAGCGGTTGGATTGCATCGCGTTCCGACGTCTTTAAGTCAATGAATTAATTGCAGCAGCACGGCGCCCACACCGATGAGCACGGCCCCGAAAATACGCAGACTGCGGCTGTCGACATCCGACAGCCGCAGCATCATCTCACGCCAGCGCTCGGGTGCAAGGAAGGGCATCAGCCCCTCGATCACCAGCACGAGCGCCAGCGCGCGCAGGATATCCGCCCACATGCGGCCGCTACGGGTTCGATCCGGCGTTCGACGCGCTCGGGTTGAAGTAGCGGAACAGTTCGCCGTCCGGACGCAGCAGCATCAGGTCGTCGCTACCCAGCGATTCGCGATACAGCTGCAGGCTGCGATAGAAACTGTAGAACGTCGGATTGGCCTGATAGGCATTGGCATACAGCTCGGCCGCGCGGGCATCGCCCTCACCGCGAATCACCTGCCCCTGGCTATAGGCATCGGCCAGGATGATGGTGCGTTCACGCTCGGCGTCCGAACGAATTTCCTGAGCGGCCGCGTCGCCCTGCGCACGCAGCGTGCGGATGACTTCCTGACGCTCGGAGCGCATGCGTTCGTAGACCGACTCGCTGACCTCTTCGGGCAGGTCGAGCCGCATGATGCGCACGTCCTCGATCTCAACGCCCAGCTGCTTGGCATCCTGATTGGCCTGCACCTGAACGGCGGCCACGATCTCGTTGCGATCGTCGCCGACTGCCTGACGAATCGTGCGCTTGGAAAATTCGGCCAGCAGGTCGTTTTCGACAATTTCGGTCAGCAGGTCACGCGTACGCTGCTCCTGACCCTGGGTCGAAAGGTAATAGTCGACCGTGTCGTTGATACGCCATTTCACGTAGAAATCGACCGCCAGGTTCTTGTTCTCCGACGTCAGTACGCGCTCGATTTCCTCGGTGAAGGTCATGACGCGTCGGTCAAAGGAATGCACGCTCTGAACGATCGGCTTCTTGAAGTGCAGACCCGGCTCATAGTTCTGGCCGACGATCTCACCGAGCTGAACCACGACCACGCGCTCGCGTTCATCGACGATGAAGGCCGAATCGAGCGCGAGATAGCCGATGATGACGACGACGATAATCGCGAAGATATGCTTGGGGCTCATGAGTTGCGATCCCGGCTGCGGAGACTGTCGACCGAACGGCTGCTCGACGACGATGTGTCGTTCGAGCCGCTATCGGACGTACCGGCGCTGTTGTCGCTGTCCTGACCGGCGTTCATGCCATCGTTGGCGGCTGCTTCGGTCTGTTTGTTACGACGCGAGTCGTTGAGCATCTTTTCCAACGGCAGGTACATCATGGGGCCATTGCCGCCCTGCTCGGCCAGAATCAGGTTTGCGTTGGCCAGCACGTCGCCCATGGTTTCCAGATACAGACGCTCGCGGGTGACCTCGGGCGCCTTTTCGTACTGGGCGAGAAGATCGGTAAAGCGCTGCGCTTCACCCTTGGCCCGCGCCGTCTTCTGCTCGCGATAGCCGCGCGCATCGAGCAGGATCCGTGCTTTCTCACCCTGGGCCCGGGCTACGATATCCCGGGCATAGGCACGCGCGATGTTCTTCTTGCGCTCTTCTTCTTCGCGCGCCTTGATCGCCTCCTCGAAGGCACCCTGCACCTGCTCCGGCGGCTGGGAATACTGCACGTTGATCGCGACGACGTCGACGCCCGCGTCGTAGCTCGACAACGTGCTCTGAACGATCTTGCGCACGTTCTCGGGCAGCGCTGCACGCGAACGGTCGGTAATCTCGGGGTAGCTTTCCTGCTGCGCCTTGATCTCGTCGACCAGCTTGTCGTCAACGCCCTGCAGCGCGTCCTTTTCGGCCGGCAAGCCCGAGCCTTCCTTGAGGTCGACGTTTTCCAGGGCCCGGTCCTCGAGCTCCTCGACCTGCACGCCTTCCTGAATCACCTGATTCATCCGGCTGGTACCCACGATCTCTCGTACCGCCGACCGCAGCACCTGTTCCACCGTGGCATCGGGCTCACGCAGCTGGAACAGATAGTTCATGGCGTCCGAAATACGATACTGAACGGCCACCTCGACCTCGACGATATTCTCGTCCTTGGTGAGCATCACCGAGCGGTTGTTGGCGCGACGCACCTGTTGCGTATCCACCTTGTAAACCCGGTCGACCGGATAAGGAATACGCCAGTGCCAACCCGGCCCCTGGGTCTCGGTGTAGTCGCCGAAACGCAGCACCACGCCCTTCTCGCCGGGCTGGACCACATACAGACCCGTGGCCAGCCAGATCACCAGCGCGATCGGCACGATGAACAGCAGAATCGCGGGGCTCGGGCCGCCCGCGCCGCCACCGCTATCGTGGCCGCCGCTGCCGCCCTTGTTGCCGGACATGCGCGCACGAAACTTGCGCCAGAGCTGATCCAGATCGGGTGGACCGCTGCCGTTGTTCTTGTTGCCGCCCCCCCAGGGGTCCTGGCCCTTGCCGGGCTCGTTCCAGGCCATATCAGGACGCTCCGGTTTGTGTGGTTTGATACACGCAGTTGCAAAGGCCGCTAGCAAATCCAGCCCGCATACGTAGCGCGTGCGCAGAGCCTGCCCGGGCCGCCCGTCGGGGCGATCCCGCTATCGATCGTTCATTTGCCATGAGCAAATCTGTTGTTTCCTCTACATTGCCGTCACGCACACAACCGCAGCGTCTCGGCACGCGACTGGAACGGGGATTGGTCGCCGACATGGCGCGAAAGCGCGATTCTATCGACCCCCTGTACCCCTGTCGAACGCGACTGGCGGATACAGCGATAACGGCTATACCGCCCGACCGGGGCTATTCACGGAGTGTACGTGGATGGCGCTGCCGAAGATGCCACACCGGACCCGGCAATACGCGCCGCGCGGCGCTCGACAAGCACGTCGTCAAACGCCAGCCCGGCCTGGGCGACGATGCGCTCCAGATCACCCTGCGAGGCGGTGACGTTGAGCCGGCTCGCGCCGTCGTCGTCGTAGCTTTCTTCATCCACCACACCCAGTTCGAACAGCGCCGAGCGCAGGCGCCCGTTCGCAGCCGGCACGCGCAGCACGCCAGCGATCATGTCCGGGTTGCAGAAATCGGACAGCACCGCCCTGAGTTCGTCGACACCGTCGCCGCTCGCGGCCGACAGCCATACCCGCAACGGGCGCCCGTGGGCATCGGTTTCGATACGCGGGGATTCGCCCTCGATGAGATCCACCTTGTTGAGCACCTCGATCTGAGCGACTTCGCCCGCGCCGATCTCGGCGAGGACGTTGTTGACTTCGCGCGCATGTGCCCGCCGCTCCACGTCGGCCGCGTCGATCACGTGCAGCAGCACGTCCGCTTCGCGGGTTTCCTCCAGGGTGGCCTTGAATGCAGCCACCAGCTCATGCGGCAGATCGCGAATGAAGCCCACCGTATCGGCCACGATCAAAGGCTCGCCCACCGGCACGTCCATGCGGCGCAGCGTCGGGTCGAGGGTGGCGAACAGCTGATCGGCGGCGTAAATATCCTCGCCGGTCAGACGATTGAACAACGTCGACTTGCCGGCATTGGTATAGCCCACCAGCGATACGATCGGCGTTCGCGCGCGCCGTCGCGCCGAACGACCCTGCTCGCGTCGTGCGCTTACCTTCTCCAGCCGCTGACGCAACATCTTGATGCGTTCGTTGAGCAGGCGCCGGTCGGTTTCGAGCTGGGTTTCACCGGGCCCGCGCAGCCCGATGCCGCCTTTCTGGCGCTCGAGATGCGACCAGCCGCGTACCAGCCGTGTGGCCAGATGCTGTAGCTGCGCCAGTTCGACCTGCAGCTTGCCTTCGTGCGAGCGCGCACGTGCGGCGAAGATATCCAGAATCAGCCCGGCGCGATCGAGAACGCGCGCGTTCAGGCGTTTTTCGAGGTTGCGTTCCTGGCTGGGGGAAAGATCGTGGTTGAACACCACCAGTTCGGCGCCGTGTTCGACCACGAGTTCGGCAATCTCGTCGACCTTGCCACCGCCAACGAAATAGCGCGGATCGGGCGTACGCCGGCTGCCGCCGACATGGGCAAGCACCTCGCCACCGGCAGAGGTAACCAGCTCGTGAAACTCGCGATCGGCCTCGTCATATTCATCGAGGCCGAACGCGAGATGCACGATTACCGCCGACTGGCCGGTGGGCGGTCGCTCAAACATGCCGGCTGCTCATGCGGTCTGAATCAGGAATTGCCGTCGACCTCGTCGCTGCTGTGGCCCATTTCCTCGTGCATTTCCGAGCGCACGTTGCGCGATGGCACGATCGTGGAAATAGCGTGTTTATAGACCATCTGGTTGACCGCGTTGCGCAGGAGCACGACGAATTGATCGAACGACTCGATCTGACCCTGAAGCTTGATGCCGTTGACCAGATATATGGACACCGGCACGCGCTCCTTGCGCAAGGCATTGAGGAATGGTTCTTGTAGTGTTTGGCCTTTTGCCATGGGTTCAGACTCCGAAAAGTGCGGGGGTATAAAATTTTTTGTTGCTTGACTATAGCACGGCGCCGGTCCGAAGCCGGGCGTTCTTGATTTTTGTTAGCGCCTGATTTTCAATATTTTTTTCTTCGCTATCCAGCCAATTCACGTCGTCCAGCGAGCGCAGCCAGGTCAATTGCCGCTTGGCCAGCTGACGGGATGCAAACACGGCTTTCTCGATACCTTCGTCAAGCGTCATGTCGCCGTCCATCACCTGCCAGAGCTGGCGGTAACCCACCGCCCGCATGGACGGCAATTCGAGGCTTAGATCGGGCCGGGCGTACAGCTTTTCAACCTCGGCATACAATCCCTGTGCCAACATCGAGCGAAACCGCTGCGCGATACGTTCGTGCAGGGTCTGGCGTCGGGCCGGCGCGACCGCGATCTTGCAGATAGACCACGGTAATGCGCTGGCGTTCCGGCGATCTCGGTCGCGGGCGTGCAGCACGCTCGG
Organism: Salinisphaera sp. C84B14; assembly: GCF_040361435.1. Lineage (NCBI taxonomy): Bacteria > Pseudomonadati > Pseudomonadota > Gammaproteobacteria > Salinisphaerales > Salinisphaeraceae > Salinisphaera > Salinisphaera sp. C84B14. Next base: position 187,356 of record NZ_APNL01000001.1, on the reverse strand, counting down.
CGCCAGACCGGTAAGCTCGTGAATTTCCAGTGCGCGCTGGATACGCTGGGCATCATTGCGATGAATACGCCGGCCGCTGTCCGGGTCGATGGCCCGCAGACGTTCGTGCAGTGCGTGCCAGCCATCACGCTCGGCCTCGGCGGTCAGCCGCGCGCGCAGGGCCTCATCCCGAGACGGCATATCGCTGAGCCCGTCTTCCAGTGCGCGAAAATATAGCGAGGTGCCGCCGGTGAGCAGCGGCAGGCGGCCGGCGGCATGAATGCGCTCGATCTCGGCGATCGCATCGGCACGAAAATCGGCCGCGGAATACGGCTGCGCCGGATCACGAATATCGATAAGCGCATGCGGCGCCCGCGCGAGCGTCTCGGCGTCCGGCTTGGCCGTGCCAATATCCATGCCGCAATAGACCATCGCCGAGTCCACCGAGACGATCTCGGCATCGAGCCGCTCGACCAGTTCCACGGCCAGCCCGGTCTTGCCGGATGCGGTGGGCCCGAGCAGAAAGACCACGCCCGGTTTGCGCGCGCTCATCGTCACTTGCCGCGCATGAACAGCCGATCGAGACCGGCCATATCGACCTGCACCCAGCTGGGCCGGCCGTGATTGCAGTGCCCGGCACGGTCAGTGTGCTCCATATCCCGCAACAGCGCGTTCATCTCGTCGAGCGTGAGACGGCGCCCCGCCTTGACTGCGGCCTTGCAGCCCATATCCGCCAGCACATCGTCGATGCGATCACGCACCCCCTGGGGCCCGCGCAGCCCTTCGCCCAGCTCGCCGACCATGTCGTAGGCCAGGGCCACGTAGTCTTCATTGGCCAGCAGTGCCGGCACTTCCCGGAGCAGTCCGCTGGTGGGCCCGGCGCGGGTGATTTCCAGGCCCACCGCCGCCAGCGCTTCGGCATGGGTTTCGATCGCGGCCGCTTCCTGTTCGGATATCGACAGCGTTTCCGGCACGAGCAGCGACTTGGACTGTATTCGCCCGGCCGAGTACTCCTGCTTGAGCTGCTCGTAGAGCACGCGTTCGTGCGCGGCATGCATATCGACGAGCACCAGCCCTTCCCGGTTCTGGGCCAGAATATAAATATCGTGCAACTGGGCCAGCGCATAGCCCAGCGGCGGTATGGCCTCGTTGTGCGCCTGGGCGCGCGCCGGCACCGATTCGGCCGGCGTGGATGCCGGTTTCGGCGGCGCCGTGGGCATCTGGAACGCATAGGCGGCGCGGCTCTGGGCCACGCCCGCAGAGCCCTGCATGTGCGGGCGCGTATCAAAGCTGTGCTGAAGCGGCACCGGCGCGGATGCCGGCGTCTGCCCGGCCGCCGGCGCAGCCGCGTTGACCGGCAGCTCTACCTCGCGTGCGGCATGCGGCTTCGCCTCGACCGCGGCCAGGGCGCGACCCACGCTGCGAAATACGAAATCGTGCACCAGCCGTGATTCGCGAAAGCGCACCTCGGCCTTGGCCGGATGCGCGTTCACGTCCACCTGACGCGGATCCACCATGAGGTAGAGCACATAGGCCGGATGGCGCTGGTTGTGCAGCAGGTCGCGATAGGCCAGGCGCACACCGTGGTTGAATACCTTGTCGCGAATCGGGCGATGGTTGACGTAGCTGTACTGACGATCGGCCTGCCCGCGCGAGAAGCCGGGGGTGGCGATCCAGCCGCACAGCCGCATGCCGGCAGCCTGCTCGTCGACGGCTACGGCATGGTCGCCGAAGGCGCCGCCAATCAGAGTATCCACGCGCTGCTGCATGGCATCGGCATCGTGGGCCGGCGCGACACGAGCGACCTCGGTGCCGTCGTGATGCAGCACGAAACCGATATCGAAACGCGACAGTGCGAGCTGATTGAAGGCCTTGCGGATATGGGCGAACTCCGTCGCCGGCGCGCGCAGGAACTTGCGCCGTGCCGGGATACGCGCGAACAGTTCGCGTACTTCTACACGCGTGCCGCGGTCGAGCGCCGCCGGGCGCGGGGTATCGCTGCTGGCCGGACTGATCGCATAGGCACGGTCGGCATCGGCTGCTCGGGATGTCAGCGTGAGCTGCGAAACCGATGCAATACTCGCCAGCGCCTCGCCGCGAAAACCGAGGCTTGCCACCGACTCGAGCGCGTCGAGGCTGTCGATCTTGCTGGTGGCATGACGCGCGACGGCCAGCGCCAGGTCGTCGCATTCGATACCCAGGCCATCGTCGGCCACCACGATCCGGCGCAGTCCGCCGTGTTCGATGGTCACATGAATCCAGCCCGCCCCCGCATCGAGGCTGTTCTCCATGAGCTCCTTGACGATCGATGCCGGGCGCTCGACCACCTCGCCGGCGGCGATCTGGCTGATCAACTGGTCATCGAGGCGGCGGATCGACATGGCGCTGCATGAAAGGCTGGGCAGCGACATAGTGTCGGCCAAGTTCACGCGGATCGCAAAGCCAAACTCGCAGTTACAGCACGCGATACGACCCGACTGAAACGACACCGGCTGGCTCGAGCCGCGACGCCTTTACTGTATGGCATCGTAAACTTGACTCGTTAAAGTTTATCGGTGAGCATGCGCTTGCCATGAGTCGAGAAGTGACACCTATAGCCGACCAGCTGCGTGCCCGCGGAATGCGGGTCACCGCGGCGCGTCATGCCGTGCTCGAATGGCTGGCGGACAATCCGCACGCCACGGTCGAGCACGTACATGACGGTATCCGCCAACGGCTTGGCTCGATTTCGAAACAGGCCGTCTACGACGTCCTCAAGGCCTGCCTGGAAGCCGATCTGGTCCAGCAGATCAAACCGGCCGGGCATCCAGCCCGGTTCGAGCGGCGCACCGGCGACAACCATCATCATCTGGTTTGTCGACGCTGCGGCCGTATCGAGGATGTGGACTGTGCGGTGGGCGCCCGGCCTTGCCTGAACCCCGATCACGATCACGGTTTCGAAGTCGACGAAGCCGAAGTCATGTACTGGGGTATTTGTGGCGCATGCCGTACGGCGGCCACCAACGCCCCCGAGGATGATCACTCGAGACAATAAGACCTGCGGCCCAAGGGCCGCTTGAACCACCACCAGGAGGGTAAAACCTTGACGGACGAAATAAACAAAACGCATACCACCGCCGGCGGCGAACCGTATCCGAGCGATGAGCATTCGCTGACGGTTGGCGCTGACGGCCCGATCGTCATGCACGATCATTTCCTGATGGAACAGATGGCGGCCTTCAACCGGGAGATGATTCCGGACCGCCAGCCGCATGCAAAAGGCGGCGGCGCCTTCGGACAGTTCGAAGTCACCGAGGACGTCTCCAAGTACACCAAGGCCAAGTTCCTGCAGAAAGGCGCGACCACCCCGATGGTTGCCCGCTTTTCGACGGTGGCCGGCGAATCCGGCAGCCCGGACACCTGGCGTGATCCGCGTGGCTTCGCGCTGAAGTTCTATACCGACGAAGGCAACTTCGACATGGTGGGCAACAACACCCCCGTGTTCTTCGTGCGCGACCCGATGAAGTTCCAGCACTTCATCCACTCGCAGAAGCGCCGTGCCGACAACGGCCTGCGCGACCACGACATGCAGTGGGACTTCTGGACCCAGTCGCCGGAATCCGCGCATCAGGTCACCTGGCTGATGGGTGATCGCGGCGTGCCCGCCACCTGGCGCCACATGAACGGCTATTCCAGCCATACCTACATGTGGGTCAACGACGCCGGCGAGCGCTTCTGGGTGAAGTATCACTTCAAGACCGACCAGGGCATCAAATGCCTGACCCAGGAACAGGCCGACCAGATGGCCGGCTCGGACGCCGACTATCATCGTCGCGACCTGTTCGAGGCGATCGAACGCGGCGAATACCCGACCTGGACCCTGCAGGTTCAGATCATGCCCTATGAAGATGCCAAGACCTATCGCATCAACCCGTTCGACCTGACCAAGGTCTGGCCGCACGAGGACTACCCGCTGCATACGGTCGGCCGCATGAAGCTCGACCGCAACCCGACCGATTTCCATACCGAAATCGAACAGGCAGCATTCGAGCCCAACAACATGGTGCCCGGCACCGGTGTCTCGCCCGACAAGATGCTGCTGGCCCGGACCATCTCCTATGCCGACGCACACCGGGCTCGTTTGGGCGTGAACTACAAGCAGATTCCGGTCAACGAGCCGAAATCGCCGGTCAACAGCTACACCAAGGGCGGCGCCATGCGCATGCGCAACGTGAGCGATCCGGTCTACGTGCCCAACACCAAGGGCGGTGCCCATGCCAACCCGAACGCCTACCCGGCGAACAACGTCTGGGAAGCCGACGGCGCCATGGTTCGCGCGGCCTACACGCTGCGCAAGGATGACGGCGACTTCAACCAGGCCAACGATCTCGTCAACAAGGTGATGAACGACGAAGAACGTGAACGCCTGGTCCACAACGCCGCCGGCCATCTCTCCGACGGCGTGGGCGAAGACGTGCTCGAGCGTGCGTTCGAGTACTGGCGTAACGTCGATGCCAACATCGGCGAGCGCATCGAAAAAGCGGTTCGGGAAAACCTGAAGTCGGCCTGATCGACCCGTCGTAACAGCGACGGCCACAACGAAGGCGGCGCATCCAACGATGCGCCGCCTTTTTCATGGGCGCTAAGGTGTGGCCCCGCTAGGCGTGCTGGTTCAACGACCCGGCGCGTAGCGTTCGACCAGCGCCAGCCATTGGGCCTGCGCCCGGGCTCGTCCTCGCGCCGGCATACGGCCCTGCCACCACAGCCGCCCATGCCAGGTGGCGGCCGAACCACCGCCCAAATCGACCGTGGTCGCCCCGCCCCGCGCACTTACGCTCTTGAACGGCCGGCGGCGCGCCCCTGCTTCGATGTTATGCGCCAGAACCCGAGCCTGACGGTCGCTCTCAATGTAAGCCCCCGCGGCTCCGAGCACGCTGGCACAGCCGCCGGCGGCATAGACCCGCGCATCGGCAGGCGACTGCAGCCGGCGAGTCACGTACAGCCCTTCAGACTGTGCCGGCAGGCGCCCGGCATGCACGAAACGGGCCGCGGGCGCGGGGCTGGCCATCACCACGTGATCGGCGGTAAAACGACGTCCGTCATGACTGCAGATCGCACCGTCGACTTTTTCCACGATCGAGGTCTGCGCCACGATTTCGACGCCGCTTTCGATCAACCGTCGCCGCAGGCGGCGCTCCAGCCCAAGGGGCGCGTCGGCCAGCAGACGTGTTTCGGGTACATACCAGCTAATTAACAGCGACGATGCCGCTGCATGACGGCCAAGCCCGGCGATCACTTCAAGCGCGCGTGGCCCGTCACCGACAACCGCCACGCGCCGGCGCACGCCACCCCGACCTTCCTGGGCGAGCGTGTCCGCCAGCTGGAGCAAGGCGCTCATATCGACCGCAGACCAGAGCATTGGCGGCGCATGGCTGCCGGCTGCCACCGGCAGCGCGCACTCCAGCCCGACATCCAGCGACAAGGTGTCGAACGACAGCATGTCGCCGCTGGCAAGCCACAGCCGACGGTGGCGCGTGTCCACACCCAGGGCACGATCGGCGCGATAACGCACCGCGCGCTCACGACAGAAACCGCGCAGCGGCAACTTCAGCGCCGCCCGTGACAGCTGGCCGGCCGCAACTCGGGTCGTGGCGCCGCCATACCAGAAGCTGCCCGGGTCGATCAGCGTGATTTCGAAACCCGCCTTGTGCAAGCGATCGGCCTGCAACAACAGGCCCATATGCGCATGGCCGGCGCCCACGAGCACCAGCGACTTCATGTCGAAGCCGTCGCGCCGCGTACGACCACCACCCAGAGCGCCAGCGCGGCGATCACAACCAGGCAACCCAGCGCGCGATGGGTCGGCGCCTGCGGCAGCCATTTATGCGCGCGCCGCGCGATGCCCATGCCGGCGGTGGTACCCAGCACATAAAGACCGGCGGTATAGCCCGGCACATCGGCAACGAACAGGAACTGCCAGCCGGCGGCCAGGGTGGCAAGCACGGCGCTGGCCAGCGCCAGCGTGCCGACCGAAAGATGCGGCTGGCCCGCCAGGCGGCGTTCCAGAATGCGCCACCCCAGCAGCGCGCCGGGTGCCGCCGCCAGGGCGGCCAGCGCGCCGCAGCCGACGCCGGCGAACAGCACGCCGACCTTGTCGGCAGTACTGCGGTGGACCACCGTGGTGGCGTCGGTAAAGCTGCGGCGCGGTGCGTCCAGCAACGCAGCCGGGGGCGGCGCCATTCGGTTTGCATAGGCACGCAGCGTCAACAAAAGCAACGGGCCGAACACGAGCGACGCAATCAGAAAAATCGTCCCGAGCACAGGCTCCGAGAGCCGCTGTGCCAACGCCCCGAGAATCAGCATCGTCGGTAAAGAGCCGGCCATCAGCCAGGCGCTGAGCTGAACGTCGCACTGGCGCGCCCGTACCGCGTCACCCGCAGCGATGGCGGCACAGATACCCAGCGCGAAGAGCGCGATCGGCAGCGCCCGATGATAATCGACGTCGGCGAACAGAACGAGCAAAGGCACCGCAAGAAACGCGCCCGCGAACGCGGTCAAACCGTATGCCAGCCCTGCCGCAATACCCAGTAGAAGTACCACCTGCCGCCTCTCTTTGCGGCACTGCATGCCGCATGAATCGGGCGCGGCAAGCGCCACGCCCTTTGAGTGTAATCCAGGGAGTCACCCACGTCGCCGTTATTAATCCGGCACGAAAACAGCTGACGGCGTCAGCCGTTTTCACGCTATCGCAAAATAAACGCCGGTACGTGCCGGCCGTTTCTTCCCATGGTTTCACGACCCTCGGCCGTGGCGCAGGTGTGTTCGCATACGCGCGTTATCAACCCGGAAAAATCAGCTGCTGACGATCTATTTCCGAGCGTGTTGATAACACGGCCAAGGCCTGCCGCATACCCGCGACTAGCGCTAAGCGCTTGCCCTGCGGCTGTCCGAGGTGCCGGACAATAGGGGCGCGCCGGGCGCGGCCGCGCGCGCCGCGCCCTGCGAAGGCTTAGCGCAGGTCCGCGACCTGTTGGCTACCGGGCGCCGGAATCTGCAATTCGGCGCCTACGCGAATCGTATTGCCTTGCAGGTCGTTCGCGCTACGCAAACTGGCCAGGCTCACGCCGTAGTCCTGAGCGATTTCCGACAGCGTTTCGCCCGAGCGCACGGTATGCACCTGACCCTTGGCGATGAACGTTGCCGGCCGATAACTGGCGAAATAGCCTTTGATACCGCGCAGCATCGCACCGGCCAGCTGGCGCTGATAAGTCGCCGTCTTGAGCTTGCGCTCTTCTTCGGGCGTCGAGATGAACGCGGTTTCCACCAGGAATGAGGGGATATCCGGCGACTTCAGTACCATGAAGCCTGCCTGCTGAACTTTCGCCTTGTGCAGCGGGCCGAGCCCGTTGAGCTCGCCGAGTACACGGCCGCCCGCATCCATGCTGGCTTCGATACTGGCGCTTTGCGACAGATCCAGCATGAACGAGGCCAGACTATCGTCCTTGTCCTTGAGGCTGACGCCGCCCACCAGATCCGAAGCGTTCTCGCGGCGGGCGAGCCAGCGTGCATGTTCGCTGGTGGCGCCGTGGTGGGACAACGCATAAACCGATGCACCGGTGGCACGCGCGCCGCGCGGCGCCGCATCGGCATGAATGGAGATGAACAGATCCGCCTTGGCCTTGCGCGCGCGCACCATCCGCTCGCGCAGGCCGATGTAATAGTCTCCGTCGCGGGTGAGTACGCCGCGCATATTGGGCTGCTCGTCGACCATGGCTTTCAGCCGCCGCGCGATCTGAAGCACCACGTCCTTTTCGTTTGTGCCGCCGCGCCCGTGTGCGCCGGGATCCTTGCCGCCGTGACCGGCGTCGATCACGATCACGATGTCCCGCGACGGCCGTTCCGGGGTTCGCGCGACACGTTTGGGCGCCGGCTGCTGGCTGGGCGGCTCGGACACCTGCGCCAGCGCATTGGCCGTTGCCTTGGCCGAACTGTTGCTGTCCATATCTGCGCCACCGGCCGGTTGGCGGTCGGCGACCAGCATGGACGATGCCTTGGCGCCCTTGGGCTTGAGATCGACTACCAGCCGATAGCCGTGATCGCCGTCGGGGTCGAGCATGAAGCTTTTCGGGGACACCTGACCGTCGAGATCGAGTACGACGCGCAGATCGGTGCCGTGCCGTACGCCGGTGCGTACGCGCTTGACCAGCCCGCTGCCATCGATATTGCCGCTGACGCTGTTGAGCACGCGCGCATCGGGCAGGTCAACGACCAGCCGCAGCGGGTTGTCGATCATGAACAGATCGGGGTTCGTGGGACCACCCAGGTCAAAGACTACCCGCGTCTTGTCCGAAGATGTCCATAACCGGACATCCTGCAGCGTGGCGGGTTTCGCCACGGCCAATGTACTCAGACCCACCAGGAGCCCGAAAACAAGCCATTGGATGCTCGCGCGCATAGATTCGCTGCCTAGACCATCGTGAATATTATTCCCCGATTGCGAGACTAGCCCCGGCGTTTCTCACGCGCAACTATTTTTTATCAATCAAAACAGCCAATAGGCGCTTTTACCTTCCTATCCACTTGAAAGCACGAGGCTATCTAGCGATGCCAAGCCGTGCCAAAAGCCCGGCGCCTGTTTCGGTATACGCCTGGAAGTGCGCACAGCGCGCGTTGCCGTCGTATTCCAAGCCGATATCGATATCCACGGGCGGCAGGAATCCGACGCCCCGCTCTGCCCACTCGACAAATATCCAGTCACGCGCGGTGTTGACCTCGCGAATGCCTAGAAATTCCAGTTCTTCCGGATCAGCCAGACGATAGAGATCCATATGGAACAGGGTGCGGGTGTCCAGCGCATAGGGCTCGACGAGCGTATAGCTGGGCGATACCACCCGCCCGGCATGGCCCAGACCCCGTAGCGTCGCCCGCGTCAAAGCGGTCTTGCCGGCACCCAGCTCGCCGGTCAGGGACACGACCAGGCCCTGCTCCAGGCCACGCAACGCCTCGGCCAGCTGCGCACCCAGGGCATCCGTGGCCTGCGGATCGGCCAGTCGGATCATGGACGCCCGGGATTGACGAAGCGGCGTATGGCAGCAAACAAATCGCTGGGCACAAGACCGCGCTGGCCGGCTTCACCGGCGGCGGCATCCCCGGCTCGCGCATGCACATACACGCCCAGGCTCGCCGCGGCACCGAGATTCAGCCCCTGGCCGGCGAGTGACGCGATCACGCCGGTCAACAGATCGCCCATGCCGCCAACCGCCATGCCGGGATTGCCGTCGGTACAAAGCCAGAGTTCTTCCGGGGTGGCAATCAGGCTACCGGCCCCCTTGAGTACCGCCACGCCGCCGTAGCGCGAGCGCAGCCCCCGGACCGCATCCACGCGATGGTCGAGCACGTCTGGCGTCGGCCACTCCAGCAGCCGCCCGGCCTCGCCCGGATGCGGGGTAAGAATCCAGTTGTCGCTTTGCTGCGGCTCGCGCGCCAGGCGATTCAGCGCGTCGGCATCGACCACCCGCGGCTTGTCGGCCGCCATGACCTGTCGCCAGAGGTTGTCGGCCCAGTCGTCGCTGCCCAGGCCCGGGCCAACCGCGATGACATCGCAGGCGTCGATCAAGCCGGCGATCGACGCCTGGGCATCGACGCCGAGACACATCAGCTCCGGGCGCGCCTGGCTCATCGCGCCTGCGTGGTCGCCATGACAGACCACGCTCACCAGCCCCGCGCCGGCACGCAGCGCCGCTTCTGCCGTCATGCGAATCGAGCCGCCCATGCCGCGATTGCCGCCCACGCAGAGCACATGGCCGTTATCGCCCTTGTGCTGGTTGCGCGAACGCGGGCGCAGCGCCTTGCGCAGCCGGCGGTGGGTCAGTCGGCGCGCGGTATAGGTTTGGTCGGCATAGAGTGCATCCGGCGCATCCAATGCGCTGAACGCAATATCGCCGCAGTGCGCGGGGCCTTCGCCGGTGAGCATGCCCAGCTTGAGCCCAATAAACGTGGCGGTCGCATCCGCGCGTACTGCATGCGCCCATACGTGGCCCGTGCTCGCATCGATACCGGAAGCGATATCTACCGCGAACACGCCGATACCGGCGTCGCCGGCTTGGTTGATGGACTCGATCGCGGCAGCGAAATCGCCTTCGACATCGCGATTGAGGCCGGTTCCGAGCAGCGCGTCCACTACCAGGTCGGCTTCGACCGGGCGGTTATCGAAGGCTTCGACGGTGCCGCCGTTTTCCATATAGCGCGACAGCGCTTTCGCCGCATCGCCGGTGTATTTTTCGGTACCGGCGAGGCTTACGACATGCACCGCCCAGCCGCCCTGTCGGGCCAGATCGGCCACAAGCAATCCGTCGGCGCCGTTGTTGCCCGGCCCGCAGTACACGACCATGGTGCCCGGCATGGCCCAGATGTGGGCCAGCTCCGCGTACGCTGCGCGCGCCGCACGCTGCATGAGTTCAAAACCGTCGACGTCGAATGTTTCGATGAATCGGCGATCGAGCGCGGCCACCTGCTCTGCGTTATAGACGACTTCGGGAAGATATTCGCTGGATTCGGTCATGCGTGCATTCTAGCGCTACGACCGTGCTGCCGACGACAGTGGCCGCCCGGATCGGGTCAGTCCCGATCCCAGCTGCGGCGCACGCGTGCAAGCAGTGCCTGGGTCGAGGCGTCGTGCTGACCCACCTCGCCGTGGCCGTCGAGTTCGTCGACAAGCCGCTCGGCCATGGTCTTGCCCAGCTCCACGCCCCACTGATCGAAGCTGTTGATACCCCAGATGAGCCCTTGCACGAACACCTTGTGTTCATAGGCGGCCAGCAGCGCGCCCAGGTGATGGGCATCGAGCCGATCCATGACAATCATGGAGCTGGGGCGGTTGCCATCGAAGCGACGGGCGGCCAGACGCCGTTCGAGCGCGCCCCCCTGTAGCCCCTGCTGGGTGAGTTCGTCGACCAACGCGTCCGGGTCGCGACCGCACATCAGTGCTTCGGCCTGGGCCAGGCAGTTAGCCACGCGCTGGCGTTCGCGTGGGTCGTGCGCATCGGCGGGCGGCGACAGCGGCAGTACGAAATCGATGTCGGCCGCCAGTTCGCCCTGATGCAGCATCTGGAAGAAGGCGTGCTGGGCATTGGTACCCACGCTGCCCCAGACCGCCGGCACCGTGTTCACAACGGCCGGTTCGCCCGCGCGCGTGACCGACTTGCCGTTACTTTCCATCTCCAGCTGCTGCAGATAAGCCGGCAACGCAGCCAGTCGCTGCGCATAAGGCACGACGATATGGCTCGGCAGACCCAGAAAGTTGTTGTTCCAGACCCCGATCATCCCGAGCGCGGCCGGCAGATTCTCGTCCAGCGGCGCTTCGCGAAAATGCGCGTCCATGGCGTGAGCGCCGGCCAGCAAGGCCTCGAATGCCGCCATGCCCAGCCCCGCCGCGATCGATAACCCGACCGCCGACCACAGCGAAAACCGACCGCCGACCCAGTCCCAGAAGCCGAACATGCGATCGATACCGAACGCCTGCACGGCCTCGGCGTTGGTGGATACGGCCACGAAATGCCGGGCGATATCGGCTTCGCCGGCGCCCTTGTCGAGCAGCCATTGTCGGGCCACACGCGCGTTGGCCAGTGTCTCTGCCGTGGTAAAGGATTTGGAGGTAACGATGAACAGCGTGCGTTCGGCCTGCAGTTCGGCAAGCGTGTCGTCCAGATCGGCCGGGTCGACGTTGGCGACGAAATGACAACGGATACGCTGCTCCGGCACCGCCAATGCCTCGTAGACCATGCGCGGGCCGAGATCGGACCCGCCAATGCCGATATTGACGATATCGCGAATCGGCTCGCCCGTATGCCCTGTCCAACGACCGCTGCGCAGATCGTCGACGAACGCCGCCATGTCCTCGCGTACCGCATGCACCTCGTCGTACAGCGGCGCGTCGGCCGGGCGACGCAATGCGATATGCCAGGCGGCCCGCTCTTCGCTGGTATTGATCGGCTCGCCGCTGAACAGGGCGTCTCGAAGCGGATAGAACCCGCGACTCTGGGCAAGCTGGCCCAGCGCCGCCATAACCGAGCAATCCACGCGCTGCTTGGAGAAGTCGAGCGCGATGCCGGCCGCAGACAGCGTAAAGCGCTCTGCCCGGCGCGGATCGCGATCGAACATCGCGTCCACCCGCGTAGACCGCAGCTGTGCAGCGAGTCGACCCAGCTCGCGCCAGGCCGGCAGATCGCGAATATCGTCCACCTGCGCTGTCGACCCCGGCGGGTCCGTCCGGCTTACGCCGCCTGTACCGGGATCGCGTTGCGCGTGTGCGTGACCTGATTGCTCTCGTCGAGATAGATCAGGCGCGGCTTGTGTGCCCTCGCTTCGCCTTCCGGCATGCGTGCATAGGCACAGATGATCAGTCGATCGCCCGGCGAGGCCTTGTGCGCGGCCGCACCGTTGACCGAAATCACCCGCGAGCCGGATTCCGCGCTGATCGCATAGGTCGAGAAACGCTCACCATTGGTGACGTTGTAGATCTCGATCTGTTCATACGGAAAAATCCCGGCTGCATCGAGCAGGTCGGAATCGATCGCGCAGGAGCCTTCATAATCAAGCTCGGCGTGCGTCGTGCAGGCACGATGAAGTTTTGCTTTGAGAAGCGTCACTTGCATGACTGTCTCCTGAGATCCGAAACGGGAAGAATATGACTAAAGCGTAACGAAAAAAAGTGCGCTCGACTACTGTCCGGGCGCGGGCTCGACCGCCATGTTGTCGATCAGGCGGGCACGGCCAAGAAAGGCCGCAGCCAGCACGCGGAATGCCTTCATATCGGCACGCGGTGCGGTGAGTTCAGGCGAACGTATTTCGAAATAATCGGTTTTAAGGCCTGCGGCGTCGATCATGGCGCGCCCCCGGGCCTCCAGCGCGACGAAGTCCCGCTCGCCTTCGCTCAGACGCGCCCTGCAATCGGCGAGCGCGGCGGCCAATGCCGGTGCGCGCTTGCGCTCGTCGGCCTGCAGGTACTGATTGCGCGACGACAGCGCCAGCCCATCGGCTTCGCGCACCGTCGGCACGCCGACGATATCGACCTGCATGCACAGATCCGCCACCAACCGACGAATGACCGCCAGCTGCTGAAAATCCTTCTCGCCGAAAAACGCCTCGTCCGGGTCCACCAGGTTCAACAGTTTGGTGACCACCGTGGCCACCCCTTCGAAATGCCCGGGCCGGCGGCTGCCACAGAGCATGTCGGTAATGCCTTCAACCCGAACCGTGGTCGCTGTCGTGCCGCCGTGCGGGTACATCTGCTCCACCGCCGGAGCGAAGACCGCGTCTGCACCGGCCTGCTCTAGCGCCTGCAGGTCGGCATCGAGCGTACGCGGATAGCTGTCGAGATCCTCGTTCGGGCCGAACTGCAGCGGGTTGACGAAAATACTCACCACCACGCGTTTGCAACGTGCGCGGGCCGCGGCCACCAGGGCCAGATGACCTGCGTGCAGGTTGCCCATGGTGGGTACGAGGCCCACGTTCCCGCTGGCCTCGGCGCGCCATGCGCGCAGCTGTTGCGCCGTGTCGAGTCGTTGCATGTCGACCGCGTATCAGGAAAAGGCGTGTTCGGCGCCCGGATAGCGGCCGTTCTTCACTTCGGCCACATAGTCGGTGACCGCCGCATCCAGCGTATCCGCGCTGTCCATATAGTTCTTCACGAACCGCGGCTTGCGCCCCGGCGACAGGCCCAGGATGTCGTAGATGACCAGAATCTGGCCGTCGGTATCCGGACCGGCGCCGATACCGATGACCGGCACCTTGGCGTTGGCGGTGATTTCCGCGCCCAGTGACGACGGCACGCATTCCAGCAGGATCACGTCGGCGCCCGATTCCTCGAGCAGCTTGGCGTCGCGAATCATGGTTTCGGCGGCGTCGCCGCGGCCCTGCACCTTGAAGCCGCCCATCTTGTGCACCAGCTGCGGCTGCAGGCCGATATGCGCGCACACCGGCACGCCGCGCATCGACAGATGCTCGATGGTGTCGGCCTGAATCTCGCCGCCTTCGAACTTGACCATCTGGGCCATGCCCTCGCCCATCAGCCGGCGCGAGGTTTCCAGCGCGTCGTGCTTGGTGCCATAGGACAAAAACGGCAGATCGGTCATCAAGAACGCCCGCGACAGCCCCGCTGCCGTGATACGGCTGTGATAAACCATATCGTCGACGGTGACCGGCACAGTGGTGGAATTACCCTGGACCACCATGCCCAACGAGTCGCCCACCAGCACCACGTCCACGCCGGCGCGGTCTTCCAGCGCGGCGAAGCTGGCGTCGTAGGCGGTCAGGCAGGCGATCTTCTCGCCTTCGGCCTTCATGCGCGACAAATCGGAAACCGTGACCGGCTGGGCGTCACGCTTTTGCAGATGCGGATAGGGGCTGGTCTTCATGGCGCGGGACTATACCAAAGACGTGTTGACATGGGTCGAGCCCGGATTGGTTCAGACACGCCCGGCCGGCCGATCGAGCACGACATGACGCGCTTGGCCGGCCAGCGCATCGACGACCGCGCGATAGTCGTGCTCGTTGGCTACCAGGTCGAGCGCGCAGGCATCGACGCGAATAAGTCGAGTGTCGTCATAGCGGCCAAAGAAGTCGCGATAGGCCGCGACCACCCTGCCCAGATAGTCGGCGCCGAGCGGACGCTCGGCCAGCCGATCGCGACGGGCGATACGGGCCATGAGCACATCCACCGGCGCATCGAGATAAATCACGCAGTCCGGCGTCGGCGCGGCCCAGGACAGGCGGGCATAGATCTCTTCATAGAGCGCGAGCTCGGGGCCGGACAACGTCAGGCGCGCAAACAGCGGGTCCTTGTCGAACATGAAATCGGCAATACAGCCGCCGTCGAACAGGTCGACCTGGCGCAGTGTGTCGATCTGGCGGGCGCGCTGGAGCAGAAAAGACAGCTGCGCGGCCAGCGCGTTCGCCGTGGGGTTATCGTAGAACGCCGCCAGAAACGGGTTGTCTTCCGGCGCTTCGCGCAGCTCGCGCGCGCCGAGGGTCGCGGCCAGCCGTGTGGCGAGCGTGCTCTTGCCTACGCCGATGGGCCCTTCTATGGCGATATAGGCGCCGGACTTCATGCCCCGTCCCAGCGTTCGATGCCCTGGCGGTCGATCGCGGCGGCCAGGTCCGCGACTCGCCCGTAACCGGCGAGTACGAGCGCCGGCGCGATCTCGGCCAGCGGCACCAGCACGAACGCGCGCTCGAAGGCGCGTGGATGCGGCAGCTGCAACGTCGGCTCGTCGCAGCGCAGCGCATCGACGGCGAGCAGATCGAGATCGAGGGTTCGCGGCCCCCAGCGCACATCGCGTATGCGCCCGTGGGCGCGTTCGATGCCGTGCATCACCGCAAGCAGGGCCCGCGCGGACAGCGGCGTGGCCACGGCGGCACAGGCATTGCAGAACATCGGCTGGCCGGGCGGGCCACCCACCGGCACGGTGCGATAAAAGGATGATGCCGCAAGAACTCGAATAGCTTCGCAGCGCGCCAGCGCCTCCAACGCGCTGGCGAGCTGTGCTGCCGGCGATTCCAGATTGCTGCCGAGGCCGATCCAGGCGACGTGGGCCGACGCCATGGCCCGACCGGAATTCACCTGCCTTTGGCGACCTGCCTCAGGCGGTTTCACTACGACGACGACGGCCACCGCGCCGACGCTTGCGGGTTTTGCCGGGGGCCTCGGCGCCGGAGCCCGGCGCCGGCGTGGACGGATCGTCCTGCGCCTGAGTCCACCAGTCGGCCAACTCATGCTCGACTTCGCCGACCGCAGCCCGCAGCAGCAAGAAGTCGTAGGCGGCACGAAAACGCGGATGCGCGATCAGCCGCGCGGGCTGCTTGCCGCGGCGCCGATGAAAGCGCGGCTGCAGGTGCCAGATCTCGCGCATCGGAATCGAAAACCGCTTCGGAATAGATACCCGCTGGATCTGATCGCCCACTACCGCGCTCTGGGCGCTGGCAAGCGCGGGTGCCGGCGCCATGCCATCGCGTTCGAGCATGGCCGCATGCTCGCGTACCGCGGGCCACAGCAAAGCGGCGAACAAAAAGGCCGGCGTGACCGGCTTGCCGGCTTCGATTCGCGCCGCCGTATTGGTGATCGCCTGCTCGATAAGCGCTTCGCTGGCCGCGCCCGAGGGCGAATCCAACACCGCCGACGTCTGCGCGAACATCGGCGCGAACAGGCCGTATTGGCGCAGCATGCGGAATACGCGCCCCCCGGCCGGGTTCATGAGCAGCTTGAGCACTTCGTCGAACATGCGCGCGGCCGGCACATCGGCCAGCAGCCCCACCAGCTCGCGCGGCGGGCGTGCCGGCTCGTCGATGGTCAGGCCCAGCTTGGCGGCGATACGCACCGCCCGGATCATGCGTACCGGGTCTTCGCGGTAGCGCACGGCAGGGTCACCGATCAGCCGCAGCCGGCAGGCGGCCACGTCGTCCATGCCGCCCACGTAGTCGTGTACGCAGTCGTCGGCAATATCGTAGTACAGGCCGTTGATCGCGAAGTCGCGTCGGCGCGCATCTTCGGCGATCGAGCCAAACACGTTGTCGCGCAGCACGCGCCCGGCGTCGTCGAGCTCGCGGGTATCGGCGTCCGGCTCGGCGGTGCCGGGGTCGGCACGAAACGTCGACACCTCGACGATTTCACGGCCAAATCGTACGTGGGCAATACGAAAACGACGCCCGATGAGGCGGGCCTTGCGGCCAAAGACCTCGACCACCTGCTCCGGCTCGGCGTCGGTGGCGACGTCGAAGTCCTTGGGCGGTACGCCCAGTAGCAGGTCGCGTACCGCGCCGCCAACCAGGCAGGCACGAAACCCCGCAGCATGCAAACCTTCGAGCGTGTCGAGCGCGGCCCGACTGATCTGTTCACGCGCGATGCCGTGCTCGTGCGCTTCGATAACGCGTAACTCGTTGATGGTGTCGCCCCATTGAAAGACTGGAATTGATTTTTGCCCCGAGGGCCGGTCGAATTTTCGCGCGGACGAAACATCGACGGCCCCTAGTTTACAACGGTTGAGCGCCCGGCTGCTCCACGGCTGTTAAGCTCGCCTGCGAACGGGGTCTGTCAAGCAACAGCGGGGTTGCCATGGAATACAGCGAATACGTCCGGCACGACGCCCTGGGCCTTGCCCGTCTGGTGGCCGAACGCCAGATTCAGCCGTCGGAACTTCTCGCGCTTGCGCGCGGGCGACTCGACGAGGTAAACCCGTCGCTGAACGCGGTCATTCGTCGCATGGACACGATCGCCGACGCCCGCGCCGCCGAGCATGTCGACGGCGCATTCGCGGGCGTGCCGTTCTTGATCAAGGATCTGTTCCAGGATTATGCGGGCGTGCCCAGCAGCAACGGCAACGCCGCGCTCAAACGCACAGGCGACACGCCACAGGCCCACGCCGAGATCACGCGTCGGTTCATCGCCAGCGGCGTGAATATTTTCGGCAAGACCAACACCCCCGAGTTCGGCAGCAAGGGCGTGACCGAGCCGCAGGCGTTCGGCGCCACCCGCAATCCCTGGAACACCAGCCATACCCCGGGCGGCTCTTCGGGCGGCTCGGCGGCTGCAGTTGCCGCCGGCGTCGTTCCCATGGCCGGCGCGAACGACGGCGGCGGCTCGATTCGTATCCCGGCCGCCTGTTGCGGGCTGTTCGGACTCAAGCCCGGGCGTGCCCGTGTGCCCGGCGGCCCCGCTCGCAGCGACCTCATGCACGGCGCGGCGGTTGATCATGTCGTCACCCGTTCGGTGCGCGACAGCGCGGCCATGCTGGATGCCGTCGCCGGCTATGAACAAGGTGCGATCGTACGCCTGACCGAGCCCGAGTCCGGCTATCTGGCCGGCCTGGACACGCCCCCGCCGAAGCTACGCATCGGCGTACTCGATACCTCGCCGCTCGGTATCCCGCTGCATGAGCAGGCGCACGCCGCCCTCGATACGACGACCCGACTGCTCGAATCGCTCGGTCACGGCGTGGAGCGTGCCGCCCCCGCCATCGACGGCCTGCAGCTGGGGCGCGATTTTCTGTCGATGTGGTTCGTACAGATGGCCATGCAGGTCGACGCCGTGCGCGCGCGTACGGGCGCGGCGGCCGATGAGTTCGAACTCGATACCCGTGCCATGGCGCATGTCGGCCGGGCGTTCTCGGCCACCGAATACGTGACCGCCTTCGAGCGCTGGCGCGGTTATCGCCATGCCCTGGCCGAATTTCATGCCGAATACGATCTGCTGCTCACGCCCACGCTAGCGAACCCGCCTTCGCGTATTGGCGAATCGGCCACGCCGCGCTGGCAGCAGATCGCACTGCGACCGCTGCTGAGCCTGCCCAGCGGTCGCGTGCTGATCCGCTCCGGGATCGTCGACCAGATCGCGCGCGACAACCTCAAGCACGTGCCGTTTACCCAGCTGGCCAACCTCACCGGCGTACCGGCGATGTCGGTGCCGCTACATATGACCCCGGACGGTCTGCCGATGGGCAGCCAGTTCGTTGGCGCGCCATCGAGCGAGGCACTGCTGCTGCGCCTGGGTGCCCAGCTCGAAGAAGCCGCGCCGTGGTTCCAGCGTCTGCCCACCATCGACAACCGCTGATGGCACTGTCGGCCTATCCTGCCGGTCTCGTTCGCCGTATCGCGGCCGGCGTATACGATCTGTTCCTGCTGGTCGGGCTGCTGCTGCTCGCCGGACTGGCGCTGCTGCCGTTCAATCACGGCCATGCCGTGGACGGCCACAATCCATGGGTACGGCTGTATTTCCTGTTCGTGCCCTATCTGTTCTTTTCCTGGTTCTGGATGCACGGCGGCCAGACGCTGGGCATGAAGGCCTGGCGCATGCAGCTGCGCAACCATGACGGCGGCCCGGTACAGTGGCACCAGGCCATACTGCGCTATCTGAGCGCGTGGGTGTCCTGGCTCTCCATCGTCGGCATGCTCTGGTGCCTGGTGGATTCGCAGCGACGAAGCCTGCAGGACGTCGTCAGCCGCACCGAACTCGTCGTACGGCCCAAGGAGCGCTAGAAAAGCGTGGCGCAACCGGTGATGGTCGCGCCGTGTGCCTTGCGCGGATTGGCACGCAATTGAAAGCGCAGCGTGCTCGGCGCACGGTCGCGAGCACTGACGCCGATCAAGCGCGCGAAACACCGCCCGCTAAGCCGATTCGCCTCACAGACGCCGCGCCAGGACGACAAACGCCAGAGCGTTTTCGGCGGCGACGGCACACGCCGGGCGCGACTGGGCACCCGGTTAATCCCGCCTAATCCAGCCTTCGCATCCATATGAACGTGCCCACCGCCAGCAGGGCCGTGGGCAGACTGGCCGCAAGCCACGGCGCCACGCCGTAGACGGGACCAGTGGCCGCCACGATTTCGTTGACCAGAAAGAAGATCAGACCCACCAGACCGCCGAGAAACAGCCGCTGGCCGGCGCTCGCGCTGCGCAGCGAACCGAAAGCGAACGGCAAAGCGAATACCACCAGCACCCACACCGTGATCGGGTTGACGATATTGCGCCACAGGGCAAGGCGATAATCTTCGGCATTGATCTGATTGCGATCGAGATAGTCGATATAGCGCCAGAGGCCGGTACTGGACAGCTCGCTGGGCTCGATGACGGCCAGATCGAGCACGTCGGCGTCGATATCGATATCGATATCCAGCGTCTCGGGATTGCCGATTTCGGCCGAGTCTTCTTGCAGCCTGGTAAATCGCGGCTTATCGAGCACCAGGTGGCCATCACGCAGCGTTGCGCTGGGCGCCGACAGAGCCTGCTCGAGACGTCCGTCGCCGCTCATGCGAAACACGTCGATGCCGTCGATGCCGCCGCCCGGCAGGGTGGCATCGATACGCACCACGATATTGCCCTGACGCAGCCACAGACCGTCGCTGATCGTATCAGCGGCACGTCCGTGCCGGGCCTGCTCGCGCAGGGCATCGGCTGCCCGCGCCCCGCCCGGCCCGGCGTACTCGCCGATGGTCAGCGACAACAGGGCGAGCACGATGCCGGCAATCGATACCGATACCGCCAGCCGACGCATGGATACGCCCGATGCCCGCACCACGATCAGCTCGCTGCCGGCCGCCAGCGCGCCCAGTGCCAACAGCGATCCCAACAGCGCCACTACCGGCATGACCAGGTATAGATGGCCAGGCATCTTGAGCAACGTATAGACGATAACCTGAACGATCCCGAAATCGCCCTCGCCGATATTGTCGGCTTCGCCGATGAACGTGGACAGCGCCACCAGCGCGCTTACCACGATGGCAACCACAGCGGTCGCAACCAGGATGGTACGGCTGATATAGCGGTCTATCAGCTTCATGCGCTTGCTCCCCTCGCGGCACGACGCCGAGCGAAAACGCCCTGCTCGCGCGCAAGCATGGCCAGGGCTACCGCCAGCGCGATCAAGTGCACCCACCAGACGCCGATCACCGCGGGTATGGTGCGGTCCTCGATCGCGACCGCGGCCAGATGCACGGCATTGATGTAAATCACATAGACCAGCACGCCGGCGATCACACGGCCATAGCGTCCGGCACGCGGCGGTACCCGGCCCAGCGGCATCGCGATCAGCGTGAGAATGAGCACCGACAGGGGTACAGACAGGCGCTTCTGCCATTCCGCAGCCGCTTCCGGGTCATCGCTTTCGATCAGCGATAGCGTCGATCGAGTCGCTACTTTGTCGCTCGCGCCGCCGGTCGGCGGCGACAGTTGCACGCCGTGTTCGGCGAACTGGATTACCCGATAGCTTGCCTCGCCGGGATTGCCTTCGTAGCGCCAGCCGTTATCCAGGATCAGGGTGATCGCGCCGCTGTCGTCGTCGACCTGCTGACGCGCGCGATCGGCAGTGACGATGGTCTGCGTAGACGTGCCCTGGCTGGATTCGCGCACGACGCGAATGAATACGTCGCGCAGGTTGTCGTCTGCGTCCCGGCTTTCCGCGTAGAACACCGCGTCGCCGTCGAGAAAGGTTCGAAAACGCCCCGGCTCGAGCATCTGGAGCACGGTGGTCGCCCCTTCGGCCCCTACCCGCGCCAGCGCGCGCTCGGCATGCGGCGCGGCAATAACCGACATCACGCCCGAGAAAGTGGCCACAGCAAGCGCGAGCGCTACGAACGGCTTGTAGACCGTGCTCAAACCTGCCCCGCCCGCGAACAGCGCGGCCAGTTCGTTATCCCGACAAAGCCGCCCGAAGGTCAGCAACACGCCGAGCAACATCGACACCGGCAAGACGATTTCGAGATTTTCGACGAGTTTGAAAACCGCCAGCTCTAGCACCGTGTTCACGGGCAATTCGCCCGCGGCGGCGTCGGCGATAAAGCGAGCAAAACCCAGGCCGAGGGTCAGAAATACCAGCACGCCGGCCACCACCAGCCAAGTACGGCCGACCTCGGCGAACAAATAACGAAAGATAATGCCTATCATGACAAACTGGAACAGCTCGACACGCCGAATAGTTTAGTATTAGAGGTCGTCACTCGCGTGGGGATGATATTTTCGCCGCTTTCTGTAAACTGCGCGGCCATCCGATTACCGAGCGATAGAGCGCGGCGGTCGCACATGCCTGTAAAGAGCATGCGCCGCAGACGCTTTGCGCAGCCTGAATCAACAGCTTTGCAGGAGTAGTGCATGGAATATCTCGTCAAAAGTGGCAGCCCGGAAAAGCAGCGTGTCGGCTGCGTGGTCGTCGGTATCTTCGATCGCCGCAAGCCTTCAACGCAAGCCGAGGCCCTCGACGAGGCCAGCGGCGGATTGATCGCATCCGTGATGCGTCGTGGCGACATGGACGGCAAGCTCGGCCAGACCACGTTGCTGCACGGCCTGGACGATCTGTTCTGCGATCGTATCCTGTTGGTCGGCTGCGGCAAGGAACGCGACTTCAATGCCCGCGCCTACCGCCAGGCCTGCGAGGCCGCGGCCAAGGAGCTCGATACGATGGGCGGCGTCGACGCCGCGATCTATCTGACCGAACTCAACGTCAAGGGCCGCGACGATTTTGGCTGGCAGGTCAAACAGGCCCTGCTCACCTTCGAAGACGTGTTCTATCGCTTTGAAGCCTGCCGCGGCCCGGATTACGAAAAACACAGCCGCAAGCTGGCGCGCATCGTCTTCCAGGTGCCACGACGCTCGGATCTGCCGGCCGCCGAACGCGGCGTCGACGAAGGCGTGGCGACCGCCAACGGCGTCAAGTTCGCCAAGGATCTCGGCAACATGCCGGGCAATATCTGTACGCCGACCTATCTGGCCGAACAGGCCGTGGCCCTGGCCGACGCGCAGAGCACGATCAAAACCAACGTGCTCGAAGAATCCGATATGGAATCGCTGGGCATGGGCGCGCTGCTGGGCGTATCTCGCGGTTCGCGCCAGCCGGCCAAGCTCATCGTCATGGAATACATGGCCGGGCCCAAGAACAGCAAGCCGATTGTGCTGGTGGGCAAGGGCGTGACGTTCGATGCCGGCGGCATCAGCCTCAAGCCCGGCGCCGCCATGGACGAGATGAAATACGACATGGGCGGCGCGGCGAGCGTATTCGGCGCGGTTCAGGCCGCGGCCGAACTGGGCCTGCCGATCAATGTGGTGGGCGTGGTTCCGGCCACTGAAAACCTGCCCGATGGCAATGCCTACAAGCCCGGCGACATCCTCACCAGCATGTCCGGCCAGACCATCGAGATTCTCAACACCGACGCCGAAGGCCGTCTGGCTCTGGCCGACGCGCTGACCTACGTCGAGCGCAACTACCAGCCGGACGCCGTGGTGGATATGGCCACCCTTACCGGCGCCTGTGTGATCGCTCTGGGCGCCCACGCTGCCGGCCTGTGGTCCAACAACAGCCCGCTGCGGCGCAGTCTGCGCGATGCCGGCGAACTGGTCGGCGATCGCGCCTGGCCGATGCCGCTATGGGAGGACTACCAGTCGCAGCTGGATTCCAACTTTGCCGACATGGCCAACGTGGGCGGCAAGCAGGCCGGCTCCATCACCGCCGCGAGCTTTCTGCACCGCTTTGCGCGCAAGCTGCGCTGGGCGCATCTCGACATTGCGGGCGTAGCCTGGAAATCGGGCAAGGAGAAAGGTGCGACCGGCCGTCCGGTGGGCCTGCTCGTGCAATATCTCATCGAGCGCGCCAACGCGGGCAACGCCTGATCGCGGCGCCTTGCCCACGACGAGCCCGGGCGCAAAGCGGCTGACGGGTGCGTGTGAGCGCACACGAACGGCAGCCATGCGCGCCCGGGCCGCCGTAAACCGGCCTGTCCCCGCGTTGCGGGGCAGCGCCGGCCGCGCGAGGCCGGGTTGACGCCAGCAGAGGTTGTTCAGTGACCGAGGTCTTCTTCTATATTCTGGAAGACGAGGCAGAGGATGCCAGTGCACGTTTTGCCTGCCGCCTGACCGAAAAGGCGCACGAAAACGGGCACCGGGTGTATCTGCATGTCGCCGACGAGGCCGCCGCCGACACGCTCGACGCCCTGCTCTGGGTCTTTCGTCAAGGCAGCTTCGTGCCGCATGCAAAAATGGCCGCGCTGGAAGCCGACGACGATCTGACGCCGGTGGTCATCGGCTGCGGCGAGCCGCCACCGGGCTTCGACGATATGCTGATCAATCTCGGCGGCGACGTCGGCCGTTTCTTCTCGCGCTTTGCCCGCCACAACGAAATCGTGGCGCCGACCGATGTAGATAGCGCGCGCACGCGGTATCGTTTCTACAAGGATCGCGGCTACGCCCTGACCACGCACAAGATCGCCGCGGGCTAGCGATTTTTTAAACTAACGAACGACCGGCCCGGATAGCGGGCTAAAGGCTTTTGGGATGGCAGAGCTGGACAAGACCTTCGACCCCCATACCATCGAGGCACGCTGGTACCCCGTCTGGGAAGAGCGCGGCTATTTCGCGCCCGATTACGATGCCTCGGGCGATCCCTACTGCATCATGCTGCCGCCGCCGAACGTCACCGGCAGCCTGCATATGGGCCATGCTTTCCAGCATACGCTCATGGATGCGCTGACCCGCTATCACCGCATGCTCGGCGACCCCACGCTCTGGCAGCCGGGCACCGACCATGCCGGTATTGCCACGCAGATGCTCGTCGAGCGCAAGGTCGAGGCGCAGGGCGAATCGCGCCACGAGCTGGGCCGCGAGGCCTTTACCGACCGTATCTGGGACTGGAAAGCCGAATCCGGCGGGCATATCACCCGCCAGATGCGCCGGCTGGGCACCTCGGTGGACTGGTCGCGCGAACGCTTCACCATGGACGACGGGCTGTCCGAGGCGGTGCGCGATACCTTTGTCGCGCTCTACGACAAGGGCCTGATCTATCGCGGCCAGCGGCTGGTAAACTGGGACCCGGTTCTGGACACGGCCGTGTCCGATCTCGAAGTGGAGAACGCCGAAGTCGCCGGGCATATGTGGCACTTCAAGTATCCGCTCGAAAACGGCGCCACCTACGAATACATCGAAACCGACGAGGACGGCAACGAAACCTTCCGCGAGACCCGCGACTATATTTCGATCGCCACCACCCGCCCGGAAACCATGCTCGGCGACGGCGCAATCGCCGTCCACCCGGACGATTCGCGCTATGCGCCCATCGTCGGCCTGCGCTGCGAGATTCCGGTCGGCCCGAAAGCCCAGCGGCGTCTGATTCCGATCATCACCGACGAATATCCCGACCCGGACTTCGGCTCCGGCGCGGTCAAGATCACCGGCGCACACGACTTCAACGACTATGAAGTCGCCAAGCGCAACAACATCCCGATGTATCGGTTGATGGACAGCAAGGCGGCGCTGCGCGTCGACGGCGAAGCCTACGAGCAGGCGGCCGCCCGCGCGGCCGAGATCGTGGTCCGCGGCGAGACGCCGAACGCGGTGGACGTGGATGCGATCAACCTCGTGCCGGACGACTATCGCGGGCTCGATCGCTATGAAGCGCGCCGCCAGATCGTCGAGGCCATCGACAGCGAAGGCCTGATGATCGCGGTCGAGGACAAGGCCATCATGCAGCCCTACGGCGATCGCTCCGGCGACGTGATCGAGCCGATGCTCACCAACCAGTGGTTTGTGGACGCCAAGACGCTGGCCAAGCCAGCGATCGAAGCCGTCGAAACCGGGCGCATCAAGTTCGTGCCGTCCAACTGGGACAAGACCTACTACGAATGGATGCGCAATATCCAGGACTGGTGCATCTCGCGTCAGCTTTGGTGGGGGCACCGCATCCCGGCCTGGTATGACGCCGACGGCCATATCTATGTCGGCAAATCCGAAGCCGAGGTGCGCGAAAAGCACGGTCTGGGTTCCGAGGTGACGCTGACCCAGGACGAGGACGTGCTCGACACCTGGTTCTCCTCCGGCCTATGGCCGTTTTCCACCCTCGGCTGGCCCGAGAAGACGAAGGCACTGGAGACGTTCTACCCGACCTCCGTGCTGGTCACCGGCTTCGACATCATCTTCTTCTGGGTCGCCCGGATGATCATGATGGGCCTGGAATTCATGGACGACGTGCCGTTCCGCGAAGTCTATGTGCACGGGCTCGTGCGCGATTCGGACGGCGCCAAGATGTCCAAGTCCAAGGGCAACGTGCTCGACCCGATCGATCTGATCGACGGCATCGATCTGGAATCGCTGGTGACCAAGCGCACCGCGAACATGATGCAGCCGCAGAAAGCGCGAGCGATCGAAAAAGCCACCCGCAAGGCCTTTCCCGACGGCATCGCTGCCCACGGCACGGACGCACTGCGCTTTACCTTTGCTGCCCTGGCCTCGCCCGGCCGCGATATCCGTTTCGACCTGGGCCGGGTCGAGGGCTATCGCAACTTCTGCAACAAGCTCTGGAACGCCGCGCGCTTCACGCTGATGCAGATTCCGGAGGACTACACGCCGGCGGCCGACGACGCCGTGGAACTCTCCCAGGCCGACCGTTGGATCGTATCGCGCCTGCAGCGCGTCGAGCGCGAAGTCGCGACCCAGTTCGACCAGTATCGTTTCGATCTCGCCGCCAAGGCGATCCACGATTTCATCTGGCACTACTTCTGTGACTGGTATCTCGAGCTGATCAAGCCGGTTCTGTCCGGCGATGCCAGCGATGCGGCCAAGGCCGGCACGCGCCGTACCCTGCTGCGCACGCTGGAAGCCACGCTGCGTCTGGCGCATCCGCTCATGCCGTTCATCACCGAAGAGATCTGGCAGCGCGTGGCTCCGCTGGCCCGTGGCCATGCGATCGCGAGCGACGGCGAGAGCATTTCCGTACAGCCGTTCCCGCGTGCCGACGACGCCCGTATCGACGCCGTCGCCGAAGCCGAAATCGACTGGCTGCGCGACGTGATCGCCGGCCTGCGCACCATTCGCGGCGAGATGGATATCGCGCCCAGCCAGCCCATGCCGGTGATGGTCGCCAATGCCAGCGACAGCGATCGCCAGCGTCTGGCCACCCATCGCGCGGCAATCGATTTCCTGGCCCGGGTCGAATCCATCGACGAAATCGCGGTAGACGACGCGCCCGATGCCGCCACCGCGCTGGTCGGCGACATGCAACTTCGCGTGCCGCTCGCCGGTCTGATCGACAAGGAGGCGGAACTGGCCCGTCTGGACAAGCGTCTCGCCAAGCTGGAAAAAGACCTCGCCGGCATTCGTGGCCGCCTGGCCAGCGAATCGTTCGTGGCCAAGGCACCGGCCGATGTCGTGGCCAAGGCACGGGAACAACAGGCCAATATCGAACGCGAGGCCAGCGAGCTCGCCGAACAACGCGCGCGCATCGCGGCGCTCTAGCCGCCTAACGGAGATATTCCATGGCTTTGCGACTTCTGATCCTGTTTATAGCGCTGCCGATCATCGAGCTGTTCCTGCTCATCAAGATCGGCGGCGTGATTGGCTTCTTCCCGACGATCGCGCTGGTTATTCTTACCGCGGTGATCGGCAGCCAGCTGGTGCGTCGCCAGGGCCTGACCGTACTCGCGCGTATTCGCGAATCGCAGGCACGCGGCGAAATGCCGGCCCTGCCCATGCTCGACGGCGCTGCCCTGTTGCTGGCCGGTTTCATGCTGCTCACGCCCGGATTCATCTCCGATGCGCTGGGTTTCGTGCTGCTCGTGCCCGGCCTGCGCCAGCAGATCGCACGACGCCTGGTCTCCCGGGTGGTGATCATGACCCCGGCCGGCGCAGGCTCGAACGAGCGCTATGCCGGGCGTGGCAGCGGCACGTCGTCGAGCGGGCGTTCGCCGCAATCGGTGATCGAAGGCGACTACGAACGCAAAAACGCCGATGCCCGCAGCGACGATAACGACCGACACGAGTAAGACCGCGTTACGAAACCGCAAGCCGCAGGCGTCGTGACCCTGCGTTTAGCGCGACCCGGCCGGCTGAGCGCCTGGGTCGGGCGCCGGGCTTCACTCTCGCAAGGCAAGACTGTCCGCAGATCACACAGATCATCGTGATCGTTCGCTGTCGTCGGGCGCATGTGCCCCGCTCGTTCATATGTAGTTTGCGAAATCCTGGTGGCACTCGAAAAACATCGCCATCTGACGGTCAACGACCGAAATCCGCATACATTTCGTGCCGACCGCGTTGGGAGTGCGACCTGAACCGCAGGCTAGCCGGCCTTCGAGCGATCGCCCTCTTGCCCGATTTGCGTGTGTTCGCGTTCGTTTGCGGACGCCGGGCATTTCGAGTTTGCCGGCATGGCCCGCATCGCGGCAGGGGGCAGCCGCGTAACCGATAGAAGCGCGCCACGGTGCGTGCCGAACGTGTCGCGATGCACGCTTATTCGGTAATCTGGTTCCATCGCGCCTTTTTCCGAGCCCGGTTCGCCCATGCCGCCGACTGCACCAGCCGACGCCGCCCAACCTGCGCCCGCTCCGCTCCAGAGCGCCGATATCGCCCGCCGGCTCGCCGACGTGCGCAGCGCGGTCGCCACCCGGGTATTTGGCAAGGACGATCGTATTCGCCTGGCCCTGGCCTGCCTGCTGGCCGACGGCCATCTGCTCATCGAAGACGTGCCGGGCGTAGGCAAGACCACCCTCGCTCATGGCCTGGCCGACGCGCTGGGGCTGCGCTTTGCGCGTATCCAGTTCACCAGCGATCTGATGCCCAGCGATATTCTGGGTGTCTCGGTCTACGACCGCGGCGAGGCGGCCTTCACGTTCAACGCCGGGCCGATCTTTGCCCAGCTCGTGCTGGCCGACGAAATCAATCGTGCCAGTCCGCGTACGCAAAGCGCGCTGCTCGAGGCCATGGCCGAACGCCAGGTCACCATCGAAGGGCGTACCCGGGCCTTGCCGCAGCCGTTCAACGTCATCGCCACCCAGAACCCGCTCGACCAGAGCGGCACGTTCGCCCTGCCGGACAGCCAGCTCGACCGCTTTTTGATGCGTATCGAAGTGGGCTACCCGCCGCGCACCGCCGAACGCCGTCTGCTCGCGGGCGAGCGCGACAGCACCGCCGCGATCGCGCCCGTAGCCGATGCCACCCAGCTGGGCGTCTGGCAGGCCGCGGTCCGTGCGGTGCATACTCGCGACGCGGTTCTCGACTATCTGCTCGAGCTGATCGAGTTCAGCCGCCGCCGCGGGGTGTTCGAACAGGGCCTGTCGCCGCGCGCGGGGCTCGCACTGCGGCGTGCCGCCCAGGCCTGGGCGCTGCAGGACGCCCGCGATTACGTCATACCGGAAGATATTCAGGCGGTATTGCCCGCGGTGGTCGATCATCGCCTGACCCGCCGCGATGCCGGCGAAGGGCGTGCCTCCACGCTGATGCGCGAACAGGTCGGGGTCATCTAGCGCGTGACGGGCGTCGCAGACTTTTCGGCTTGGACCTGGCGCGGCAAGAACTGAACATGGCCGCGCTTCGCCGTCATGCGCGCACGCTACGCACGCGCTTCATAGAGCGACGCAATCCACCGCGCAGCCTGCCGCTGCGGGTGTCGCGACGGCGGGTGTATATCCTGCCCACGCGCAACGGCGTGGTGTTCGCCGTGCTGCTGCTGGTCATGCTGCTGGGCGCGACCAACTACAGCAACAGCCTCGCCTTTGCGCTGACGTTCTGGCTGGCCGCCGTGGCCCTGGTGTCGATGCACCATGCCCATGCCAATCTGGTGGGCCTGCGTCTGCAGGCTATCCATGCCTCACCGGTGTTCGCCGGCGATACGCTGGCATTCGAGCTCAGCCTTGAAGCCACCGGCGGGCGCCGCCGCCGGGCGTTGCGGGTCAGCGCCGACGGTCGCGGCGCGACCGGCCAGATCGATATCGGCCCCGGCGAAAGCCGGATGGTGACGATCGAACAGGTCACCGACGCACGCGGGCGCTGCCCCTGTCCGCGCCTGCGTATCGAAAGCATCTATCCGGTCGGGCTTTTTCGCGCCTGGACCTGGCTGCAGCCGAATACCCAGGTGCTGGTCTATCCGCGCTGCGCCGGCCACGACCGGCTGCCGCGCGGCGCGGGCGACACCCGCTCGACTCGACAGTTGGCCCGCAGGGGCACGGACGAGTTCCTGGGCCATCGCGACTACGTGCCCGGCGATTCACCGCGTCATATCGACTGGAAGGCCAGCGCACGCAGCGACGATCTACGCATGCGGGAATACGCCGACCGCCAGAGTGAAGCCGTTTGGCTCGATGAAGACCGCCTCGGCACGAACGATCGCGAGGCGCGGCTATCCCAGCTTGCCCGCTGGGTGGTGGTCGCCGAGCGCAGCGGCATTGCCTATGGCCTGCAGGTGAACGCACAACGGCTCGGCCCCGATCAAGGCCCGGCCCATCGCCTGGCCTGCCTGCGTGCATTGGCCCTGGCATGAACGCATCGACCCAGACCGCTGCGGGCGAATTTTCCAACGCACCGGATGCCGGCCAGCGGCTGCGGCTGGTGGTCTGCTTGAGCCTGGTGGCGATTCCACACGCCCTGCATCTGCCGATCTGGGTACTCGCGCTGGCCGTGCCGATCATGGCCTGGCAGTTCGTGGGCGCTCTGCGCGAATGGCCGCTGCCCGGCCGCTGGCTGCGGTTCGTGCTTGCCGCGGCCGCCTTCGGTGCCGTGTTCGCCGGCTTCGGACGGGTGAACGGCCAGGAAGCCGGCGTGTCGCTGCTGGTACTGCTACTCGCCCTCAAGCTTTGCGAGATCCGAACCCATCGCGATGCGATGGTGTTTCTGTCGTTGACCTGTTTTCTGCTGGCGACCCAGTTTCTGTTTTCCCAGAGCCTGGCGATGGCTCTGTATCTGGTGGTGGGCAGCTGGGTGCTGATCGCCGCTTTCGTCGACGTGGCCAGTGCCGGCACGCCGCGTTCGACCCTGGGCGAAAGCGCAAAGCTGCTGGCCCAGGCGCTGCCCGTCGCGGTGCTTCTGTTCGTGTTGTTTCCGCGTATTCCGGGGCCTATCTGGGGGCTGCCCTCGGATGCCGGCGCCCAGGCCCGTACCGGCCTGTCCGAAAGCATGCCGCCGGGCAGCCTCACCAACCTTGCGCTGGATGGCGGGGTGGCGCTGCGCGTTCGGTTTGTCGACGGGCCCGTGCCGCCTGCACAGCGCTACTGGCGCGGGCCGGTGCTCTGGGACTTCGACGGGCGTACCTGGTCGCGTAACGATGCCGACCGGCGCCTGCCCCCGGCCCGGCTAGCGCCCGGCAGCGGCAGCCGCCAGGCCGTGGATATAACCCTGGAACCGACCCGCCACGACTGGCTGATCGCCCTCGATGTACCGCTGGCAGCCGACACGGCAAGCCGGCTCGACGCCGGGGCAACGCTTACCGCGAAGGACGACGTCAACGAGCGTATGCGCTATCGCACGACCTCCATCGTCGGTGGCGTGCTCGATCCCGACCTGGATGCGCGCACGCGCCGCCGCGCGCTGCTGCTGCCGGTCGAAGGCAACCCGCAGGCTCGGGCGCTTGCCACCCGCTGGCATGCCGAGTATCGCGAGCCGGCCGCGATTGTCGATGCCGCGCTGCGACGTTTTCGTCAGCAGCCCTATCGCTATACGCTCAGACCGCCGGCGACCCGCGATAACGCCAGCGTGGACGATTTCCTGTTCGACACCCTGGCCGGCTTCTGCGAACACTACGCCGGCGCGTTTACGTTTCTGATGCGCGCCGCCGGCGTGCCGGCCCGGGTGGTTACCGGCTATCAGGGCGCCGAAAGAGCGACGGTCGGCGATTACTGGCTGGTACGCAATTCCGATGCGCATGCCTGGGCCGAAGTCTGGCTGGCCGGGCGCGGCTGGGTTCGGGTCGACCCCACCGCCGCGGTCGCACCGGGGCGTATCGAAGCAGGCGTGGCGGCTTCCATCGACGATCGCGCGTCGCTGCCCTATATGGCCCGCGCCAGCGGCGATGCCTGGTATCGCGTACAGATGCTATGGGACGGCATCAATGCCGGCTGGAACCGCTGGTTTCTGGCCTATGGCCCCCAGCTGCAGCAGCGCATGCTGGATCTGCTCGGCCTGGGCGGCGGCTGGGGCAAACCGCTGCTGGCGTTGACTGCCGGCGTGGTCGCACTGCTGGCGCTGGTGTCGGTCGGTATCGCCTGGCGCGGGCGGCGTGTTACAGATACGGATGCGGTGGTTGCGGCCTGGCGCGATGTCTGTGCCCGGCTCACGCGTATCGGCTACCCGCGTCGCGGCGATGAAGGCGCGCGGGCCTATGCCGATCGCATCGCCGCGTTACGCACCGACCTGGCCGATGATCTGCAATCGCTCGCGGCTCAGTACACGCGGCTGCGCTATGCGCCGGAACATGCGAGCCAGCCGGCCGATCGTGCGGCCTTCATCGCTGCCGCGCGGTCATTCCGGCCGGGTAAACCGGGGCGACAAAGCCGTCTTGCAAGGAATCCATGATGACCGATCCCCGCCGCTTCTGCCCTGTCTGTGCAAGCCCGCTCGTATGCCGCGAAGTCAACGATTTCGAGCGTCTGGTCTGTTCCGACGATCGCTGCGGCTATGTGTTCTGGGATAACCCCGTACCCGTTGTCGCCGGCATCGTCGAGCACGAAGGCAAGCTCGTCTTTGCCCGCAACGCCCTCTGGCCTGAGGGCATGTATGGACTGGTCACGGGTTTTCTGGAACCGCGCGAAACGCCGGCAGAAGGCATCGTGCGCGAAGTGGCCGAAGAACTCGGCATTCAGACACGGATTACGAGCTTCGTCGGCGCCTACGGCTTTGCCCGCAAGAACCAGCTGCTGCTGGCCTACCACCTGATCGGCGAGGGCGAAATCACCCTCGATCCGGAACTGGTCGACTATTTCCATGTAGAAAAAGCCGAGGCCGAGTTCTGGCCGGGCGGCACGGGCCTGGCGGTACGCGACTGGCTGCGGTCGCAGGGCTACGATCCCCAGCCGCGCGAGTTACCCGCGGCGGTGAAAGCCTGGATGAACAGACCACCCGATCAGCCCTGACGTGCTGCGCCGCGCCGATGCGATGTTCGGCGCGGGCAATACGGCATGGGCCGCTCAGTGCGGATGCACGGCGGTGACTTCCACCTCGACGAGCATCTCGGGCCAGGCCAGCGCGCTGACTTGAACCAGCGAATGCACCGGCATCTTCAGGCCCGCGAAGTATTCACCCTGCACGTGTTCGTAGACGTCCTTGTGGCGCATGTCGGTGAGGTAGGCCACCACCCGCGCCACTTCGCCAAGCCCGGAATCATTGTTTTCCAGAATGGTCACGATCCGATCGTAGGCATAGCGTGCCTGGGCCTCGATATCGCCGGGGTAAAGGGTTTCCCCGGTGTCGACATCTTCCGACCCCATGCCGGACACGAAGATCATGTCGGCGGCGCCGATGTTGCAGACGGCGCAATCGGCGAACAGGTCACGGTTCCAGGGGCTGTATTGTTTGTCCATCAACTGAATCTCGCTCGTGGCTTTAAGAGCGCGAAAATTAACGGCTCAACCTCACTTGAGGTCAAGCCCGGCCGTCAGTCGCTGTAAAGGCGCGCACGGATCGCCCACGTCAACCCCGTACGACACCGTCGTGCGCGCAGACTTTTACCCAATGTGCTGCGGCCGAGTTCGCCGTGCCACCACCACAACTCGGGAAGCATCTACGCTCCGAACGACGCCACGGTGGTGGCGGCATCGTTGACCGCACCCGACTTGACGAGGGTTACTCGGTTTCGTCGATAGCCACAGGGGGCGGGCCGGCGCCCAGGTCGAACAGGCGTTTGTCCAAGAGCAACAATTCACGATTGGCGCCGACCGGAATCAGCTCGGCTGCCTGACCATACAGGGTGACAGCGGTCGCGGGATCGTCGTTGGACAAGGCAAGATTGGCCGCGTGATAAAAGGTTTCGAACAGCCTGTTTCGGCTGAAACGACAGCTCTCCAGCAATTCGTCATCGAACAGCTCCTCGGCCAGGCCCGCGCTGGCGCGTTGCCCACCCAGCACCTCGACCAATGAACGCGGCCATACGTCGGAGTCGATCTCGTCGAGTGCAGCGGCGAGCTTGTCGTCGGCGCTCGCTGGCTCCGTGCTGCGCCAGAGCGGGTAGAGTGAAAGCAGCGCATACAGTCGATCGGCGTCGGTCGCACTTTTTTCGTAGGCGCGCTGGTAGGCGGGTAACGCGAGTTCGTCCTCGCCGATGCGCAGTTTGAGATCGCCCAACATCATCAGCGAAAAACGATCATCGGGGGCGAGCGCGAGCGAACGCCGCAGGGCTTCGAACGATTCATCGATCCTGCCGACCTCTGCCAGTCCAAAAGCATGGTCTTGCCAATAATGACTGTTGTCGGGCGCCATGACCGTCAGCAGCTCGGACATGGGCAACGCGAGCACATACATGTCCAGACGCTGGTAGGCGACCATCAAGTCGTGCGTGAGATTCGCCAGACGCCGACGGTCGTTCATGGCCGTCATGTCCTGCAGCTCCAACGAGATCATCAACACCTGGCTCTGGTAATCCAGTGCGTCGTCGATATGGCGGAAATGACAGTGGTCGATACGCGCACGCAGCGCATCAAAGCGTATCTGTTGCGGTTGAGCCGGGCTCGACAACGCAACGAGACACAGCCCGCCCCATAAAAAGACACTGGCTATCAGCCGGCGGCACGACATCGACCTCTCCCCTGAATTGCCCTGCACTCCCCCAAGCCGAGCATAGCGCAGTTATCGATTCAGACGTGGCCTGCAACGCTATCGCTGTGGGCCCAGTCGGGCGCGGGCTGGACGTCCATATCAACCCGCGCTCGGTGCCTCGCGCGCATCCACTCGGGTGAGCAACCAACCGCCGGCGACGAACAGTACCAATACCGACAGAATCGACAGGCGCGCACTGCCGGTCGCCGCGGCCGTCACCCCGACCAGCAGCGGGCCGATCACGGCGGCGAACTTGCCCATCATGTTGTAGATGCCGAAGTACTCGCCCGCCCTGCCTTCGGGAATCAGGCGCGCGAAATACGAGCGCGAGAGCGACTGCACCCCACCCTGCACCAGGCCGATCACCATGGCCATGACATAAAACTGCCATTCGTGGGCAAGGAAATAGCCCCATGCGGTGACTGCCGCATACACGGCCAAGCCGAGATAGATCGCCTTCTTGGTATCCCAGCGCGAGGCCAGCCACCCGAACGCGACCGCCGCCGGGAAGCCGATGAACTGCACGAGCAGCAGCGCGGTGATCAGGCTCGTTTCGCCGAAGCCGAGGTTGAGGCCGAAATCCACCGCCATACGGATGATGGTGTGCACGCCGTCGATATACAGCCAGTAGGCGATCAGGAAGGTGAACACCGGCTTTTCTGAAAAGATCCGCCGCGCGGTACGACGCAGCTCGGCCAGGCCTTCGCGCATGGCCTGGCCGGCGCCGGGGGTATCGTGCTCGCGCGTCTCGGCCACCCACAGGAACACCGGCAGGGAAAATAGCGCCCACCATACGGCCACGCTCAGAAACGCCCAGCGCACCGCTGCGGCCCGGTCGGCGAGACCGAACATCTCCGGCCAAAGCGTCATTGCCACGTTCACCGCCAGCAACAGCCCGCCGCCGAGATACCCCAGGCCGTAGCCCAGCGCCGACACGCGGTCGTAGTCTGCGGGACTGGCGACATCGACGATCAGACTGTCGTAGAACACCATGGCCAGAAAGAAGGCGGCCGAGGCGATCACGAACAGCGTGAGCGCAAACAGCCACTGCCCCTCGCCGACGAAGAACAGGCCCGCGGTCGCGGCAACTGCGATGGCCGTAGCCAAGGCGAGCCAGGGTTTCTTGCGCCGGCTGCGATCGGCCACCGCGCCGAGCAACGGCGCCAGGAACAACACGACCAGGCTGGCCAGGGCACTGCCCACGCCCAGCTGCAGCGTGCTGGTTTCCGCCGGGTGCCCCGAGCTCCAGTAGCTTTTGAAGAAGATAGGAAAGAAACCGGCCACGACGGTGGTCGCGAACGCGGAATTGGCCCAGTCGTAGAAGGCCCAGCCGAGCTGGGCCCGGCGCTCGCGCGAGTCGATCATTACTTGAAAGTCCGGTTGCGGTTAGACGAGTGCCAGTTCGAGCAACAAGGCGTCTTCACGCCCCTCCGGCGAGGGATAGTAGCCCGGTCGGGTGGCAATGCGTTGAAAACCGCGGCGTTTATACAGTCGCCGTGCGGCCTTGTTGGAGGGCCTGACTTCCAGCAGAACGCGCTCGGCGTTCTCGCGTGCCGCCTGGGCGATCAACGCGTCCAGCAGCCGGTCGGCCACGCCGTGGCCGCGTGCATCGGGGGCCACGCAGAGATTGAGCACGTGGGCTTCATCCACCGCGACCGACAGCAGGGTATAGCCCAGCACCCGCGCGTTCAGGTCGGTGGCCACCCAGCCGCGATAGCCCACCCGCAGGCAGTCGTGGAAGATACGTTCGCTCCAGGGATAGCCATACGACAACTGCTCGATTTCCAGCACTGCGGGCACGTCGCGCGCGCGCATGGCGCGCACCTCGACGAGCTGGCGCGGTTCGACGCTCATTGCGCGGCGATCCGTCTGGCGATCTGCTTGAGATCGACCCAGGCCTTGGCTTTCTGCCCCGGGCTGCGCAATAGAAATGCCGGGTGATAGGTCACCAGCACGTCCAGTTCCCGGCGCGGATACCGATGCAGCGTGCCGCGCAGTTTGCCGAGGCTTTGCTTGCTGTCGAGCAACGTCTGTGCGGCCACGCGCCCGACCGCCACCACCAGTTTGGGATCCATCAGTTCGATCTGGCGTTCGAGCACCGGCCAGTCCGCGGCCACTTCGTCGGCGTTCGGGTCGCGATTATTGGGCGGACGAAACTTGCAGATATTGGTGATATAGACGTTGGTGTCCCGCGAGCAGCCGATCGCGGCGAGCATGCGGTCCAGCAGCTTGCCGGCACGGCCCACGAAAGGCACGCCCTGCGCGTCTTCGTTCGCGCCCGGGGCCTCACCCACGATCAGAACATCCGCATCGCGGGCGCCGATACCGAACACCGGGCGCGTTGCACCGCGGTGATCGCGCCCGGCCAGCCAGGCCTCGAGTTCGTCCCAGTCCAGCCGGGCCACCTCGCCAGCGGCGCTCGTCGTCTCGGTATCGACAGGCGACGCATCCACCGTACTGGCGCGCTCGTCGTGACCGTCGTGGCGCGCCATGTCTGGGGCCGCCGCAGCCTCGGCTGGCGTGCTCGCCGTCGACTGTTCGACCGCGGCTTCTTCTGCCGGGCCCGGTGTAGCCAGGTCGGGCTGGACCGTGCCCGGCGCCCGGTCGGGCGCAGGCTCCTGGCGGTCTGCAACTGCGGCCTGCGTTGCACCGGTGCCGGCGGCCATCCGGTCCGCGCGGGGCTGCCAATCGACCAGCCCCAGAGCATCCAGCATGCGTTTACGATCGCCGGGCGTCATGGCGCGCTCCTGGCTTCAACCCAGTGATTATTCGACTCGACCGCTCATCGTCGCCGCCGCGTTCAGGCCGGCTTCTTGCGCCGCCGGTGACGGCGCAGCGCCTGTACCGGCCCGGACAGCGCATAGATCAGAAACCCGAGAAAGAGAATACGCGCCGGATCGATCACAATGGCCACGAACACGACCAGCATGATCAGAATGTAGCGAAACGGCACCCGCTCGCCGAAATCCAGATCCTTGAAGCTGGCATAGCGCACGTTCGACACCATCAACGCCCCGGCGGCGATGGTCAGAGCCAGCACCGGTATCACCAGGCTGCTGCCGTCGATACCGAAATCCGCGCTCGCCCAGATGAAGCCCACCAGCAAGCCGGCCGCGGCCGGGCTCGGCAGGCCGAGGAAAATCTTCTTCTCCGTGGCGCCGCCGCGGGTGATATTGAAGCGCGCCAGGCGCAGCGCGGCAGCCGCGGTATAGAAGAACGCCGCCAGCCAGCCGAGCTTGCCCGCGACGTTGCTGTAGTAGGCCAGGCTTTCCAGGCTGTATACGTAGGCCAGAAAACCCGAGGCCAGCCCGAACGACACCAGATCGGCGAGGCTGTCGTACTGGATACCGAAATCGCTTTCGGTATGGGTCATACGCGCGACACGCCCGTCCAGCATGTCGGTGAGCATGGCCACGAAGATCGCCACCCCCGCGACGACGAAGCGGCCCTGGGTCGCCGCAATGATCGAATAGAAGCCGGCAAACAAAGTGCCAGTGGTAAACAGATTGGGCAGTAGATAGATGCCCCGCTTGCGGCGGCTGTCCCGCTCGGATTCGATATCACTCATGACGCAAGTCTAAAGCACCGGGGCGTGCAGACCTATAGTCGATGGCGTCGGCAATAGCAGCGTTTGGACTGCGATCGCCCCATCCACGGTTACTAGGAGGGCCCATTTTCTTCGGGATCGCGGCGCGCGTTGGGCTTGTGTACCAGCTTGGCCAGCACGCGGGCGCCGCCGCGGACGGAATCGCCGAGCTCGACTTCAACGCGGGAATTGACCGGCAGGTACAGATCGACCCGCCGCGCGAGCCGGCGCATCCCGCAGCAGCGGCCCTGGCCCACGCGCTCGCCGTAACCGCCGCGACAGGGGCGCAGGCCGAACAGCCGCCCCTCGCGAATGACCATGACGACGTGATCGCCTTCGTCGGTACGGATATACGACGCACAGCCGTCGAGATTCTCTACCGCCTCGCCGGAAAGCTCGACTACCGTGCCCTCGACCGGCGAGCGGATCAGATAGTTGGCAAGCAGGCCGACCCGCAGCGACAGCTTGATGGCTTCGCGGTCGAGAAACGGGTCATAGCATTCACGCCGGTGTATCACCTTGCCGTCGACCGGCGCGATGATCGCGAGCGGCTCGGCCGGCACGTTGCGCGGCGAATCCCGAAAGTAAAGAACGGCCACGAGCATCAACACAAGAACAGGCGAGGCCGCCCAGAAGCCGGCTGCGGCGTTCAAAATAAAGAACGCCACAGCCAGTCCCACGAGGACGGCCCAGCCTTCCGGCACGAGATGAAAAAGCGTCTTGCGCCGCATGCGGCGGAATCCGTTTCAGTGTGGCCGAGTCAGAAAATCGCCGGAATCAGTTACGCGACTTGTCGACGATCTTGTCCTTGGCGATCCACGGCATCATGCCGCGCAGCTTGTCGCCCACACGTTCGATTTCGTGCTCGGAGGCCAGACGACGGCTCGCCTTGAGCGTCGGGTTGCC
This sequence comes from Salinisphaera sp. C84B14, assembly GCF_040361435.1. Lineage (NCBI taxonomy): Bacteria > Pseudomonadati > Pseudomonadota > Gammaproteobacteria > Salinisphaerales > Salinisphaeraceae > Salinisphaera > Salinisphaera sp. C84B14. The sequence goes on along the minus strand of NZ_APNL01000001.1, from coordinate 148,871 downwards.
GGCCTGATGCTCGCCGATGAACTCGCGCGCGAACTTGCCGGTCTGGATTTCCGACAGGATCTTGCGCATCTCGGCCTTGGTTTCTTCGGTGATCAGACGCGGGCCACGGGTGATGTCACCGTATTCGGCCGTGTTCGAGATCGAGTAGCGCATGTTGGCGATGCCGCCTTCGTAGATCAGATCCACGATGAGCTTGACTTCGTGCAGGCACTCGAAATAGGCCATTTCCGGCTCGTAGCCGGCTTCCACCAGCGTTTCGAAACCGGCCTGGATCAGGGCGATGGTGCCGCCACACAGCACGGCCTGCTCGCCGAACAGATCGGTTTCGGTTTCGGCACGGAAGCTGGTTTCGATGATGCCGGCACGACCGCCGCCGTTGGCCACGGCATAGGCCAGGGCCACGTCCTTGGCCTGGCCGGAGGCGTCCTGGGCCACGGCGATCAGGCTCGGCACGCCGCCGCCCTTTTCGTAGGTGGCACGCACGAGATGACCCGGGCCCTTGGGCGCGATCATGATTACGTCCAGATCGGCACGCGGCTCGATGAGCTCGAAGTGCACGTTGAAGCCGTGCGCGAAGCCAAGAGCTGCACCCTGCTTGATGTTGGGCTCGATCTGCTCGTTATAGAGCGCGACCTGATGCTCGTCCGGGGTCAGGATCATGACCACGTCGGCGCTGGCGGTCGCGTCTTCGATGCTGGCGACCTTCAGGCCGGCGTTTTCGGCCTTCTTGGCCGAAGACGAGCCTTCGCGCAGGCCGACCACGACATCGACGCCGGAGTCCTTGAGATTGTTGGCGTGGGCGTGGCCCTGCGAGCCATAGCCGATGATGGCTACCTTCTTGCTCTGAATCAGGGACAGGTCGCCGTCCTTGTCGTAATACGCGTTCATGCTCAAGGTCTTTCTCCTGCTTTCTTAAGGAATACGGCGAATTGAATGCCGCAATGTCTTGAATGAGTTAGAAATACTCGACGGAATCGTCCGTCGGCTCCTGATAATGCAGCCCTTCGGCGCCCGGGGTCATGGTAACTGCGCCGCTACGCGCCAGCTCGACGAGCACGTCGGCCTCTTCGAGCGTGGCCACGAACGTGTTCAGGCCCGCGCCGTCGCCGAGATAGCGCAGCGTCGCAAGATCGCCGTGGCGGCTGATCTCGGCCACGTCGTAGGGATCGGCCAGCGCCTCGATCGACGTGCCGCTGTCTTTGACGCGGACCTTGATCAAAGCGAGTTCGAGTTCGAGATGGGCGTCGCCGGTCATATCCAGCACGTCGATGACGTCCACGAGCTTGAGCAGCTGGCGGTTGATCTGTTCGACCACGTCTTCGGTGCCGGTCGTGGCCAGGGTCAGGCGCGATACGGTGCTGTCTTCGGTGGGCGCGACGTTGAGGCTTTCGATATTGAAGCCGCGCTGCGAGAACATGCCCGCCACGCGCACGAGCGCGCCGGCTTCGTTGGCCATCAGAACCGATATGACGTGTCTCATCCCATCCCAGCCTTGATTTCAGGCGGCTTCGCGCGCGTGCAAACGGCGCAAAATACGCCCAATACCCCGGCGAAGCAACCGAGTCGCCCGGGTTTGCGTAAACCAGGCGCCGATGCGTGCCTGTTGTGCGCTATAATCGCCTGTTTTCCACGCCGTCATAGGGTGCACCCATGCGCAACGCCCAGTCTGCCGCCACGCCGTCCGATTCTCATCCGCTGTCGGGGGCCCAGCTCTCCGGTGCGGAGATGATCGTACAGGTACTGGCCGACGAAGGCGTGGATACGATCTTCGGCTATTCCGGCGGCGCGATCCTGCCGACCTACGACGCGATCTTTCGCTACAACGCCGACAACCACGACCAGATGCCGCTGATCGTGCCCGCCAACGAACAGGGCGCGGGCTTCATGGCTGCCGGCTATGCGCGCGCTTCCGGCAAGGTGGGCGTGGCCATGGTCACCTCCGGGCCGGGCGCGACCAACTGCGTCACCCCGGTACGCGACTGCATGGCCGATTCGGTGCCGATCGTGCTGATCTGTGGCCAGGTCGCCCGCGCGGCGGTCGGCACCGATGCCTTCCAGGAAGCCCCGGTCTCCAACATCTTTTCCAGCGCGGCCAAGCACGTGTTCATGGTCACCGACCCGGACAAGCTGGAAGCCACCGTGCGTACCGCCTTCGAGATCGCGCGCTCGGGCCGCCCCGGCCCGGTGGTGATCGACGTGCCCAAGGACGTACAGAACTGGGAAGGCGCCTATCGCGGAAGCGGCGTGCTGGCGGTGCCCGGCTATCGGCAGCGCATGCGCGCGCTGCGCGAAAGCCAGCTCACCGACGACAAATGCGCCAAGCTCTTCGAGCTGCTCGCCCAGGCCGAGCGCCCGCTCATCTATGCCGGCGGCGGCGTCATCAATGCCGATGCCGCCAGCGAGCTGTCCGCCTTCGCCCAGGCATTCGGTATTCCGGTGGTCACCACGCTGATGGGTATCGGCGCCTTCGACACCACCGACGCGCTGTCGCTGCACATGCTCGGCATGCACGGCACGGCGTTTGCCAACTATGCGGTCGAAGACTGCGACATGCTCATCGCCGTGGGCGCACGCTTCGACGACCGCGTGGCCGGCGTGCCGGACAAGTTCGCGCCCAACGCCAAGTCGCTGGTGCATTTCGATGCCGACGCCTCCGAGATCAACAAGGTCAAGGCCGTGGACTGGCATCATGTCGGCCTGTTCGCGCCCAGCCTGTCGCGCGTTCTGGCCTATGGCCGCGAGCACGGCTTTTCGGCCGACTATTCCACCTGGCACGAAGAAGTGGCCGCACTCAAGCGCGATTTCGCCATGAACTACGACCGCGACACCGCCCTCATTCAGCCCTATGCGGTTATCGAAGAAATCAATCGCAATACCGGCGGCCGGGCGGTCATCGCCACCGGCGTGGGCCAGCATCAGATGTGGGCCGCCCAGTATTTCGATTTTCGCGAACCACGCCTCTGGCTGACCTCGGGTTCGATGGGCACGATGGGCTTCGGCCTGCCGGCCGCGATCGGCGCTGCCTTCGCGCGCCGCGACAAGCTCGTCATCGATATCGACGGCGATGCCTCCATTCGCATGAACATCGGCGAAATGGAGACGGTGACCACCTACAACCTGCCGGTGAAAGTCGTTGTGCTCAACAACAACGGCGACGGCATGGTCAAGCAGTGGCAGAAGCTGTTCTTCAAGGGCCGCCTGTCCGCCTCGGACAAATCGCTGCACAAAAAGGACTTCATCAAGGCTGCCGAAGCGGACGGTTTCGAATATGCCGTACGCCTGAGCGACCCGGCCGACATGGAACGCGTGGTCAAGGAGTTCCTGGAATTCCAGGGCCCAGCCTTCCTGGAGGTCGTGGTCGACCCCGATGCCGGCGTCTACCCGATGGTCGGCCCCGGCAAGGGCTATAAGGAAATGATCACCGGCGACCACATCAACAACCGCTACGATCCGTCGGGCGGCGAGCGCGAAATCGGCGCTTCGGAGATGTTCTAAAGCTTAGCGCACGCCCAAGCGACGATCCGGGCGGGGCCGTATAGGCCCCGCCTTCTTGTGCGTGCGTGGTGGAAAAGCGGCAGCGGCCAGTACCCTCGCCGATGCTTCGATTGCGCCCCCGGCCTAGCGCTGCGTTGCGCGCCAGGCGCCGGGGCCGGACTCGCTTGCAGGTCAAACACCACAGTCGGCGCGTTCGACCTTGATCGTACCCAGCTCCGACCCGTCGGCCAGCCGGTATTGGTAGGCCACGCGGAAATCGTTCTGCAGCATGCGCCGCAACCGACCTTTCTCACAGATGATCTGCTGAATACCGTCGCCATAGCGCGCCATGAAATTATCGGCATCGAGGGTGTCCGACAGCGGCGGCATCAAGGTGTAGTTGAACTGCAGCATGTCGCCGTTAACCGTGGTGCTTTCCAGCCGCGTGCTTTCATCCACCTGACTCGGCAAATCGACGTTGATCTGCTCGGACACCTTGTCGAGAAATGCCGTGCGATCCGCGGCCGAGTCGTCCACGAAATAAGGGGCGACGACATAGCCGATCAGCCCGAGGGCGACCAGGATAACTAGCCCGCCGACCACTGCGGCGGCTTTGGAAAGATTGTACATGGCGACCGCCTGTTCCTTGTCGTATCGAGTTGTGCCGCCCGTATGGACGGCTGTCGACAGGCAGGGTACACAGGCAAGGCGTATGCCGCTCGGAACACGAAAAAGGCGGCGGCCCGATCGTTACCGGGTCGCCGCCGCGCCGACCGCTACGTTCGGCCCGGCATGAAAACTGTGTGCCTGCCGGGCCGATCGGACGGCTAGTCGATCCGAAAGCGCAGAATGCTGCGGCGCAGCGCTTCGGCCTGCTCGCGTAGCGACTGCGAGGCCGCAGCGGCCTGTTCCACCATGGCCGCGTTCTGCTGGGTCATTTCGTCCATCTGGGCGACGGCCTGGTTCACCTGGCCGATGCCGTCGGACTGTTCGCTCGTGGCATTCGAGATATCGGTCATCAGGCCCTGGGTCTGCTCGACGTGTTCGCCCAGCGTTGCCATGGAGCTGCGTGCCTGCTCTACCCGCTCCGAACCATCGCGTGCCTGTTTGACCGAGCGCTCCGTGAGACTGGTGATGTTCTTTGCCGCCTCGGCCGAACGGGCCGCGAGCTTGCGAACTTCCTCGGCCACCACGGCGAAGCCACGTCCGTGCTCGCCCGCGCGCGCGGCTTCTACCGAGGCGTTGAGGGCCAACAGGTTGGTCTGAAAGGCGATGCCGTCGATCACGGTGGTGATCTGGGCGATCTCGTCGGCATTGCTACGAATATGATCCATCGAATCGACCACGTCGCCGACCAGCTGCCGGCTGTTATGCAGCGCCGTGCCGCTTTCGGTGGCGATGGAGCTGGCATGACGCGTCGTTTCGGCGTTGTTGGCGACGGTCGCCGTCAATTCTTCCAGACTGGCTGCGCTCTGCTCCAGCGCCGCCGCCTGCTGTTGGGTGCGCGAGGACAGATCCGAGTTTGCCTGCGCAATCTCGCGTGCTGCACCTTCGATGGAGGCACTGCCATCACCGATGCCTGCGATCAGCTGGGCAAGATCCCGGCGCATCTTCTCGACGCTGCCCAGCAGGCTGTTCTCACGCGATGCGTCCAGGTCGAACGAGGTCGCCAGATCGCCGCGGGCCACGTTCTCGAGCTGGGCGCGCGCTTCATAGGTTTCGCCGCCCAGATCACGATAGATCGAGCGAGCAAGGTAGACCAGCATGAGGATCATCAACAGGCCGAACGCACCCAGCACCAGCGCATACTTGAGCAGCTGGTGGCGGAACGTCGCAGAGATGTCGTCGATATAGACGCCTGCCGCGATGGTCCAGTTCCAGGCTTCGAAACGCTCGACAAGACTCATCTTCGGCAGCTCGGGCCCGCCGGCGACGCGCTGGGTCGAATAGTAGACAAAGCCCGCACCATCGGTGTTCGCGACTTCGTTCATGCGGCGATACACGAATATGCCGTCCTGATCCTTGACGTTCGATAGGTCCTCGCCGGCATCCAAACGCGGATGAGCAACGGCCTGCAGGTTGGAGTCGAAGGCAAAGACGTAGTTCGTGCCATCTTTACCGAAGTGCATACTCGACAACGCGGCCGCGGCGCGGCTCTTGGCCTCGTCCACGCTTATTGCGCCGCTATCCGCGGCGGTCTTGAACCGCTCCACGATATGCACTGCCATATCCACGGTGTCGCGCAGGCCCTGTTGGCGGGAGTCGTACAGCTGACCCCGCGACTCCCAGGCCACGTCCGCCACAACCGCCGCGAGGCCGAGCACCAGCGCAGCCGCAACCCAGCCAATCTTGTGCTTGAGCGGCGTATAGCGTTTGGGCTTCTTTGTCGGCGCGCTCGAGCCGACCGTCTCGGTCGGAGAGTCTTCAGTCATAAGCGCAGGCGCAAAACTCGGATCGGATGCGACAGTTTTCATGATTACCTTTTGCGCATTTAAGTTGCGCGCAATACAAGTTGCACAGTGAGTATCGGCCGCCCGTACTAAACCTTTAGTCGTATAAAAGCGATCCGCGGCCTCAGCCAACGATCCGGCATTGATGCCACAATGGCGTCGGAACCCGGGCCCGACGGGTTTCACCCGCATACGCCGCCGTGTGGACACTGCCGTCTGGCACCGCGTCACCCCATTCAAATGCCGCAGGGTCTCGCCTTGTCGAATAAAACCATCCTGCGTGTAGCCCTGCTCGCGCTCACCGTGCTCGTCTTCGTACTCGGCTCGACCGTATTCGACCTCGGACAACTGTTTCGCGATACGCGCAGCCAGTTCGAGTCGCTTGGCTGGGCAGGCCCGGTGATCTTCGCGCTGATCTACGGCGCGCTTGGCGCCCTCGCCGCGCCTACTGGCCTGGTGGAGTTGATCGCGGGCGCCATATTCGGGTTCTGGACCGGCAGCGCTGCGGTTATGGCCGGCGCCCTCATCGCGGCCAACGTGGGCTTTGTATGCGGGCGCTGGCTGGCACGGGACTGGGTATCGAGCAAGGTGAACAGCAACCGCCTCGCCCAGCAGATCGAAGCCGCCGTGGAGCAACGCGGCTTCGGGATCACGGTGCTGATTCGCCTGTCGCCCGCGGTACCGTTCAATCTCACCAGTTATGTGCTGGGTGCCAGCACGATTCGCTGGACCACGTTTCTAGTGGCGACCGTGCTCGGCATGCTGCCGATCAAACTGTTTCTGATCTGGCTGGGCGCGAGCGGCCAGAAACTGCTTGGCGCGACCAATCCCACCGAATGGGGCACCAACGAATGGCTGCTTTACGGCGGCGGCCTCGTGGCGACCCTTGTCGTTGTCGTGCTTATCGGCTGGACCGTGGCACGCACCAGCCGGCGCGTGCTGCGCGAGGCCGAGCAACAGCGCGACGACTAAGCCACGACTACGCCGCTATCGTTGGTTGTCGCCGACGCTGTTCGGTCAACGCGCAACGACATATCGACGAGCCATCAATGGCCCAGGCCAGCAGCGATAACCGCGGCCGATAGCCCTGTGTCTAGCGATTGCGGACGGGTTACGTTACGTCAGTAGCCTTTTCGTCCTTTTTCGAGCGCCTTGATGCGTGCGGCGGCCAGCGCCAGCTCGTACTCGGCACGTTCGCGATCGATCCGATCATGTGCCTGGCGCAGGGTCGTCCGTGCCTTTTCGCGTGCTTTTTCCGCCGCGGCTTCGTCGATATCGGCTGCGCGCTCGATGGTATCGGCGAGGATCGTCGCAAGATGCGGCAGCACTTCGAGAAAACCACCGGACACGAAATAATTGGTCGATTCCTCGCCAGCATTGACCAGGCGCACCACGCCCGGCTCGATGCGGGTCAGCATCCGGGCATGGCCCGGCGTAATACCGACGTCGCCGTACGCGGCCGGCACCACGATCATATCGGCCCTGCCGGAAAAGATCGGCCCCTGAACCGGGCACACGATCTCCACCGGCATCTGCTTTCTGTACTCTTCTGTCGCCATGGTGTCAGCGATACCTCACGCCGGCATATTGCGTACTCACACGAGTGCCGGCATCCCCGGCCACAATGGCTTCTATATCGGCCAGCGAACCGATGACGGCGGTGCCGCCCGTGCGCATGGCATAGCGGCACGCCGCCCCCACCTTCGGCCCCATCGAGCCGGCCGCAAACTGGGAGGCGTCCAGCGCATCGGGGGCTGCTTCGGCGATAACCTGTTGATCGGGCTTGCCCCAGTTTACATAAACGCCGTCCACATCGGTCGCGATAAGCAGCAGGTCGGCCTCGACCTGCTCGGCGAGCAGCGCGGCACAATAATCCTTGTCGATGACCGCTTCCACGCCACGCAGCTGACCGTTGTCGTCATACACCGTGGGAATCCCGCCGCCGCCTGCACAGATCACCACGCAGCCTTTTTCCAGCAGCCACTTGATGGGGCGGATCTCGAACACGCGCTGCGGACGCGGACTGGCGACCACGCGTCGAAACATGTCGCCATCGGCCGCGATCGCCCAGCCCTTGTCGGTGGCCATGCGGTCGGCCTGTTCGCGCGTATAGACCGGGCCGATCGGCTTGCTTGGATGCTTGAAGGCCGGATCGTCGGCGTCGACTTCGACTTGCGTTAGCACGGTGGCGAAAGATGCTTCGGCCGGCAACAGATTGCCCAGCTCCTGTTCGATTACATAGCCGATCATGCCCTCGGTCTGGGCGCCGAGCACATCCAGCGGATAGGGCTCGACTTCTTCGTAGGCCGCGCCCTGCAATGCCAGCAGACCCACCTGCGGGCCGTTGCCGTGCGCGATCACGACTTCATGTTCGGGCATGATGCGGGCGAGCTGTTCACAGGCTACCCGCACATTGGCGCGTTGATTTTCGGCGGTCAACGGCTGGCCGCGGCGTAGTAGCGCGTTGCCGCCCAGAGCGGTGACGATACGCATACAGATACTCCGTAGGATCGGCCCGTGCCGATCGCGAGTGGTGCCCGGGGCGGTAAGCCCGCCCCTGCGCGGAAAGGCAATGGGGCGTCGGTGGGCTAGATATCGCCGAGAGTGGCCACGAGCACGGCCTTGATGGTGTGCATGCGGTTCTCGGCCTGATCGAAGGCGATACAGGCCGGCGATTCGAACACCTCCTCGGTGACTTCGATACCGTCCTTGAGCTGCGGATACTGCTCGATCGTCTGCTTGCCGACCTTGGTCTCGGCGTTATGAAACGCCGGCAGGCAATGCATGAACTTCACCCGTGGGTTGTTGGCCTTGTCCATCAGCGCCCGGTTGACCTGATACGGCATGAGCATGTCGATACGCTCGGCCCAGGCCTCGATCGGTTCGCCCATCGACACCCAGACGTCGGTATGGATGAAGTCGACGTCCGCGACCGCTTCGGCCGGGTCTTCGGTGAGCGTGAGCCGTGCCCCGGACTCGGCCGCGAACTGCTCGCAGGCATCGATATGCGCCTGCTCCGGCCAGAGCGCCTTGGGCGCTGCGATACGCACGTCCATGCCGAGCTTCGCGCCGATCATCAGCAACGACTTGCCCATGTTGTAGCGGGCATCGCCGAGGTAGGCATAGCTGATGTCGTGCAACGGCTTGTCGCTGTGCTCGCGCATGGTGAGCACGTCGGCCAGCATCTGGGTGGGGGGATATTCGGCGGTCAGACCGTTGAAAATCGGCACGCCGGCAAATTCGGCAAGCTGCTCGACGGTGTGCTGATCCGCGCCGCGGTATTCGATGGCGTCGTACATGCGCCCGAGTACACGCGCGGTGTCCTTGATCGTTTCCTTGTGCCCGATCTGCGACGAGCTCGGGTCGATATAGGTGACGTTGGCGCCCTGCTGATAGGCTGCCACCTCGAACGCACAGCGTGTGCGCGTGGAGGTCTTTTCGAAGATGAGCGCGATGTTCTTGTCGCGCAGGTGCTTCTGCTCGCTGCCGGTATAGCGTGCGCGCTTGAGATCACGCGACAGGTCGAGCAGATAGATCAGCTCGCGGGTGCTGTGATGCATCAGGCTGAGCAGGTGGCGGTTATGCATGTTGAAGGCCATGAGCGGCACTCCCGATTGAAAGGGTTCGAGACAGGCCAGACGGCCGATTAGTAATCGACCGCGTCGCGCGCGATCGGGCAGGTCATGCAATGACCACCGCCGCGACCGCGACCGAGCTCGCTGGCATCGATGGTGATGACTTCCACGCCGGCCTTGCGCAGCAGCGTGTTGGTGTGGGTATTACGGTCGTAGCCGATGACCACGCCCGGCTCGACGGCCACCACGTTGTTGCCGTCGTCCCACTGTTCGCGTTCCGCTTCGTAGCTGTCGCCGCCGGTCGCAATCGTGCGCAGCTGATTGAGGTTCAAGGCATCGGCGACCGTATCCACGAAGGACTTGTCTTCGCGGCGTACGTCCAGACCGGCCGGTTTCGAATCGTCGGGCCGGATACTGAACGGGGTGATCGCATTCACCGCTTCCGGATAGATCGTGACCAGATCGTGGTTGCAGAAACTGAACACCGTGTCCAGATGCATGGCCGAACGGGCCTTCGGCAAACCGGCGACGATCACTTGCTCGGCGGCGCCGTGGTCGAACAGCGACCGCGCCAGCTGACCGATGGCCTGGTGCGAACTGCGCTCGCCCATGCCGATGAGAACGACGCCGTTGCCAACCGGCATGACGTCGCCGCCCTCGAGCGTGGCCATGCCATGGCCGACGGTCGGATCGCCGTACCAGATATTGAAATCGGCGTTGGCGAAGGTCGGGTGGAATTTGTAGACGGCGGCGGTCAGCAGTGTTTCCTGGCGACGCACTTCCCAGTACATGGGGTTGAGGGTGACGCCGTTGTAGATCCAGCAGGTGGTGTCACGGGTGAACAATGCATTCGGCAACGGCGGCACGATGAAGCTCGCATAGCCGAGATATTCGCCGAACATGCGCACCAGCGAACTGCCCAGGCTTTCCGGCACATCGCGCGCCGAAACGCCACCCAGCAGATACTCGGCAAGCTGGCGTGACGGCTGCTCTTCGAGCCAGGCGCGAATCTCGCCCATGAGGCTGATACCCACCTGATCGGCCGTGATCTTGTGATCCAGAATCCAGGCGCGGGCCTCGGTGTTATCGAGCACGTCGGTGAGCAGATCGCGCATTTCCAGCACGTCCACGCCGCGTTCTTCGAGCTTGTTGACGAAATCGAAGTGATCGCGCTTGGCTTCGTTCACCCAGATCACGTCATCGAACAGCAGATCGTCGCAGTTCGATGGCGTCAGGCGCTGGTGCGCCAGGCCCGGTGCGCACACCATCACCTTGCGCAGCTTGCCGATTTCCGAATAAACGCCGAGAGGTTGCGACATGAGAGCTCCTGTCAGACAGATAGGATGAAAGGGCTATAGCGAGAGAAAACCGGCATACAGGCCGTAACCGGCGAGCACCGCCCCGGCCAGCACGACGGCGAAGATCGCCCACTCGAACGGCTGGAACACCGGCTTGGATTGCTCGTGCCGAGCCTTGGCAAACAAGGCCGCGCCCGGTGCGTAGAGCAGCGCCGACAGCAGCACGTACTGGATGCCACCGGCATAGAGCAACCACAGGCTGTAGGCCAGCGCGACGGCGGCAATCGTCATATCCTTGCGCCGACGCCCCGGCTCGCCTTCGTAGGTTTCACCGCGCCAGCTCATCAGCAGCGCATAGGCGGCCGACCACAGGTAGGGCACCAGGATCATCGACGTGGCCAGATACAGCAGGCTCAGGTAGGTCGACTCGCTGAACAGCGTGATGACCAGAAACAGCTGGATGAAGCCGTTCGACAGCCACAGCGCGTTGCTGGGCACATGGTTGTCGTTCTCGTGCTTGAGAAAGCCCGGCATGGTGTGATCGCTGGCCGCGGCGAACAGAATCTCGCCGCAGAGCAGCGTCCACGCCAGCAGCGCACCGCCCAGCGAAATCAGCAGACCGATGCTGATGGCAAGCGAGCCCCAGTGGCCCACCAGATGCTCGAGCACCCCCGCCATCGACGGATCCTGCAGGTTGGCCAGTTCCGACTGGCTGAGTACGCCCATCGAGAGCACGCTGACCGCCACCAGCAACAGCAGCACGCCGAGAAAACCGATCACCGTGGCCTTGCCGACATCGCTGCGTTTCTGGGCACGCGCGGAGTAGATGCTCGCGCCTTCGATACCGATGAACACCCAGACGGTGACCAGCATCATGCCGCGCAGCTGGGTCATGAAGCTGCCCAGATCCGTATTGCCGGTGCCCCAGAAATCGTCGAAGAACACCGATGGCTTGAACGCGAACGCCACGATGACGATGAACAACACAATGGGCACGACCTTGGCGATCGTGGCCACCGTATTGATGAACGCAGCCTGCTGAATGCCGCGCAGCACCAGAAAATGCAGCAGCCACAGCAGAACCGACGCACACAGCACGGCCGCAACCGTGTTGCCCTCGCCGAACATCGGGAAGTAGTAACCCAGGGTGCTGAACACCAGCACCAGATAGCTGACATTGCCCAGCCAAGCGCTGATCCAGTAGCCCCAGGCCGACGAAAAGCCCATATAGTCGCCAAAACCGGCCTTGGCGTAGGCATAGATGCCTGCATCCAGATCGGGCCGACGGTTGGACAGGGTCTGAAACACGAACGCCAGCATGAGCATGCCGGCGGCAGTAATCAGCCAGCCGACGAGTACCACGCCGGCACTGGCGCTGGCGGCCATGTTCTGGGGCAGGCTGAATATGCCGGCGCCGATCATCGAACCGGCAACCAGAGACACCAGGGCGCCCAATCGAAGCTTCGGTTTGTCGTCGGCCATGAACTGCGTTTCCAGGAGAGGTTCGCCGTAGCGTAGGCCTCTTCCGGACGGCCGGCGTTGACATAAATCAAAGTGTGCGCGATCTAATTTAAAGACATAATTTATTGATTTATATATTTTTTTCGGATCTTCTTGGCATGGCGACTCAGTGCGCATCGCCAAGACGGCTATTCGAACGGCCGGCTGCCGCTGTCACAGGTTCGCGACCCAGCCCGACGAAAGACGCCGCAGCAGCCCGAGGCCTTCGACTATTCGACTCTAGTCGTAAATGCGAGACAGCAAAGCTGTTTTCCCGCAGGCTCTGCGAGCGTCATGAGCGTCGCCCCGTGAATAGCGTCAAGCCCCGTACGAGGGCTCACCCGGCGTACCGCACTGTCGACTGGGAACGGGCCGACACTGCTAACCAGAAAGGAACGACACGATGGGCCTGATCGGCATTTTTGTTTCGCTCGCATTACTCATGTATCTGGCTTATCGCGGGATCAACGTGTTGATCCTGGCGCCGTTGCTGGCCCTGCTGGCGACCGTGTTCGCCGGCGGGCTACCGATACTGGCCACCTATACGCAGGTGTTCATGCCGGCGCTGGGCGACTATCTGGTCAAGTTCTTCCCGTTGTTTCTGCTGGGCGCGATCTTCGGCAAGCTCATGGCCGACTCGGGCTCCGCGCGTACGATCGCCGAGTGGTTCACCGATACCATGGGCGCACGCCATGCCATTGCCGCGGTGGTGTTCGCCTGCGGCGTGCTGACCTACGGCGGTGTGTCGTTGTTCGTAGTGGCGTTTGCGGTCTACCCGATCGGCAACGAACTGTTCCGGCGCTCGGAGACGCCCAAACGTCTGTTGCCGGCCGCACTCGCGCTGGGCTCGTTCACCTTCACCATGACCGCGTTTCCCGGCACGCCGGCGATCCAGAACGCGATCCCCATGCCCTACTTCAATACCACCCCGTTTGCTGCACCGATATTCGGCACGCTGGCAGGTCTGGGCATGCTCATGTTCGGTACGCTGTGGCTCAACCGCCGCCGGGCTCGCGCGGCAGCCGCTGGCGAAGGCTACGGCTCGCACGCCGCCACCGACGCCGATGCACAGGACGAAAACGCCAAGCGGCCCACCATGTGGCTCGCGATGGTGCCGGTGCTGGCGGTCATCACCCTCAACGCGCTGTTCACTTATCTGGTGATCCCGTGGATGGATACGGGCTATCTCGGCCAGCAAGACTATGGCAGCGCCGAGATCGGCGACGTCCGCGGCATCTGGGCAATCATCGCGTCGCTGGTGATTGCCATCGGGCTGGTCACCGCGCTCAACTGGTCGCGCTTCGAAGATCTCAAGGAGAGCTTCAACCGCGGCACTTTTGGCTCGCTACTGCCGGTGTTCAACACGGCATCGGAAGTCGGTTACGGCGCGGTGATCGCCTCGCTGCCGGCGTTCCTCGTCATTCGCGATGCGGTACTGGGCATTTCCAACAATCCGCTGTTGTCCTCGGCGATTGCGACCAACGTACTGGCCGGCATCACCGGCTCGGCCTCCGGCGGCATGTCGATCGCCCTGGAAACGCTGGGCAGCGAGTTCATGAGCCGGGCCCAGGCCGCCGGCATCGACCCGGAGATCATGCACCGCGTGGTCGCACTCTCTTCCGGCGGCTTCGATGCCCTGCCGCACAACGGCGCGGTCATCACCTTGCTGGCGATCACCGGCCTCACCCATCGACAAAGCTATGCCGATATCTTCGTGGTGGCCGTGCTGATTCCGTTCGCGCTGACTCTGCTGGTCATTCTCGGCGCATCGATCTGATCGGCCCGCGCGGGCGACCGGCTGGCGCCGGGTGACGGCCGCCCGCTGCCACCACAACCTTGCGCGCAAGATAACCGCACGCTTACGTAACTCGCTGATATCTCATCGGTTCAATATACTGCGCGCCTCATCTTTGCCGAGCGCAATGCCCAGCCCCCCAGCCGGGCGCCACGCAGGGCCGGGCGATGCACGCCACGCCCCGGCGCTCGAACCACAGCCGTGCGGATACCCCTGCCATGACCCGATCGCGCCGTCGTGCCGTTGCCCTGCCCCTGCTGATCGTGGCCCTGGCCGCCGGCCTGCCGGCGTCCTGGTTCATATGGACACTGGCCAAGGGCCACGGCGATTTCGCCGGCGGCCATGTCGATACGCGTGAATTCGCGACCTTACAATCCTACTTCCAGCGCCGCGACGATGGCCTGTGCGATCGGATTTTCGTGACCGCTAAAGCCACCTGGCTGGTTGGCGTGGTAGACAGCCCTGATTCCAGTATGGACCTGGGCGGGAGTACCGATCTGGCCGAACTGATACGCGGCCACGATGGCGACAACGGCGGCGCTGCCTATGGCGTATTCGGCGCGGCGACGGGCGCGCGGGCCAAGTATGGCTATATCTCGCGCTTGAACGACAACGGGCAATTCGACCTGGTGGCCCGCCTCAACTCGTCGGCCTGCATGGCCGCGGGCGGGCCTGACGGACGACGGGTTTACGTTCTGTCCGGCATGGAGCGCCCGGATAACGCTTACGATAACGACGGCCCGGCCAGCCGCCAAGACGCCGTGTTCGCCACGGCCGATCACGGCGAGAGCTGGCAATGGCAGCGCGAGGGTTTCATGGTGCCTTCGTCGATCACCGCCTGGGGCGTACGCCCCTACCGGGATGCCTACGATACCGTTTGGGCGTGGGCGCGCCTGCCGCGTACGCAGGTCACGAACGGCAAACCCATTGTCGACGGCGACGGCAGCGGCCTGTACTACTCCACCGACGAAGGCCGCAGCACGACCGAAGTCGTACAAACCTCGCCCCTGGTCGCCAGCCGCCAGGAACTGGAGGCACTCAAGCCCGCCGGTATGAAACTCAACGGCGAAGCGGTGGTGGGCGAGGTCACCCCCCACGTCATGCGCCTGGGCGTCGATCGCGCCGCCGTTTGGGTGTCCCAGCAGATCGGTTATAGCGACCCAACGGATACGTCGCCCTACAACGCCGGCGCCTTGCACCTGCTGCGCTACGCCAAGCTCAGCCGCAGCGGCGACGAATGGCGTATGGGCGACGTCGAACAAAACAAGGACATGGAAATTCAGGCCATGGGCCAGGGCCCGGACGGGCGCGTGCGTGCCGTGGTGCGCATGGCCGGCGAAACCGGCAGCCATATCGCCCGTATCGATCCGGCCAGCCTCGAAATAAACACGGCGGCCAAACTGCCCGGGGCTTTTGCGCCGCTCACCTCCAGCGAATATGTTCGCGGCTTCTGGGTGGGCAAGCACAGCATGGTGGTCAACGTCGGCAGCAGCTACCGGGTACCGACATGGATCAACGTCGGCGAATGGCTCTCCGGCGACGAGGCCCATATCTCCGGCAACGCCGTTTTCTACAGCGTCGACGATGGCCGCTCATGGGACCGATTGGCGATCCCCGGCTACCAGGGCGTCCTCGGGTTCGACGCCGCCACCGATCGGCTGTTCTGGCACAAGGGCGGCTCCTACGAGGACAAATCGATCCAGGTCGATCGCCTGGCCGAAGACTGACGCGGTCACCGCCGCTTGGCAGCGTCGACCACGGATGCGGCGCCATGTACAGGCCCGCGACGGCCGTAACGCGCCACTGCGGGCCGTCTAATCATTCCGTCACGGGCCGCGCGGAGCCGTCGCCGCGATGGCGCAGGCGAACCCACACCGTTGCGATATAAACGAACAGGAACGTCGCAATCATCAGTTCCTTGACCTCGCCGGCGTTGATATCCATCGGCCAGACCACCTCGCCCGCGATGGATTCGCTGATTTTCTGCGGGATGGACGAAAACGCCGCAATAAGGCCCGCCGGCACACAGGCCATGCCCGGCATGATCCAGTAAGCGAAACTGCCGCTTTCATAGGTCTTGCCGCGGGCCCGGCGTACCAGCGGGATGATGGCACCACCGATCAGCGCCGCCAGCGTGAGCAGGTTGCGCGGCAACTGATCCAGCAACGAGCCGACCACCCCGTTCGAGTTGTGGAGATTGGTTTCATTCTGGTTGTTGAGTGCGGCCCACTGCTCCGGCGCATCCCAGCCCATCCAGTGCTGCCCCCAGCTGGCTTCTTCGCCGCCGAAATAAATACAGCCCAGACAGAACAGACCGAAGAACAGCAGCAAGCGCTTGTCGCCCAGTGAACGCAGCTTGCTCAACACCAGCAGACCGGTAACCAAGGCCAGTACCAGCACCAGTACCGTACCCTGCTCCGTGGCACCTGATTCATGCAGTATGTAGCGGTCGAAAAACTCGAACGGCATCAACGCCCGCAGGACGTAGTGGCCGAAATACAGTACCGTCGGCACGCCGACCCAGAACCAGGCCGGCACATCGCTATCACGCAAGTCCTTCATTCGTATGGGCTCTCGCTTCAGATCTACGAAAGCCAGCGACTATACCCCGCCAAACTCCTGCACGCAGCAACAAAACTGCAACAAGGGCTCGCCTCTCGCTATGGGCGCCGCTCCACCGCAGGCACAGGCGAGCGCTACGCCGCGTGCTGGGAAAGGGTGGCGATAATGGGCGCACCGTCGGTCACGACCACCGTATGCTCGAACTGCGCCGAGCGGCTGGCCGGATCGCCCACCAGTGTCCAGCCATCGTCGGTTTCCGATACGAAAGTGCTGCGCGTGGATAAAAAAGGTTCGACCGCAATCACCTGGCCGTATTCCAAGCGCCGCCGATCACTGCGGTCGTAGAAGCCGAGAATTCCTTCCGGCTCTTCGTGCAACGAGCGGCCCAGCCCGTGCCCGGCCAGATTCTTGATGATCTTCAGCCGGTGTTTTTTTGCCACCGCCTCGATCGCCTTGCCGATCCTGTTGATGGGCGCACCCGTGCGCACCTCCGCCAACGCGCGCTCCAGCGCCAACTCGGTAGCCCGACACAGCGTCGCCTGCTCGTCCGCCACCGGCGCGACCACCGTCGTACCGCCGGTATCGGCAAAATAACCGTCGCGCTCGGCCGAAACATCCACGTTCACGATATCGCCCGCAGCAATCACCCGTTCGCCCGGCACCCCGTGGGCGGCCTCTTCATTCACGCTGATGCAGGTAAACCCCGGAAAGTCGTAGCACTTAATCGGCGCCGAGGTGGCCCCCAGCCGCGCCAACATCTGCCCGCCGATTGCATCCAGCTCGAGCGTTGTCATCCCCGGCTGGACCGCTGCCAGCATGGCGTCGCGAATCTCGGCCACGATACGGCCGATGGCGAGAATACCGTCGAGATCTTTCTGGTTTTCGATGGTCATGGGCGTCTTGAAGCGCTGATTGAGCGCCCATGATACCCGCCGGTGCCGGCCGGGCGCCGTGCGTAGCCTATGGGAGGCGCCGCCGAGAGTGCGAGCTCAGCCTAAAGCGCGAAAATTCGGACCGCCCTCGCACAGGACTGGCTACATCGGCCACGAGCCAACACGCGAACCCACAATTACGAAGAGCCGGTTGCCCGACGACAACCGGCTCGATTCAAGAATTGCTGATCGGTCACCGCTCAAGCGACCGGACAGAAACCACGGCGTCCGAAGGCGTACTCAATCAACGCTTCTCGTACTGCTTGTTACCGAACATATTCTCCATCGCATCCTTGTCCTTGCTCAGGTCGGTGTGATGGTCGGCCAGGACCTGCAGCCCTTTCTTGACGTTCTCGCGATCACCAATCATTTCGAACCAGCGACGCACGTTCGGGTAGTCGTCGATATTCACGCCCTGGGTCTCGGCGCTGCGTAGCCACGGCCAGGTCGCGATATCGGCAATGGAATAGTCGTTACCGGCCAGGAACTTGAAGTCGGCCAGGCGGCGATCCATGACGCCGTAGATACGGTTGGCCTCGTTTTTGTAGCGCTTGATGGCGTATTCGATCTTCTCCGGCGCGTACTTGTTGAAGTGGTGCGCCTGGCCGAGCATGGGGCCGACGCTGGCCATCTGGAACATGAGCCACTGCATGACGTCGTTACGCTTGACCGTGTCGGTCGGCAACAGGCGACCTGTTTTCTCGGCCAGATAGATCAACATGGCGCCGGATTCGAACAGGGCGTACGGCTTACCATTGGGGCCGTCCTGATCGACCATCGCCGGGATTTTGTTGTTCGGGCTGATCTTGAGAAATTCTTCGCCGAACTGGTCGCCCTTGCCGATGTTGATCGGGTGGGCGGTGTATTCGAGGCCCATTTCCTCGAGCGCGATATGAATCTTGTGCCCGTTGGGGGTGGTCCAGGTATAGAGATCGATCATGAACGGTCCTTCGTCTTTCGACGTATGCTTGTATTCGCTATATACAGCCTGATGTTGCAGGGCATAGGCGATTATTCAAGGCGGGCGCCGCCGATCGGTGGCGCCGCACCGCACAGGAGCATTGCATGAAGATACTTGTTGCAGGTTCGCACGGGCAGATCGGCCAACGCCTCATCCAGGCCATCGCCCAGAGCGACCATACCTCCGTGGCCATGATCCGCAGCGCCGGCCAGGCGCCGGAGATGACGGGCCTGGGCGCACACGAAACCGTCATTGCCGATCTGGAGGACGATTGCAGCGAGGCGCTGGCGAACGTCGATACCGTGGTCTTCACCGCCGGTTCCGGCGGTCATACGCCGCCCGAGAAAACCGAGGACGTGGATCGTCACGGCGCGATTTCGTTGATCGACCAGGCGGTGGCCAACGGCGTGCAGCGTTTCATCATGGTGTCCGCCATGAATGCCGATACGCCGGAGAAAGGCCCGGAATCGATGCGGCACTACTTCGAGGCCAAGAAAGCCGCGGATGACCGGCTGCGTGCGGCCGGCCTGGATTACACCATCGTCCGGCCGGGCAAGCTGACCAACGACGCCGGCACGGGCAAGATCGAGCTGGCCGAGTCGCTGGGCCGGACCGGCGAGATTACCCGTGACGACGTAGCCACCCTGCTGCTCGCGCTGGTGGATGCGCCGGCCTCCTATAACCGCACGCTCGAAGTGCTGGCCGGCGATACGCCGATCACCGACGCCATCGAATCGCTGCAAGGGCTATGAGCGAGACGTCGAACGAACGCCCCACCCGGCTGATGTTCGATGCAGACACGGCCGTCGCGCATCTGCGCGCGGTCGATCCCACCCTGGGCGCCTTGATGGACCGCTGCGAACCGTTCGCCCCGTCGACCACGGCAGCGCCGGATGTCTTTCATTCGCTGGTGCGGGCGATCGTCTACCAGCAGCTTTCAGGCAAGGCGGCCGGCACCATCCACCGCCGCCTGCTCGACGCGCTGGGCGGCGGCGATGCGCCCGGCGCACTGCGCATCGCAGCGGCCGACGAGGCCACCCTGCGCGGTGCGGGCCTGTCGCAGAACAAGATGCTCAGCCTGCAGGCGCTCGCCGCAGCCCAGCTGGCCGGCGAACTGCCGGATGAGTCCCGTCTGGAAGACTACGACGACGCCGAGTTGATCGAGCGCTATTCCGCCATTCGCGGCATCGGCCGCTGGACGGTGGAAATGCTGTTGCTGTTCCACCTCGGCCGCCCGGACGTGATGCCCATTCACGACCTGGGCGTACGCAAGGGCTACGCGATCACCTACGGGCGCGAGGAACTGCCCAAACCCAAGCAGCTGGAACGCGAATGCGAGGTCTGGCGGCCGTATCGGTCGGTGGGAAGCTGGTTCATGTGGCGCGCGCTGGAGTTGTAGCTTTGGGGTGATTGGGCTGTTGCGGGCCTGCTTCGAGCGAAGCCCTGAACTGCGAATTATCTACGCCGCTCATTGAAACCGATGGCTTCGAGCAGCCGGGCCTACGATGCTTACGAGTTTGCGGACCTTTTGTTTCGCACTGCTGTGCGAGTCACTTATATTTGCTTGTCCAAATACTAAGTAACCAACACAAAAGACACCCGGCACAGCGCCGGCTAACGCCGGTTCACTCCGATGCGCAGCGTCGACGTCGCTGCGCAAACGGAATTAATACGGGACGTCGCCTATAGTGGTCAGTCGATACGGCTATTAACGGCAATCAGAGCCGGCAGCTGCGTTCTTGTCGGCTTACGCTTCGTTAAGTCGACCTACGAGAATCGTTACTTTGAGCGAGCGGTAGCGACGCTTGTCTGTATTCGGGTCCCTTGGGCGTAGCGCCGAGCAGCGCGGAGCGCGAGCGGAAAAGACGGCCGGATGTTTGAGCGCCAGCGAGTTTCCGGCCGTCCCGCTCGCGCTTCGCGATGGGAGGGCATCGGCGCGCAGCGCCGACGCAAGACAGGGTGCCCTTCTCTTGGTTACTTCTCTTGGGCAAGCAAGAGAAGTAACTCGCACAGCAGTGCGAAACCCCAAGTCCAAATTTACCTGCCCAGTTGATCCCAAAAACTAGCGATACAAAAGACCCAGCTTTCAACACTCAAGCGCCAGACAATAAAGAAGCCCGCTCGGCCGCAGCCCGAACAGCCGCCCAATCACCGGCCGCCACAGCGTCAGCCGACACCAGCCAGCTCCCGCCCACACAGGGCACACAATCCAACGCCAGATAATCCCCGGCGGTGTCTTCCTTGATCCCCCCGGTCGGGCAGAACACCAGTTCGGGGAATACGCTGGCAAACGCCTTGATCGCGGCCGGCCCGCCGACGACCGACGCGGGAAACAGCTTCGTAGCGGTCACGCCCTGACGCTTGAGATAGGCGATCTCGCTGACCGTCTGCGCGCCGGGCAGATAGGCGATATCGCGGGCCTGCGCGACTGCGTTCACGTCGTCGGCAATGCCGGGCGAAACCATGAATTCAGCGCCGGCGGCGATGGCCTGTTCGGCCTGGGCGGCAGTCCAGACCGTGCCGGCGCCGACACAAATATCATCGACCTGTTGGGCGATCGCCTCGATCGCGGCCAGGCCTGCTTCGGTTCGTAGCGTGACCTCGATCACGCGGATACCGCCAGCCACGAGCGCGCGTGCGATTTCGACCGCCGATGCGGCATCGGACACCACCACGACCGGAATCACCGGCGCGATCGCCATCACCTGGCGTGTCTGGTCGTACTTCATTCGGCCGGCGCCTGCTCGGCGACCGTGGTTCGCGTTTCGGTCTGTGCCGGCTGGGCATCGAGCAGCGCACAGGCGCCCTCCTCGGCGGAGCCGACGTTGCGACGAAATACCGCGAACAGCTCACGGCCGAAGCCGAATTCGGTTTCGGGTTTGTCATCGAACGTGGTGGGCTCGCGCGCCTCGAGTTCGGCGTCGTCCACTTCCACACGCAGTTCGCCGGCTTCGGCGTCCAGCGCGATCATGTCGCCATCGCGAATGCGGCCAATCAGACCGCCGAGGCGCGCTTCCGGCGTGATCTGGATCGCGGCCGGAATCTTGCCGGAGGCGCCGGACATACGTCCGTCGGTGATGAGCGCGACCTGGTAGCCCTTGTCCTGCAGTACGCCGAGCGAAGGCGTGAGCTTGTGCAGCTCGGGCATGCCGTTGCCGCGCGGGCCCTG
Source organism: Salinisphaera sp. C84B14 (assembly GCF_040361435.1). Taxonomy (NCBI): domain Bacteria; kingdom Pseudomonadati; phylum Pseudomonadota; class Gammaproteobacteria; order Salinisphaerales; family Salinisphaeraceae; genus Salinisphaera; species Salinisphaera sp. C84B14. The sequence continues at coordinate 127,155 of NZ_APNL01000001.1, read as the reverse complement.
ATTGATGACGACGATGGCCGTGTCCTGTTCGAGCTCGCCGGCCTGGTAGGCCTCGAGCACGTGCTCCTGACTGGGGAAGACCCGCGCCGGTGCATGGATGGTGCGGTGCTGTTTCTCGACCGCCGATATCTTGATGATGCCGCGCCCGAGATTGCCGGTGAGCACACGCAGCCCGCCAGTGGCCGCGAACGGCTCGGCCACACCGCGCAGCACGTCGGTATCGTGGCTTTGTTCTGCGCCCTCGCGCCAGACCAGCTCGTCGCCGTCGAGAAACGGCTCCTGCGTATAGCGATGCAGGCCGTCGCCGACCACGGTCGAGACATCGTCGTGCAGCAAACCGGCAGCCAGCAGTTCGCGGATCATGAACTGAATGCCGCCGGCCGCGGCGAAGTGGTTCACGTCGGCCACGCCGTTCGGGTACACCCGGGCCAGCAGCGGAACCACCGCCGATATCTCGGCAAAATCGGTCCAGTCGATCTTGACGCCCGCAGCCCGTGCCATGGCCACGATATGCATGGTGTGGTTGGTCGAGCCGCCCGAGGCGAGCAGCCCGACGATGCCGTTGATCACCGATCTTTCATCCACGATGCGCCCGATCGGGCGATAGTCTTCGGAGAGTTCGGTGATGCCCACTACGCGCTTCGCGGCCGCCGCGGTGAGCGCCTCGCGCAGCGGCGTGTTCGGGTTGATGAACGACGCACCCGGCAGATGCAGACCCATGAATTCCATGAGCAGCTGATTGGAATTGGCGGTGCCATAGAACGTACAGGTGCCCGGCGAGTGGTAGGACATGGACTCGGCCTTGAGCAGCTCGTCGCGGTCGATTTCACCGGCTGCAAAGCGCTGGCGCACTTCCGACTTGATCTTGTTCGACAGCCCCGAGGTCATCGGCCCGCCCGGTACGAAGATCACCGGCAGGTGACCAAACGACAGCGCGCCGATCATCAGGCCCGGCACGATCTTGTCGCATACGCCCAGACAGAGCGCGCCGTCGAACATGTTGTGTGTGAGTGCAATCGCGGTGGCCATGGCGATGGTATCGCGCGAGAACAGCGACAGCTCCATGCCGGGCTGGCCCTGGGTCACACCATCGCACATCGCCGGTACGCCGCCCGCGAACTGGGCCACGCCGCCGGCAGCCCAGGCGGCCTTTTTGATAATCGGTGGAAAATCGCCCAGCGGCTGATGCGCCGAGAGCATTTCGTTATAGGCCGAGACGATCGCCACGTTCGGCCGCTGCGCACCAGCGAGCGCGTCCTTGCCTGGCTTGTCCTCTACTGCAAAACCGTGGGCAAGGTTGCCGCAGGAGAGCTTGCCGCGATGCGGGCCCACGCTCTGGGCATGGTCGATCTTGGCCAGATAGGCCGCACGCGTTTCGGCACTGCGTTTGATCACGCGCCGGGTTACTTCGTCGATAACAGGATGCAGACTCATGGCTTGTCGCTCCAGCGGGCGATGCCCGCATCTAGTCGGACCAGTACACGTCGACGGGTACGTGGCCCTGATGGATCACGCCGCGAACGGGGTATTCGATCGCCGGGCCTGCCTCGCAGGCCGCGTCGTACACGCGCCGCTTGGCCGCGCCAAAAAACAGCAGATACAGCGAGCGCGTGGCCAGCAGCCGATTCAGGCTCAGGCTGATGCGTGCCGGGCCATCGCCCTCGCGTTCGGGCACCACGCATTCGGCGTCGCTTGTCATGCAGGCTTCGATATTCACGGCGTCCGGAAACAGCGAGGCGGTATGCCCATCCTCGCCCATGCCGAGCACCACGGCATCGAACGGGCGCGGCAGCTGTGCCAGCTCGGCATCGAGTTCGGATTGCGCAGCCGCCGGCGCCGGTTTGTCGCGATACAGGCCAAACAGCCGGGCCGCGTTGCCCGGCCCATAGAGCAGATGCTCGCGCAGCGCGGCCTCGTTGCTCTCGGGCTGATCGGGCGCGACCCAGCGTTCATCGCTGGGCAGTACGGTCACCCGCGACCAGTCGAGTTCGATGAGTGCAAGCCGTTCGAACAGATCGATCGGCGAAGACCCACCACTGAGCACGAGAGTGGCCCGGCCGTTATTGGCAATACCCTCGCGCAGCTGTGCCGCCAGCGCATCGGCCAGGGCCTGGGCACAGGCACCGCGATCGGGAAATGTGTTGAAGCGAGGCATGGCTATTCCGGTTGGGCCCAACGGCGGTCGTCGCGATCGAGCAGTACGAAGGAATCGGTCGGCCCCCAGCTGCCGGCCATGTATTCGTGGGTGCGCACACCGCGCGTATGCCAGCTGTCGATAATGCGATCGATCCAGCGCCAGGCGGTTTCGATTTCGTCGCGACGCATGAACAGCGCCGGGTTGCCGCGCAGCACTTCCATCAACAATCGCTCGTAGGCGTCCGGATAAGTGACGGAAAACGCATCGGGGAAATTCAGGTTCAGCGGCAACGAGCGCATACGAAAACCGCCCGGACCCGGCTCCTTGGTCATCAGCGTGAGCTGTACGCCCTCTTCCGGCTGCAGGCTGAGTACGAGCCGATTGGGCGTAAGCGGCTGCTCGCCGAAAATGGAATGCGGCACCGGCTTGAATTGGAACACGATCTCGGAAAGCTTGCGGGCCATGCGCTTGCCGGTACGCAGATAGAACGGGGTGCCGTTCCAGCGCCAGTTATCGATTTCGGCCTTGATGGCAACAAACGTTTCCGTGTCCTGCTCGGCGGTGTTGTTGTCGGGGTTTTCGCCCTCTTCGCGGTAGCCCGGCACCGGCTCGCCGCCAACGATGCCGGCGGTATAGCGCCCGCGTACGGTCACACGATTGACCACCTCGCGGGTGATGGGCTTGAGTGCCCGCAGCACCTTGATCTTTTCGTTGCGGATATCGTCGTGGTGCATGCTCGCCGGCGGCTCCATGGCCACCATGCACAACAGCTGCAGCATATGGTTCTGCACCATGTCGCGCAGCGCGCCGGTGCGGTTGTAGAAGTCGAAGCGCTGGCCCACGCCCAGATTTTCGGCCACCGTGATCTGCACATGATCGACCGCGCCGCGTGCCCAGAGCGGCTCGAACAGGGAATTGCCGAAGCGCAGCGCAAGCACGTTCTGGACGGTTTCCTTGCCCAGATAATGGTCGATACGATAGATCTGGGATTCCGCGAATACCGTACCCACGGCATCGTTGATGTCGCGGGCCGAGTCGAAATCGTGGCCCACCGGTTTTTCCAGCACGATACGCGAGCGGGCGTCGGTCAGACCGGCATGCTGGAGCTGTTGGGCGACGGTGCCGAACAGCGCGGGTGCCGTGGCCAGATAGAACACGCGGCTGCGTTTGTTGTCGGCATCGAGTGCCGCACCCAGGTCGTCCCAGCCGGTATCGGCCTGCATATCCAGACCGACATGATGCAGACGGGCCGAAAAGCGCTGCCAGACCTCGTCCTTGAGTTCCTTGGCGGACAGCTGTGATTCCAGCGTTTCGCGCACCCAGTTCCGATAGGCGTCGCTATCGATATCACCGCGCGATACGGCAACGATCCGGCTGTCGTCGCTGAACTGACCGTCGCCGTCGCGATGAAACAGCGCGGGCAAGAGTTTGCGCTGCGCCAGATCGCCGGTGCCGCCAAAGATTACGAGGTCGAAGGGATCGACCGGGACGAATTCAGCCATCGAAGCACACCGCCTGCCATGAGCACTGGGTCATCATGGCATTTAACGTATGCAACGATTGATCCAATCGTTGAGCTATCGTTGTTTGCGCCCGGCGAGTGGGCGCGCGAGTGAGTGGCGGCAACGCATCGAGCGCGCGCCGAGCAGCCGCGCCGGTGGTCGGCGGCGAGGCCGAACAGCCCCGCCGCTCGCAGTGACGTGCCTAGCTGCGCACGAGCACCAGCTTGCCGGCGTGCTCGCCGGATTCCATCAGCCGATGTGCTTCCACCGCTTCTTCGAAGGCAAAGGCGCGATCGACGATCGGCTTGAGCTTGCCCGCTTCGAACAGCGGCAGCAGGCGGTCGTCGAACATCTGCGCGAGCATGATCTTGCGCTCCAGCGGCAGGCTACGCATGGTCATGGCCACGAGACTCAGGCGACGCATGAGCAGCTTGCCCATATCGATATCGCTCTTGCGCCCGCCGATCAGGCCAATCTGAACCTGACGACCTTCCGGGCGCAACGCATCGAGGTTATCGGCCAGGGCCGGGCCACCCACGAAATCCAGCACCACGTGGGCGCCGCCGGTCTGTTCCTGTACGGCCTTGGCCACACCGTCGCTGCCGTCTTCCAGGCCGAGGTCGTAGGCCCTGTCAAAGCCGAGCGACTTGAAGCGCTGCTCCATTTCATCGAGGCGCGCCTGCTTGCGGCTGGTGGCGATGCTGCGCGCGCCCATGGCCTGAATGAGCTGCAGGCCGGCCTGGCCCACGCCCGAGGTTGCGCCGCGTACCAGCGCCCACTGGCCCGGGGCCAGTTCGCCCACCAGGAACAGGCCGCGATAGGCGGTGAGAAAGGCCTCCGGCATGGCCGCGGCCTGCTCGAAATCGTAGTGCGGCGGAATGGTGAGCGCTTCGCGTTCGTGCACCACCAGCTGTTCGGCATAGGAGCCGCCGCCGATCAAACCCATCACCCGTTCGCCGACCTTGCGCGCGGTCACGCGATCGCCGACGGCAATGACCTCGCCGGCATATTCCAGGCCGGGACGACGTACGTCGAAACCGTTCGGCGGCGGGTAGCCGCCCTTGCGCTGGAGTACGTCGGCCTGATTGATGCCGACCGCGCGCACGTCGACCAGAATCTCGTCCGGCCCCGGCTCGGGGGCGTCTATCGTCTTGAGTTCGAGCGCTTCCGGGGCGCCCGGTTCTTGTACCAACCATGCCCGCATGGGGATCTCCTGAAATCGAGTTTTATTTACCGGCCACAGGATATAGATAATTCCGCGCGTTGATGAACCCGACGCGTCTACCCCGACGCCGGGGCGGCCATCCCGTATCGCTTAGCCGTGCGACAGGTTCAAGCCAATCACGCCGACAAGCACCAGCGCGATGCAGCCCGCGCGCCATGCGCTCATCGGCTCGTGGAACAACATCACGCCGATGAGCGTGATCAGCACCGTGCCCAGCCCGGCCCATATCGCATAGGCGACGCTGACCTGCAGATGGCGCAGCGCCAGCGTCAGACAAGTGAAGGAAGCGACATAAAACACCACGATGCCAAGCGACGGCCACAGCCGCGTAAACCCTTCGGATAGCTTCATGCAGGTGGTGCCGATCACCTCGAACAGAATGGCGAATGCCAGCAGCAGCGCGCCTTGGCTCATATCGGATTGTCCTTGACCGAAATAACGAGGGCGCCGGCGACGATACGCGCGTGGCTTAAAGACACGCCGCGCCGCGCATTGCCGCGTGGTGGTGAACATCGAAAACCCGGCACGGATTCAGCCGCGATTCGTAAACGCTGCGTCAGAGTACCGGGGCCATGAGGCTGTCGCCAACGTCGATCGCGCTGCGCCGACGACCGTCGTCGCCTGTTTTGGTTACACTGAATATCGAGATTTTCGGATAGACCGGCTCGTACAGCGCGGGCCCCCTCGGGAGAGAAAGCATGACCAAGACCTTGAGTTTTATCAGTGCCCTGGCGCTTACCGTGGCCATGAGCGGCTGTGCCAATTGGAGCTCCGGCGATACCGGCACCGTGCTCGGCGGCATTGCCGGCGGCGCAGCCGGTTCGCAGATCGGCAGCGGCCGTGGCACCACCATTGCCACCGTCGTGGGCACCCTCGCGGGCGCAGCACTTGGCCGTCGCATTGGCGACAACTTCGGCCAGCGCGACCGTCAGCAGTTCGGCAGCGCCCTGGAAACCAACCAGACCGGCAACACGTCGAGCTGGAACAACCCGGATACCAACTCCAACTATTCGGTGACCCCGACCCGCACCTACAACAGCGGCAACCAGCCCTGTCGCGAGTTCACCATGAACGCCAACGTCGACGGCCAGCCGGAAAAGGTTAACGGTACCGCCTGCCGTCAGGCCGACGGCACCTGGAAAGTGCAGTCGTAAACCACGGCCGCAGCGGATCGAAGCCGGGCACTGCCCGGCTTCTTTTTTGTAAGCTGGCGTTTTTGAGCCAAGAGCCCGATACCCATGCCGCAAGATCGCCCCACTCGACAGGACTATCCCTGGTTCTGCGACATGCCCACCCGCTGGATGGATAACGACGTGTATGGCCACGTCAACAACGTGACTTATTACTCCTACTTCGACACCGCAGCCAACCGCTACCTGATCGAAGTCGGCGGTCTGGACATACACAACGCCCCGGTGGTGGGTTTCGTGGTCGAATCGCGCTGCCAGTACCACGCCCCGGTCGCCTTCCCCGAAAAGCTCGAGGCCGGGCTGGTGGTCAAGCATCTGGGGAGCCGATCCACGACCTACGGCATCGGCATTTTTCAGGCCGGTGCCGATACCGCGAGCGCGCACGGCGATTTCGTGCATGTGTTCGTCAATCGCGAAACCAATCGTGCCGAGGCCATTCCGTCGGCCCTGCGCGACGCGCTGGCGGCTATCCATTTGCCCGGCGACACGGCCGGATAAACGCCATGAGCTCGGCGACACTCGAAGCCCGCGACTACAGCGCGATCGTCACGAATCCCGATGACGGCGTGGAAATCGCGATCACGGTGATGCAGCCGGCGCTGGCCGCCGGCGCAACCGCGCCGCTGATCCTGCACGGCCACGGTTTTGGCGGCGCACGACTGACCAATCGCCACGAGCGCTCGGTCTATGAAGTGCTCTCCGGCGGCATCCTGCCCTCGACCGAGGCCGCACGGCGCGCCGCGAACGACGGCTATTTCGTGATCAGTTTCGACCAGCGCGGCTTCGGCGATTCCGGCGGCTGCGTGGAAATCATGAACCCCGAGGTCGAGGGCGTGGATATCAGCGCCATTCTCGACTGGGCCGAAAACGACATGCCCGAGCGCGAGCGCCTGGCCTATCGCAACGGCGCTCCGATCATCGGTGGCCTGGGCCTGTCCTATGGCGGCGGTTTCCAGCTCATCGGCGCCTGTATCGATGACCGCTTCGACGCGCTCGTACCCACCGCGACCTGGTACGACCTGAGCTACAGCCTGGCACCGGATAACGTGGTCAAGACCGCCTGGGGCGCGGCCCTGGTGGCCCTGGGCATACCCACCTCAGGCGTACGCCTGGATCCGCTGCTCTATCGGGCGCTGGCCGAGGGTCTGGCCTCGACGCTGACCGGCCGTGGCCTGTCCCAGACCGTGATCGACCGGCTCTACAACAGCAGCCCGGCCTCGTTCTATGACGGGCATATCGCCCGCGACGGCCAACGCGAACCCTGCCAAACCCGCCGCACGCCGAACGTCGACGTGCTGCTGGTCCAGGGCGTGGGCGACACCCTGTTCAACCTCAACGAAGCCGCAGCCAATACCGCTGCCCTGCGCGCGGCCGGCAACGACGTGCATCTGATCGCCATGCAGTACGGCCATAGCCTGCCGTTTCTGCAGGATATCGATCGTATCGCCTACCAGACCGATGCCAGCCTGCGTATCGACGACGACTATATCGACACCAGCGAACTCGAACTGGCCTATCTGGACTGGAAGCTCAAAGGCAAGACGCCGGCCCGCGACGTGCCCCGCAACATGATCGTGCTCGACGACGAAACGAGCCTGTTCTTCGATACGCTGCCCGTGGGCACCGGTGAAGCCGGCCCCACGGTGGAATTCGCCGGTCAGGCCACGACCGGCGGGCTCGACCTGCTGCTGGGCATCGTGCGCCGCCAGAGCGTATCGCGGCTGTGGTCGCTCACCACGGGCACGGCCGGCAACGCCTGGACGGCCATCAAGCGCGTGTTCGACCGCGACAAGCCTGCAAGCGGCGACGAAACCGCGCTGGTCGCACGGCTCGTCAACGCGCTGCCCTCCGATCATCTCGACGAACTGGCCAGCGGCGGCAGCTTCATCGAGCTGATGACCGTCGATGCCGAAAATCAGGCGATCGCCGGGATCCCGCAGATCGATATCGATATCAGCGGCAGCGACCGCAATCCGATCGCATTCGTCGGACTCGGAGTGAAGCGGGCCGGCCATGCCACCACGGTGCTGCTCAATAAGCAGGTGCGTCCGATCCGCGGCGGCGGCCGGCGCGAACTCGATCTCAACGGCGTAAGCCATCGCCTGCATGCCGGGGATAGACTGGGTCTGCTGGTGTACGGCTATCATCCCCAGTATCTGGCAAGTTTTTCTGCGATTCCGGGCCGAATTGACGTTAAAGGACGCATCGCACTGCCGATCGTCGACGTAGTTTGACCCGCCCGCCCCACGATCGCGCAAGGAATCGTTCATGCGTTTAACCATCGAAAAGGAGTCCGCATGAGTGCGCTTGCGGCGTTTGGCATAGGGCTGGCAACGGCCGCGATACTGCTAACCCTGGTATGGATCATCCAGCTGTTCACCCGCAATGCAGGGCTGGTGGATGTCGTATGGTCGGCGGCGGTCGGCCTGATCGCTGCCGAATATGCCCTGCTCGGCGATGCGCCGGCATCCGCACGCATTCTGCTGGCCGCGCTGGCACTGACCTGGGCGCTGCGCCTGGCCGGCTATCTGGCCAAACGCATGCGCGGTGCCCCCGAGGATTCGCGCTATGCCGCGGCCCGTGAGGCCTGGGGCAAGAAAGCCGACCTCTACATGCTCGGCTTCTTTCTGTTTCAGGCGGTGGCAGCCTCGATTCTTTCGATACCGTTTCTGGTCGTGGCCTATATGCCCGAGGCGCCGTCGCTTACGGTAGCGCTGGCCGCCGTCGCGGTATGGTTCGTTTCCGTGGTGGGGGAAGGCACGGCAGATGCCCAGCTGCACCGCTTCAAGCAAAAGCCGGAAAACCGCGGCAAGGTGTGCGCCGAGGGGCTTTGGCGCTATTCTCGACACCCAAACTATTTTTTCGAATCGCTGCACTGGGTGACCTACGTGGTGCTTGCCATCGGCGCGCCATACTGGTGGGCGACACTGGCCAGCCCGGTGATCATGGCCTGGCTTTTGCTGCGGGTCTCGGGGATTCCCACAATCGAAAACAAGCAGGCGTCGGAAAAACGCGAAGGCCATGACGAATACGTTCGTCGTACAAGTGCGTTCATTCCCTGGCCACCAAAAAAATAATCGCACGATCAAGGAGAACGTTGTTGAGTAGTCTGGCGATAGATTGGTGTGAACGTGGCCTCGTGCCGGACCCGATTGCCCGCGTCGGCATGCGTCGGCTCATCGGCAGCCGGCTGACCAGCCGTGAGGCGCGCGATCCGGAATGGCGCAGCAATCATATGCGCCGTTTTCTCGAGCGCGCCTCGACCGGGCCCATCGCCCAGCACACCGAGGACGCTAACGCCCAGCACTACGAGCTGCCGCCCGCCTTCTTCGAATACGTTCTCGGTGCGCATCGCAAATACAGCGGCTGCCTGTTCGAGCCCGGCATCAAGACGCTCGATCAGGCCGAGCACGCCATGCTCGCGCTCTATGCCGAGCGCGCGCGGCTGCACGATGGCCAGCGTATTCTCGATTTGGGCTGCGGCTGGGGTTCGTTTGCGCTATGGGCGGCCAAGCGCTTCCCCAGCGCCGATATCGTCGCCGTGTCCAATTCCAATGCCCAGCGCGAGGCGATCGAGGCAAACGCGAGCCGGCTCGGGCTGCATAACCTGCAGGTTCAAACCTGCGACATCAACGAGTTCGACCCGGGCGAGCGATGCTTTGACCGCATCGTTTCGGTCGAGATGTTCGAACACATGCGCAACTACCGCGAATTGTTCGCGCGCATCAGCCGCTGGCTGGTCGACGACGGCCGTCTGTTCGTACACGTCTTCGCCCATAAGCTGCTCGCCTACACGTTCGAAAACGACGGCGACTACGACTGGATGGCGCGTTATTTCTTTACCGGCGGCATCATGCCCAGCGAGCATCTGTTCGCACACTTTCAGGAAGACATGCGCCTGCGCAAGCACTGGTGGCTGTCCGGCACTCACTATCGCGATACCGCCAACAGCTGGCTCGAGCGCATGGATGCCGCCGAGAAACCGATCATGGCGATATTTCGCGAAACCTACGGCGACGCTGAAGCCGAACGCTGGTTTCAACGCTGGCGGATGTTCTTCATGGCCGTTGCCGAATTGTTCGGCTACAACGCCGGCAACGAGTGGGGTATTGCCCACTACCTGTTCGTACCGCAACGCCAACGCTCCAGCTGAGGAAAACCATGCATACACAGCATCTGATGCGCTCCACCGCGGTGGTACTGGCCGGCACCGGCATCGCCCTCGGCGCGACCGCGGGCATGGCCCAGCAAAGCACGAGCGACGGCGACATGCGCTGTTTCAACGGCTACGGCTATACCCTCGAGGGCGGCGACTATCGTTACACCGAGCACCACGAACAACGCTTTGTCGACGGCAAGATCAACCATTGGGATGTGACCTACGTCGGCCGTAACGGCCAGACGATCGCCACCAAACAACTCGAGTTTGCCGACAGCGATACGGTGCCCACCTATACCCTCGAGATTCCCGCCAGCGGCTATCAGGAAGGCATTCGCCACGCCAATGGCCAGTGGACCATGTTCCGACGCGAGTCGAGCGATGCGCAGGAACAGACCAAGACCTTCACGATCGAGCCGCCGATGGCGGCCGACTCCGGCTTCGACCCGCTGGTGCGCGAGCGCTTCGACGCGCTGACGGCTGGCAAGACCATCGCGTTCAACTTCGCGGCCGCGGGCCGGCAGGCCGTGGTCAAACTACGCGCCAAACAGACCGGCACCACGACGTTCGAGGGCAGCGAGGCGGTCGTTTTCGACGCCGAGCTGGATATGTTCCTCGTGAATTTCTTCGTGGATTCGCTCAAGCTCACCTACGACCCCGAAAGTAAGCGGCTGCTCGAATACCGGGGCATCGGCAACATGCACAACGACGCTGGCGAGGTATACCCCGTACGCGTGACCTATGCCAGCGAGATGCCGTCCGAGGCCCGTTACGCGGGTGCGCCTTCGGCACAGTGCGGCGCCCTGGACGGCTGACGCCCACAAAAAAGCCCGGGGTTGGAACAACAACCCCGGGCTTTTCGTGCGAGCCGATACGGTGCCGTCAGCTATAGCCGCGCAGCTCCGGCTGACGCGCCATCCAGGGCTGTAGCCGCTCGAAGGCCTCCTCGATCTTTTCCATCGAGGTCGAGTAGCTGATGCGCATCAGGCTGTTCGAATCCTCACCGAAGGCATCGCCCGGAATCACGCACACACCCGTTTCCTCGAGCATGCGCATGCACAGGTTGCCGCCGTCCACGCCGTGCGGCAGCGAGGGTGCGATATAGAACGCGCCCTGCGGCCAGTAGCCGGTCAGCCCCGGCGTATCGGCCACCAGATCCACCACCCGGTCACGCCGGCGCGAATATTCGCGCACCATCTCATCCACGCAGCTCTGATCGCCGAGCAGCGCGGCCACCCCCGCCCACTGGGCGGGCGTACTCGCGACCGTGGTCGTGAACATGTGGTAACGACGCAGGGTGCGGATGGTGTTCTGATCGGCCACGATCCAGCCCACGCGCAGCCCCGGCATGGCATAGGTCTTGGAAAAACTCGACACCACGGCCACGCCGTCCAGGTCGGTGGCACAGGAGAGCACGCTCGGATAGTCGATATCGTCGAGAATGAGGTTGTCGTAAACCTCGTCGGAGACGATCTCGACGCCGCGGTAGGCGGCTTCCTGGCAAAGCCATTCCACGGTTTCGCGCGGATAGACGGTCCCGGTGGGGTTGCTTGGCGAGTTCAGAATGATCGCGTGCGTATTGGGCCCGATCATGTTGATGATGCGCTCGGGGTCGATCTGATGGCCTTCGCTGGCCTTGGTCGGCACGGTGCGCACCTGGCCCCCGTTCATGCGAATCAACGGCGCATACAGCAGGAAGGTCGGGTCGGCGATGATGAACTCGCGCCCCGGCGCGGCCATGGCCGTAATCAGCAGATAGATGCCTTCCGTGGCCCCGGTGGTGACCAGGAAGTTGTCTTCGGTGAGCGTGCTGCGATAGCGCGCGTTGTAGTATTCCTTGAGCGCGGTCAGAAGCTCCGGCAACCCCGCATCCATGGTGTAACCGGTCTGGCCGGCTTCCAGCGCATGGATATGCGCATCGATGATATGGCGCGGCGTGGCGAAGTCGGGCTGGCCGATCGACAGATGAACGACGTCGTCGAGCTCGGCGGCCCGATTGACCATGCGGCGAATGCCCGAAATCGGGATCGCGTGCATGGCCGGATTCCACACCAGCCGGTCGCGCACGTAACGCTCATCCGGATCGGCGGACAGGATCTCTTTGCTCTTTTTCAGGTTCGCGACCATGGGTGCCTCGTGACGCAGGATGGCAATGGCCGGACAGGGCCATCAGCGCGAGCGTAGGCAGGTCTTGCAAGTCCGGTCAAGACAAGTCGCCACGGGGATTCGAAGCAGCTATTGACGCTCGGCTCGGCCTCTGGGTACCGTGCTGCATGATCCATGGAATCCCGCGCTTCATGAACCCGCAGGCGCGCACTCCTGCATGAGCCACGACAACGCCGTCAAAATGTCAGCCGAGCACGCCGTCGACCCCGACGAGCCGCGACCTCGGATTACCGTTCTGACCGATACGCCCGACGGCCCGCCATCGGTCGGCCGGCTGCACGAGCATGGCGATATTCGTATCGCCCACGACGAAGCCAGCCTGCGCGATGCCCTGCCCGGCAGCGAGATCCTGCTGGTCACCGATTTTCGCACCGAGGCCCTGGAGGCCGCTTGGCCCGCGGCCGACAGCCTGCGCTGGGTGCATGCGGCAAGCGCCGGCGTCGATCAGCTCATGTTCGACGCCCTGGTCGATTCCGATATTCCGGTCACCAACGCGCAGGGCATATTCGATCGCAATATCGCCGAATACGTGCTCGGTGCGATTCTCATGTTCGCCAAGGACACCCGCGCCAACATTGCCTATCAGCAGCAGCGCCGCTGGGTGCATCGCGATACCGAGAGCATTCACGGCAAACGTGTGCTCGTGGCCGGCGCCGGCTCCATCGGCCGCGAAATCGGGCGTCTGTGCAAGGCCGTAGGCATGGACGTCACCGGCATCGCCCGGCGTGCCCGCGAGGCCGACGAGGTATTTTCGGCCGTGCATGCGGCCGACGATATCGATAGGCACCTGCCGCATGCCGACTACGTGGTGGTGGCCGCGCCGCTCACCGAGGCCACGGAACACTGGTTCGACGCCCGCCGTTTCGCGGCGATGGCCGCGCATGCGCGCTTCATCAACATCGGCCGCGGGCCGATCGTGGTCACCGACGACCTGGTGGATGCCCTGGTCAACCGACAGATCGCCGGCGCCGCACTCGACGTATTCGAACAGGAGCCACTGCCGGCCGACCACCCGCTCTGGGGGTTGGACAATGTGCTCATGTCCGCCCATATGGCCGGCGATTTCGTGGGCTGGCGCGATGCGCTTGTCGACCAGTTCCTGGACAATCTCGCCCGCTGGCAGCGCGGCGATGCGCTTTTCAACCAGGTCAGCAAGCATCACGGCTATGCGCCAGGCGCCGCGTGAATAAAGGACCCGTGGCACAGGCTTTAAAAGCGGCACCGACGCCCCGATCACTGATAGCGCGTCGAAACAGACATTCCCATCGAACCGCAGCGCCGGTTCGTGACCCGATTCATAGCTTCAAGTCGTCAAGACAGGACCGAGGACACCCATGATCGAATCGTATCTGCTGAAACATATTTCCGGTTATATCGACGGCCAGTGGGTCGAGGCCGACTCCGGCGAAAGCGTCGAAGTCCTCAATCCTGCCAACGGCAAGGTATTGGCCGAGATGCCCAAGATGGGCCAGGCCGAAACCCGGCGCGCCATCGAAGCCGCCAAGAGCGCCTTGAAGCCCAACGATCTGGAAACCCGCCGCGAATGGCTCGAAGACATCCGCGATGCCCTGCTCGACGAAAAGGAAGAGATCGGGCGCATCCTGTGTCTGGAACACGGCAAGCCGTGGAAGGAAGCCCAGGGTGAAGTCGAATACGCCGCCGGCTTTTTCGACTACTGCGCCAAGAACATCGATATCCTCAAGCCCGACCAGCTCAAGGAAAAGGCCAAGGACTGCACCTGGACGGTCCACCACCGCCCGGTCGGCGTGGTCGGCCTGATCACGCCCTGGAACTTCCCGATCGGCATGATCGCCAAGAAGATCGCCCCGGCGATCGCGGCCGACTGCCCGAGCGTGATCAAGCCCGCCAGCGAAACGCCGCTGACCATGATCGCCATGTTCCAGCTCTTCCACGAACGCCTGGACCTGCCCAAGGGCTTCGTGAACCTGGTGATGGGTTCGTCCAGCCAGATCGGCGGCGAGCTGATGTCCTCGCCCGACGTGACCATGATCTCGTTCACCGGCTCCACGGAAGTCGGTAAGCTGCTCATCGAGCAGAGCAAGGATCACGTCAAGAAACTGGGCTTGGAGCTGGGCGGCAATGCGCCGTTCATCGTCTTTGACGATGCCGATATCGAGCATGCCACCACCCAGCTGGTAGGCAACAAGTTCCGCGGCGGCGGCCAGACCTGCGTATGCGCCAACCGCATCTACGTGCAGTCCGGCGTGTACAAGGAATTCACCGACAAGCTGGTCGAGAAGGTCAAGGCGCTCAAGGTCGGCGACGGCATGGATGAAGATATCGACGTCGGCCCGTTGATCAACAAGGCCGGCTTCGAGAAGGTCCAGAATCACGTGGCCGATGCGCTGTCGAAAGGCGCCAAGCTGGTCGCCGGCAAGCACCCGGACGAACTCGACGCCGACAAGAACCTGTTCTATACGCCGACCGTGGTCACCGGCGTGACCCACGACATGGCCTGCTGCAAGGAAGAAACCTTCGGCCCGCTGGTGCCGATGATCGAGTTCGACGACGAAGACGAAGTGATCGAACTGGGCAACACCACCGAATTCGGCCTGGCGTCCTATGTGTTCACCTCGGACGAAAAGCGTGCCGAAAAAACCATTCGCGGCCTGCACTTCGGCCACTGCGGCTGGAACACCGGCACCGGTCCGGCCCCGCATGCGCCGTTCGGCGGCATGAAGCAGTCGGGCATCGGCCGTGAAGGCGGCGACGAAGGCATCATGGAATTCGTCGAAGTCCAGACCGTGCCGCGCGGCAAGTAGTCAAACGCCTGATCGCTTGCAAGCCGGCGGGCCGACCCGCCGGCTTTTTTGTGCGCGCCGCTCGTCTTATGCATTGCAGGCGAAGGCTCGCCCGGCGTATGTTGCAAGCCGAAGTCATGCGACGAACATCGTCGCGCGTTCATTTTTCGACCCAACGGAAGGCAGTGCCGTGAAAGCCTATTTCGACCCGACCCAGAACGAGCATGTACCCAAGAGCTATCTGACCCGCGGGCAGATGCGCGAACCGCAGGAAGTCCCCGCGCGCACGCCACCGCTGGTCGCCGCTCTCGAAGGCCTGGATATCGCGGTCGACAAGCCTGTCGACCACGGCATGAAAGTGATCTCGCAGGTGCACGACCTGGGCTATCTGCGCTTTCTCGAATCCGCGCACCGGCGCTGGATGGAGATCCCCGACGATTGGGGCAACGAGGTGATGTCGAACATCTTCGTGCGCTCGCCCAATCCGCTCAAGGGCATTCTTGCCGAGTCAGCGCGCTACCAGGCCGACGGCAGCTGCCCGATCGGCGAAGGCACCTGGAAAGCCGCCTATGCCTCGGCCCAGACCGCACTGACCGCCGCCGACGACATCCTCGCCGGCGAGCGCTTTGCCTACGGCCTGTGCCGGCCGCCGGGTCATCACGCGCGCCGTGACGGCGCCGGCGGCTTTTGCTATCTCAACAACGCCGCCATCGCCGCCGAGGCCCTGCGCGACAAATTCGATCGCGTGGCCGTTCTCGACCCGGACATGCACCACGGCCAGGGCATACAGGAGATTTTCTGGGAGCGCGACGACGTGCTTTATATCTCCATCCACGGCGACCCGACCAACTTCTATCCGGTGGTCACCGGCCATGCCGACGAGCGCGGCGCGGGCGCGGGCTACGGCTACAACATCAACCTGCCGATGCCGCACGGCTCGCCGGAAGAAACCTTCTTCGAAAAGCTCGATGAAGCCGTGGCCGCCATCAAACTCTTCGGCGCCGACGTGCTGGTGCTGCCGCTGGGCTTCGATATCTACGAAAACGACCCGCAGGCCAAGGTCGCCGTCACCAGCGAGGGTTTCGCCCGTATCGGTCGTGCCATGGCCGAACTGGATATGCCCGTGTGTGTCATCCAGGAAGGCGGCTACGACGTCGACCATCTGCAGGAAAACGCGCATCAGTTCTTTTCCGGGTTGCTCGGCCGATAAAGACGGCGAAGGCGCCGGCGGTTCATGCCGGCGCCACCCCGCCGGGCCGCGTTTTGTACAACGCCCACGGCTAAGACAGGATTCAGGCCATGACGATGCTTCTGACCGGCGGCGCCGGCTATATCGGCTCCCATACCGCACTCGTGCTGCTGCAGGCCGGCTATGACGTCGTCGTCTACGACAATCTCTCCAACGCCTCGCGCGAGTCGTTACGGCGCGTGGAACGACTCAGCGGGCGTTCCCTGACGTTCATCGAAGCCGATATTCGCGATACCGCGCGTCTGCAACAGGCCTTGACCGAGCATGGGGTCGATGCGGTGATTCATTTCGCCGGCCTCAAGGCCGTGGGCGAAAGCACGCAGAAGCCGCTGGCCTATTACGAAAACAACGTGGGCGGCACGCTTTCGCTGTGCGAAGCCATGCGCGGCGCCGACGTGCGCACGCTCGTGTTCAGCTCCTCGGCGACGGTCTATGCCGAATCCGACGTCATGCCCCTAACCGAGGCCGCGCCCACCGGGCGACCGACCAACCCCTACGGCAGTTCCAAGCTGATGATCGAATGGATCCTGCAGGATCTGCATGCCGCGAATCCGGACTGGTCGATCGCCATTCTGCGCTATTTCAACCCGGCGGGCGCGCATGAAAGCGGCGAGATTGGCGAGGACCCGAACGGCATCCCCAACAACCTGCTGCCCTTCGTTTCCCAGGTGGCGATCGGGCGCCTGCCCGAGCTGTCGATCTATGGCGACGACTACCCCACCCCGGACGGCACCGGCGTACGAGACTATATTCATGTCATGGATCTGGCCGAGGGCCATCTCAAGGCCGCCCGCGCTATCGCCAACGGGCCCGGCCTGCATACCTGGAACCTGGGTGCCGGCAAGGGCCACTCGGTGCTCGAAGCCGTACGGGCCTTCGAACGCGTGAGCGGGCGCGAGGTGCCCTATCGCATCGTGGCCCGCCGCCCGGGCGATATCGCCCAGTGCTGGGCCAACCCGCACAAGGCCGAAACCGAGCTGGACTGGCACTGCCGGCGCAGCATCGACGACATCATGGCCGATGCCTGGCGCTGGCAGTCGAACAATCCGCAGGGTTACGGCAAGGGCTCGAACTGAACCTGCCGCCTTGCTTGGCCGGCGTGGGGGGCCGCGCCAGCCCTACCGCGCCTGGCCGTACCGTATGTCCGTGAGCGCCTGCGTGCTGTTCACGGCACGGCACCATCGCGCCTGCGTTGCATCGGATTCGCGCCGTTTTTGGTACAAAGGAGTACCCGCCCTATCTGAAGACGTTTCATGTCACAGCGCACCGATGCCCTAGTTGAGGATACCGAACTCCAACCGCTGCTCCCGGTGATTTATATCGCCTGGTCGGACGGTACGCTAGCGCAGGAAGAAGCTGCGCATATCGAATCAATGGCCGGCCAACTGCCGGACTTCGATGCCCAGGCGCGCGAAACGCTCGACGCGTGGCTCGACGCGGATAACCCGCCCAAAGCGACCGAGCTATCGCGCCTGCGCAGGCGCATTCGTGAACAGGTCGGCCGTCGCCAGCCCTCTCTCACCGCGATGAGCGATGCGATGGGCGGCAGCGCCAACGGTGAGTTCAACGAAGCCGTGGCCGACTATGCGCGCGAATACGGCGTGAGCGGCATGGGCGTATCCGCCGAGATCTTTCAGGACAGCGGCGAACCGGTCGACCAGAGCCGCAACGAGCCGGAGCCGAGCTTCGACGCGGACAAGCTGCGCGGCATTCTGGAAGGCGACTACGCGACGAAATGGCAGGAGGTGCGCGACGCCCTGGCCGACGACATCTTCACTTACAGCACCGGTGAGTCCGAAGAAAGCCAGCGCGCGACGGTATTGCGCTGGCTGAAGTATCTGGCCACCGAAAAACAGGACATCGCCATCGGCGCCATGCCCGAAAGCGTGGGCGGCCAAGGCGATATGGCCGGCTTCATTCACGTATTCCAGGCCCTGGCCATGTTCGACCTGAGCCTGGTGGTGAAATTCGGCGTGCAGTTCGGGCTGTTCGGCGGCAGCATCATCTTTCTGGGCAACGACGAGCACCATAAGAAGTACTTGCCGGATATCGCCTCCGGCAAACTGCTTGGCGGCTTTGCCATGACCGAATCCGGCCATGGTTCGAACGTACAGGAAGTCGAGACCACCGCGACCTTTGACCCCGACACCGACGAGTTCGTCATCAATACGCCGACCATGTCGGCCCGCAAGGAATGGATCGGCAACGCCGCCCGCGACGGCCATGCGGTGACGCTGTTCGCCCAGCTGGCCACCGGCGGCGAGAACTACGGCGTGCACGCCTTCATCGTGCCCATTCGCACTGATGACGGCGAGCCCGCACCGGGCGTGCGTATCGAGGACTGTGGCTCCAAGATGGGCCTGGACGGCGTCGACAACGGCCGGCTGTACTTCGACAATGTGCGCATCCCGCGCGAGAACCTGCTCGATCGCTATGCCAGCGTGGCCGAGAACGGCGACTACGACAGCCCGATCTCCGGCAGCAACAAACGCTTTTTCACCATGCTCGGCACGCTGGTGGGCGGGCGTATCAGCGTGGGCGCGGCCTCGGTCACGGCCGCCAAGAAGTCCCTTGCGATCGCGACCCGCTATGCCACGGTGCGACGCCAGTTCGGCGGCGACGATGGCAGTGAGCTGCGCATCATCGACTACAAGGCGCACCAGATGCGCCTGTTCCCGGCGATCGCCCATACCTATGCCATGCATTTCGCCGCCTTCGACCTGATCGAGCGTTTTCGCGATCGCACCGAAAAGACCGCACGCGAGGTGGAAACCCTGGCCGCCGGCATCAAGTCGATGGCCTCCTGGCATGCCATCGATGCCACCCAGACCGCACGCGAATGCTGTGGCGGGCTGGGCTTTCTGGCCGAAAACCAGATCGCGACCATTCGCCGCGATATCGACGTATTCGCAACGTTCGAAGGCGACAACACGGTACTGCTCAACCTGGTATCGAAGAACCGCCTGGCCAGCTTCGCCAAGGGCTTCGAACAGAATCTGGCGCTAACCCTGGTACGCGAGCTCACCAGCATGGCCCGGACCGAGCTGATCGATATCAACCCGTTGACGGCCCGCAAGACCGACGAAGATCACCTGCGCAGCGCCGATTTCCATCTTGAACTGCTCAAACTGCGCAAGCACAACCTGCTGGTCGCCGCTTCGCGCCGGCTGTTCAAGCGCATCAAGCAGGACGACATGGAGCCGTTCATGGCGTTCAGCGATATCCAGGACCACATGATGGCCTTCGCCCATGCCGATATGCATCACCATATCGCCCAGGTGTTCGCCGACGCGGTCGAACCGCTCGCCGACGGCCCCGAGAAAGACGCCCTGGAGCGCATGCGCCAGCTTTCGGCCATCGACACGCTCTTGCAGCACGCCGAGTGGTATCTGACCTACGGCTATATCTCCTCGGGCAAGTACAAGGCGCTGCGTAACCTGCGCGGGGCCATGCTCGGTGAGATCCGCCCAGATGCGTTGGCGTACATTGAAGCCTTCGGCATTCCCGACGAACTGCTCTCGGCGCCGATCGCCTTTGCCGACTATGTCGGCCGCGAGCCGCTCAAGCAGGCGCCCCGCGCGTAGCGACAAGGCGCCTCGGCAGCCGGCGTACGGTTACAGAACGACCGTGCGCCGGCCGCTGACGAGCACGCGATCTTCCAGGTGATAGCGCAGCCCGCGGGCGAGCACGGCCTTTTCGATGTCCTTGCCGTAGCGCACCAGGTCGCGAACCGTATCGCCGTGGTCCACGCGGGTGACGTCCTGATCGATGATCGGCCCCTGATCGAGTTCCGGGGTGACGTAATGACAGGTGGCCCCGACCTGCTTCACGCCGCGCTGATAGGCCTGCAGATAAGGCTGTGCGCCCACGAAGCTGGGCAGAAAGCTGTGGTGGATATTGAGGATGCGCCCCGGAAAGCGATCGCACAGATCGGCCGGCAGAATCTGCATGAAGCGGGCGAGTACCATGGTTTCGCCGCCGGCTTCGACGAACAGCCGCTCGATTTCGGCCCAGGCCTCGGGCTTGTTGTTCTTGTCGATCGGCACGTGGTGATAGCGCAGGCCGTGCCACTCCACCAGCCCGCGGGCGTCGTCGTGGTTTGAAATCACGCAGGGAATCTCGATATCCAGCTCACGCGACTGCCAGCGTTCGAGCAGGTCATAAAGACAGTGCATTTGTTTGGACACCAGGATCACGACCCGTTTTTTTACCGCGCTGTCGCTGATCTGCCAGTCCATGTCGAATTCGCGCCCGATCGCGTCGAACGCATCGCACAGTGCCGCCTCGTCGAGGTCGAGCGAGTCGGCGCGCACTTCCACGCGCATGAAAAAGCGCTGGCTGTCTTCATCCGAATGCTGGCTCGACCGCAGAATCCAGCCGCCGTGATCGGCAAAGAAACTCGCGACACGGGCGACGATGCCGACCCGATCCGGGCAGGAGAAACGCAGGGTAAAATGGCGGGGACGATCCATGATTGATGCCGTTCAGATGAGCGAACAGGCCGACGTACGGCCGGCGATAAAGCCCGTTATGGTAGCGCGCCATGCGCTACTTGGCCGCCCCCAATGAGCGCGCAGCGCGACAACGTCGCGCAGGCGCCGCTGCGCAAGATCGTGCATGTGGACATGGACGCCTTCTATGCGTCGGTCGAACAGCACGACGACCCCAGCCTCAGGGGCAAGCCGGTGGTGGTGGCCAAGCGCGGGCTGCGCTCGGTGGTGACCGCGGCCAGCTACGAAGCGCGCGTGTTCGGCGTGCGTTCGGCCATGCCGGCGGTGCGGGCCGAACGGCTGTGCCCGCAGGCGATCTTCGTGGACCCGCATTTCGATCGCTACCGGGCCATCTCGCGCCAGATCCGCGAAATATTCCTGCGTCATACCGACCTCGTGGAACCCCTGTCGCTGGACGAGGCCTATCTCGACGTCACCGTCACCCATACGAACATGCCCTCGGCCACCGAAGCCGCACGGGTGATTCGTGCCGAGATACTCGAAGCCACCGGGCTGACCGCCTCGGCCGGCATCGCCCCCAACAAATTCCTGGCCAAGATCGCCTCGGACTGGCGCAAGCCAAACGGCCAGTTCGTGGTCACGCCGCGACGCGTCGACGCGTTTCTGCTGCCGCTGGCGATCGGCAAGGTGCCCGGTGTCGGCCCCAAGATGAAGGAAAAGCTCGCCGCGCTGAACGTGCATACGGTCGGCGACCTGCGCGCCTTCGAACAGGCCGAACTGGTCGAGCGCTACGGCCGGTGGGGACGACGACTGTACGAGCTGGCCCGCGGCATCGACGACCGCCCGGTGCAGCCCAGACGCGATGCCTCACAGGTGTCCAGCGAAGACACCTTGCGCCAGGATCTGCGCCTGGACGAACTGGCCGAACATATTCATCGCCTGGCCGAAAAGACCTGGTCCAATCACCAGCGCAAGTTGCCACGCGTAGCCCGTACCGTGGTTCTCAAGCTCAAGACCACCGATTTTCAGATTCTCACCCGTAGCTTCACCCCGCCCAGCCGGCCGACCTCGGCGGCGGAAGTGGCCGAAATCGCCTGTGCGCTACGCGATCGGGTCGAGGCCGATCCAGGCACGCGTTATCGCCTGGTCGGCGTTGGCCTGTCCGGTTTCGTAGACGGCAGCGAAGAGGCCGTGCAGCCGAGCCTGCTTTAGCGCGTCGGCACGCAGAGCGACCCCCTCCTGGCTGCGACTCGGTTTATCCGCAAATACGCCGATTGCGTTGGTACGTTGATTCGGCCGCGGTGGGCGATCGATCGCAAAGGCGCGCTGGCTTGGTTTGCACTAGCAGCAAGAAACGGCCCGCAGATCACGCAGATCGAAAACAGGTGAACCGCGTCGTTCGCTGTCGCCTGGCGCGCGCGCCGCGCTTTTTCATCTGTGTAATCTGCGGTTTGTCTTGAAGAACGAAGCCATCACACGGTCAATTACCGAAAGCCGCACATACCAGAGCCCGCCTGCGGATTGCCCTGAGCGTGCGGCATGAACTTCAGCGCGTATTCGCGTAGCGGACAACACCGCACCGTTTGACCGCCGCATCGGGCTCTGCTGCGATGCAAGCGCAAAGTTTTACAAAACGGTGTGCGGCATGCGCTACGAGCTCTACTATTGGCCGGGTATCCCCGGACGCGGCGAATTCGTGCGTCTGGCCCTTGAGGACGCGGGCGCGGACTATATCGATATCGCCTACGACGCCGAGACCGGGCCCGAGCGAGTCGACCAGGGGCTGGCTTTCGAGCATAACCCTCGCCCGCCCTTTGCTCCGCCCTATCTGCGCGCCGGCGATATCGAAGTCTCGCACGTGGCCAATATCCTGCAGTTTCTAGGCCCGCGGTTTGGCCTCGCACCGGCGGATGAAGCCGGTCGCCTGTGGTGCCACGGCCTGCAACTCACGCTTACCGATTTCGTGGCCGAAATTCACGACACCCACCACCCGCTTGGCCCGGGTCTTTACTACGAAGAGCAAAAAGCGGAGGCGGTCCGGCGCAGCGCGGTCTTTCTGGAACAGCGGCTGCCGAAGTTTCTGGCCTATTTCGAGCAGGTCCTTGCCCACAATCCGAACGGCGACGCCTGGCTCGTCGGCAATGCCTGCAGCACCGCAGACCTGTGCCTGTTTCATGTCGTGGCCGGCCTACGCTACGCGTTTCCAAAGGCGATGCGGCAACACGCACAGGCCATCCCCGGGGTGATTGAGCTGACGGAAAACGTGGCCGCACGACCGGGCATTGCGGCTTACCTCGACTCGGCGCGTCGAATGGCGTTCAATGACAACGGTATCTTTCGCCATTACCCCGAACTCGATGCGACGCATTGAGGCGGGCCTGCTGACTCAAGGGAGCACCCATGGAGCCGGATTTCTGGCACAAGCGCTGGTCGCAACAACAGACCGCGTTTCATCAGCCCGACGGGCACCCGATGCTCAACAAGTGGTGGCCCACGCTGGATCTGGGCACCGACGCCCGCGTGCTGGTGCCCCTATGCGGCAAGACGCCGGACCTGCGTACGCTCGCCGAACGCGGCCATCGGGTAACCGGCATCGAACTCAGCCCCATCGCGGCCCAAGACTTCTTCGTCGAACAGCATCTGAGCGCGGACAGCGACGAACTCGACGACTTCGAGCGCTATCGCGCCGATTGCGGTGCCGGCACGATCGAAATACTGGTCGGCGACTTCTTCGCTGCAAGCGGCCAGACGCTGGGCCCCTTCGATGCCTTCTATGATCGGGCAGCACTTATCGCACTGCCCGAGACGATGCGATCACGCTACGTCGAGCACCTGTTTACGTTGCTGAACGACGACGCGCCCGGCCTGCTGATTACGCTGGACTACGACCAGAGCCAGATGAACGGCCCACCCTTTGCGGTCGACGAAGAAGAGGTCAACACGCTTTTTGACGCCTACCGCGAGGTCAAGATACTCGAAACCGGCGCGCGGCTCGGTGGTAAGAACATGCTTGCAGAGCGCGGCGTCAAAAGCGCCGACGAGTATGTCTACCGGCTGACGGCATCCGCGTGAAAACAGCCTGCGCCTGCAGCCAGCCGTCGCGTTTTTTCGATCAGCCGTTTTCGGCCCGGCGCAGGCGCCGCATCAACCCGCGTGCGGCCAGCCACAGGCCGCCGACGATGAGAAGTGCCACCATGCCATACACCCAGAGGGGCAGATCCCGACCCACGGCAAGAACGTACAGATAGGGCGCGGTATAGCAAAGCGCCCACACGAACGTGAGCAGGGCCAGCGGGCGCTGCTTGCGAATGTGGTGGAACAGCCAGCCGCTGACCAGTAGAAACGGTACCGTACTCACCAGGTAGATCAGCACGAACAGCAGCGGATCCACGGCGTGGGCTTCGGCGACACCGTTGAGATAATCGATCATTGAAGACTCGGGTGAGTCGTTAAGAAAACATGGGCGGGCCATGCAGGCGCGAAAACTGTCTGCAACGATACGGCTTTTTTGCGGGGTTTGACAGGCGCACGACGCCCCTGCGGTCGGCTTGCACGTCGCGGCGGTCATTTTTGATCGACCCCCGCCGATAAGAGCCTATCGGCGTAAACAAGGGCCTGGCGCCCGCGGCTTCAATTGAAGCCGTCGCCCCTGCCCATACATTGATGACGGTAGCCCCCAAGCTGGGCTTACCGGAGGTGAATATTGGAATACAAGGATTATTACAAGATTCTGGGTCTGGAGCGCAGCGCCTCGGAAGACGATATCAAAAAGGCGTATCGCCGTATGGCGCGCAAATACCACCCGGACGTGAGTACCGAGGTGGACGCCGACGACCGCTTCAAGGAGGCCAATGAAGCCTACGAAGTGCTCAAGGATCCGGAAAAACGCGCGGCCTATGATCGTATCGACCCGGACCGCGCCCGCGCGCAAACCGGCTTTCAGCCGCCGCCGGGCTGGGATCATGGCTTCGATTTCAGCGGTGGCGCGCATGCCGAGCCGCCGCCGGGTGCCGATGGCGCGACCTTCAGCGACTTCTTCGAATCGCTGTTCGGGCGCGGTTTTGCCGGCGCTCGTGCAGGCGGTACGACCCGTCGTACCCATGGCTTCGGGCCCGGCTTCGGCAGCCAGCGGCGCGGCCAGGACCATATCGCCCGCGTCGAGCTCGATCTGGAAGACGCTTTTACCGGCGGACGCCGGCGCGTGACGCTGCGCACCCCCGAAGTCAACGAACTCGGTCAGACGGTGGAGCGTTCGCGTGCGCTCAACGTCACCATTCCCAAGGGCGTCCGTGAAGGCCAGCAGCTGCGTCTGGCCGGCCAGGCCAAAGCCGGCAATACGGCGGCCATACCCGGCGATCTGCTGCTGGAAATCGGCTTCAAGCCACACCCGATTTATACGCTCGACGGTGCCGACCTGAGCCTGGAACTGCCGGTGGCGCCCTGGGAGGCCGCGCTGGGTGCCATCGTGAAAACGCCCACGCCCGCAGGCGCGGTGGATCTGCGTATCCCGCCCGACTCGCGCGACGGCAAACGCCTGCGCCTGCGTGGACGCGGCATGCCGGGCAAGACGCCCGGCGATCTGTATGCGGTATTACGGATCGCCCTGCCGCCCGCCAACAGCGAAAAGGCTCGGGCGGTCTACGAACGCATGGCCCAGGAACTGGACTTCAACCCGCGCGAACGGCTCGGGGTCTGATCCGCCGGTCTGCATCGGCCGGCGTTCCAGCCGGCCGGCGGAGCCGCCACAGCGCTGCCGCCGCGCCTTGGATAGGCGTGCCGCACACAGGCCAAGGACGCTCTGCGTAACCTCTCGCGGTTCGCGTTCGAGTCCTCACAGAGGGTGCGGCAAGGCGTCCAGGCGCAGCGCCTGCCTTGCTGGCAGGTCACGCCCGGCAACGCAGCTGCGGCGTCTGTGAGGCCGAACCCCTTGCGCGCCGCCGGCTTTGCGCGCGCTTGATCGGCGTCCGTGTTCGCTGCCGTGCCACTTGTTATTGGCTTGGGCACGCTACGCTCTCACTTGTCTGTCAAGCGCGCGCAAAGCACGCCGGCGCGACCGCGACAGGTTGTGCAGAGCTTGCCTAGAACGCTGCCCGCCGATAACGCCGATAGCGCGGATACCAGAAATGGCGCTCGACCCGTTCGGCGATCGTTTCATCGCTGGTTTTCAGGGCCACGCCGTCGGCCTGGGCTTTCTTGGCCACGGCAAAGGCGATGGACTGGCTGAGTTCGCGCACTTGCGACAACGGCGGCAGGAGCGCGCCGTCACCGGTCGTGCCCAGCGGAGAATTCTCGGCCAGCGCCTGCGAAGCGGCCATGAGCATGCCATCGGTCACATGGGCCGCGCCGGTCGCAATTACGCCCAGGCCGATACCGGGGAAGATATAGGCATTGTTGCATTGTGCGATCGGGCGCTTTTCGTCGCCGACGGCCACCGGGTCGAAGGGGCTGCCGGTGGCCACCAGCGCTTCCCCGTGGGTCCAGTCGAGAATTTCCTGCGGCGTAGCCTCGACCTTCCAAGTCGGGTTGGATAGCGGCATCACCAACGGATTGGGGCAATGCCGGTGCATGGTCTCGATCACCTGCTGCGAGAACAGGCCGCGCTGGCCCGACACACCCACCAACACCGTCGGTTTAGCGTTGTCGATGACGGTAAGCAGCGGGTCGGTCTCGGTGGAATCGTTCCAGTCATCGACCTTGGACTGGCGCTGGGCCAGGCGACTCTGGAAGTCGTAGAGGCCGCTCATGGCATCCGTGATCAGCCCGTCGCGGTCGACCATGTAGATTCGGGCACGGGCTTCGCTTTCCTCGAGCCCGGCATCGGTCATGGCCACCACGATCTGTTCGGCAATGCCACAGCCTGCCGAGCCCGCGCCCACGAACGCGATGGTCTGCTCTGCAATCGATTCCTGTTTGGCCTTGCAGGCCGCCAGCAGCGAGCCGACCACTACCGCGGCCGTGCCCTGAATATCGTCGTTGAAGCAGCACAGCTGGTCGCGATAGCGCTTGAGCAGCGGCATGGCGTTGGCCTGGGCGAAATCCTCGAACTGCAGCAGCACGCCGGGCCAGCGGCGTTTGATCGCCTGTACGAACAGGTCCACGAACTCGGCGTACTCGGCATCGGAAATACGTTCGTGGCGCCAGCCCATGTACATGGGGTCGTCGAGCAGGTCCTGGTTGTTGGTGCCCACGTCCAGCACCACCGGCAGCGTATAGGCCGGGCTGATACCGCCACAGGCGGTATAAAGCGAAAGCTTGCCGATGGGAATGCCCATGCCGCCGATGCCCTGATCGCCCAGCCCCAGAATACGTTCGCCGTCGGTGACCACGATCACCTTGACGTTGTCCTTGGTGGCGCTGCGGATAATGTCGTCGATGCGATGACGATCCGGGTAGCTCACGAAAATGCCGCGGTGGTTGCGATAGATTTCCGAGAATTTCTCGCAGGCACGCCCGACGGTGGGCGTATAGATGATCGGCATCATCTCTTCGAGATGTTCTTCGAGCAGGCGAAAGAACATGGTCTCGTTATCGTCCTGGATGCCGCGCAGGTAGATGTGCTTGTCCAGATCGTTGGTACAGGTCTGATACTGCCGATAGGCCCGCTCGACCTGCTCTTCGATGGTCTCCACGTTCTGGGGCAGCAGACCGATCAGGTTGAAGGCCACACGCTCGTCGGCATCGAATGCATTGCCCTTGTTGAGCAACGGCATCTCCAGCAGCGTCGGGCCGGCATAGGGAATATAGAGCGAACGTTTCTCGACGTCTTTGGTCATTCAATCACCTGGAATATCGGTCGGTTATCGTTACACCGCCGGGCATGGGTACCCGTGCGCCGTGGCTGCACCCGCTGCGCGTGCCATTCGGCGGAGCAAGTTTAGCGCGCCGGCCGGCCACAGCAACGCTGCAGCGCAGCACCCCGCTGTCTCATACGCCCGGTCGCGCCGGGCTGCGTGGCCAACTGCGCCGCTGCGCACGAGCCGGCCACGCACTGATCAGTCGCTCGCGCCAGTCAACTCAGCCACATCGTCTGCTTCGACCACGCTTTGCTGGCCACCCCAGCGACGGCGCAGATAGGTCGCCAATTTTGCGATTTCGGGATCGCTGAGCGCGTCGCCGAAACCGGGCATCGCCTGAACGCGTTCGTAGCCGGTGAACGCCCGTGCGTCGATCCCGTCGTGGATGATCTTGACCAGATTGCGCGGGCTGTCCAGACGCAGCGCGGTATTGGTGGTCATCGCGCTTGCCACATGCGGCGCGCCTTCGCCATCGGCGCCATGACAGCCGGCACAGCTGTTGAGATAGAGCTGGCGGCCCGGGCTGTCGTCGGCGGCGGTCGTCTGCGCAACGTGCGCCGCGGCCGGCGGATTCTCGCCCAGCACATAGCGGCTCATCGCCTTCAGATCGTCCTCGTCGAGATAGCGCGTGCTGTGGTGAAAGACCGGATACATCTCACTGTACATGCTGCCTTGGCGACTGCGGCCTTCGCGCATGAACTCACGCAATGACGCATCGTCCCAGCCGCGCGCGGCAAGCGCCTCGGCTTCTAGGCTGGGCGCCTGCCAGCCCGCAATGACGGCCCCTTGCAGATGACGATCGCGCTTGAGCGCACCCAGCCGGCCGCGCGGGGTATGGCATTGCCCGCAATGCCCGAGCGTATCGACCAGATAACGACCGCGCTGGTTGTCGGCCGCGCGCCGCTGGCCGGCGTCATCATCCGGCGCGTACATCCAGTTCCAGAAATTCAGCGTCCAGCGCATCGAGTACGGCCAGGCCAGATCGGTCTGCGGCGACGGTACGTGCACGCCGTCCAGGCTCATGAAATAGGCATACATCGCATCCGAATCCTCGCGCGCGATATCGTGATACGAGGTATAGGGCATGGCCGGATACAGCTGCGTGCCGTCGGGTAATTCGCCCTGG
Organism: Salinisphaera sp. C84B14; assembly: GCF_040361435.1. NCBI lineage: Bacteria > Pseudomonadati > Pseudomonadota > Gammaproteobacteria > Salinisphaerales > Salinisphaeraceae > Salinisphaera > Salinisphaera sp. C84B14. The sequence goes on along the minus strand of NZ_APNL01000001.1, from coordinate 98,394 downwards.
GTGAGCACGTGATAGAAATCGTCGGCGCTGTAGTTGCCGATGCCGTATTCGTCGTCGGGCGTGATGTTGGTGCCGTAAACCTTGCCGAACGGCGTTTCGATCGCGCGCCCGCCGGCGTAGGGCGTGCCGCCTTCGGCGGTATGACAGGCCGCACAATCGGCCGCGCGGGCCAGATACTGGCCGCGCTCGATCTGTTTCGCTGTCGCCTGACTGGCGGCCCAGCCCGTGCCGGTACTCACGGCAAGCACGAGCGCCGCTACTGTCTGTCGATAGCCGGCCATGTTCAGCCCTCCACCGTGGTGCCGGGGGTGGCGAGCACCGCAGCGCGTACCGCGCGAAAATAACGCACATAGCCGGTACAACGACACAGATGCGATTCCAATGCATCGCTGATCGTCGCCTCCAGCTGCGAGCGCGGTACCGGCTCGCGTTGCAGGCGCTCGACGAGCACCGTGGCCGCATTCACGAACCCCGGCGCACAGTAGCTGCACTGAAACGAGAAGTGATCCAGAAACTGCTGCTGAACCTCAGAGAGTTTGGCTACATCGCCGTTTTCATCGCGCGTGGCGTGGCCTTCGACGGTGCGAATGGATTTACCCTCGAAGTAATGCGCACCGGTAATACAGGTGCGGATCTCTTCACTGCGCCCATCCTCGTGATCGACGATCACCGTGCAGGCGCGACACACGCCGATGCCGCAGCCAAAACGGGTGCCGGTGAGATTGCGATACTCGTTGAGGTAATCGAGCATCATCAACTGCTCGGGGATGTCCTCGACGGGCTGTTCGATACCGTTGACGGTGACATGCAACGGCTTGCTGACGATGGGGTCGGTAGTACTCACAGAACCTCCCGGATCCGCTCGGGCGTAATGGGCAGACGATGAAAATGATGGCCGATGGCGTGGGCGATGCCGTTGCCGATCGCGCCCACGACCGGAATCATCACTACTTCGGCAATACCCTTGGGCGGGTCGGTACGCGATAACGGCGGCAGGATATCGGCGCTCTGCTCCCAGACGGCGACTTCACTGGCCCGGGGCACGTGATAACGGTTGATGTTCCAGGTGCCGTTACCCGGGCCGTCCTCGTAAAGCGGCATGTCTTCGTAAAGGGCATGACCGATGCCCATGGCGAGCCCACCCTGCAGCTGGCCGGACACCAGTTCCTCGACGATCGTATTGCCGCACTCTAAAAACGAATGATGATTGAGTAGCGACACCTCGCCGGTGCCGGTATGTACGGCCAACTCCACGAGCGTGGCGCAGGCGCTGTAATAGGTCACCCCGGCATTGTTGCGCTGGGTGGGCGGGAAATACGGGTTCGACCGGGTCAACAGTTCGAAGCCCCGCTTGCTGGTCATCCGCGCTTTCTTCTGCTGGGAGGCACCGTCGCCGTAGCGCACCGCAAGGCCGTCGAGCGGCAGAGTCTCGCCGGTGCCGTCGATCCGATAATCCGCCCTCGACCATTCCCAGCGATTGAAGGCATGGGCCATGGCGCCAGTCACCCGGCCCGTGGCATGGGCACGCTCGGCCAGAAACGCCAGCGACAACGGCTCCATGCCATTGGCTGTGAGCTTGCCCTGTTCCCAGCGCGCGTCCTGTTCGCGCACGACATAGGGCGCGGCCTGGCCGCCGCCGATGCCGCGCTGCCAGTATTCGAGCGCGACCGGCCACAGGCCGTGTCTGAAGATTACGCGGGCCGCTTCGATGGTCGGAAACGACAGATAATAGGACGAGTTGCTCGCACTGGAGGCCTGCTGGAGCATCGGCGTCCAGCGCGGGTCGGTCTGGGCGGCCTCCTGTTCCGACTGCGACATCACATACGGATTGCCGCTCGAGGTCATGGCCAGGTCGTCCCACTCGGTTTCGGCGGTGTGGACCGTATTCGCAGGCTGTCCGAGCCATTGGGCAACCACCGCAGCCTGGCTGGTGGAATATCCGGTACCCATTTCAGCCCCGGTATTGCGCACTTCGATCGAGCCATCGGCATTCAGGCGGACCTCCGAGAACACGCCCTCGGCGCCGTGGCCGAAATCCTTCTGGACACAGGCAAAACCCACGCCATAGCGCTGCTCGGGATGATCGGCCTCGAAGGCCTGCTTGCGCGCCGCGCGCTGGGTCCAGATCTCGTGTTGGCGGGCCCTGTGCAGAATCTCCTCACCGCGCAGATGCCCGGCCGGGATCGCGCCCTGGGTGTTCTTCATACCCGACTTGAACACGTTCGCCAGGCGCAGTTCGAACGGGTCCATATCAAGATGGTCGGCGATTTCGTCGACCATCAGTTCGGTCGCGGCCATGGTCTGAATGGTGCCATAACCGCGCATCGACCCGGCTTCGGGCATGCGCGAGAATTCGGCCGTGGCGGTGAGATCGCTGTTGGGCATGTAATAGATGCCCTGGGCGGCCGTGGCCCCCACGAACGCCACGGAATTGGAGAAATTGGCGCGCCCACCGCCGTTGGCGGTCAGATTCTGCTTGAATATCTGAAACTTGCCGGTTTCGCGCTCGACCGCCAGACGATTTCGAATCGTGAACGGATGGCGTTTCATGGTGGCCTGGAACTGCTCGTAGCGATCGTTGGCCAGGCGTACCGGATGGCCATCGCCATAGAGCCCGGCGATCAAGCCGTAATACGGAAAGATGGAGTTGTCCTTCGAGCCGTAACCCACCGTATAGGTCGGGTGCAGAAACAGGCGCCCGCTGGCAAAGGTGCTGGCCGAGTGCAGCTCGGCCATGCGTTCGACCAACTCGGCCGGCGACTGGCTGCCACAGACCAGATGCATGTCCCCAGCCTCGGCATCGAACCAGCAATTGGCGTTGTCGGCTTCCATGGCGAAATGATCGATATAGGGCGTTTGATATTCCGCCTCGAACACCAGCCAATCGTCGGGCGGCGTATCCAGCTGCTCGGCGAGCTGGTTGGCGTGATACATCGCGCGCTGGCTGTCCTTGCCGTTTTCCAGCGCCTGCGGCCACACCGGATGGCGCTTGCGAAAATCCGTGTAGAGCACGGTTTCCTGCAAGGCGGAGAAACGATCGGGCGCATAGGGTGTATCGCCGCCCACCCGGATATAACGAAAGGCGCCATAGGGCGGTTTTTCCGGCAGCGGCGTTTGTTCGCCGTAGACCACCACATCCTCGGCTGCGCGTACCCGCGCCTTGGCCACGGCAAAACGGGCGAAATCGTGGTAGATGCACAAGGCTACCGGATAGCCCAGATAAAGCGGTGTCTCGCCAGCGGGCAAGAAGAAGGCCGGGCCGTAGTACTCGGGCACCTGGATATTGTCGCGGGCCATGTCTTCAGCGGTGACCACGCGATCCGGTGCCAGCCCGGCCGCTTCCAGCGCGGACAGATCGATGCCCTGATAGCGGCGATCGCAGCGGCTGGCGCGAATGATGAATGCATGGGCCTGGGTATCGGGCCAGTGCGGCATGTCGCGGGCACGGATATCGCGGGCAAAGACCTTGCTGCCGGTGACCTTGGCGATCCCGTCGAGCCGGAATTTCATCCCGGTGCCGGGCCGCCAGGCCTGCGCCGTCGGCGACAGGATGTCCTGTTCGAACAACGCCGCGAAGCTCGGGCTCGCCAGGCTGGCAACATAGGTACTCACGCCCGCCACGACCGAGTGCTTGAGAAATCGACGACGGGATTGATTGAATTGGGGCATTGTTTCGTTGTTGTCTGGTTGAAACAGAGTTCGGGCGCCGCCGCCGGCTAGCCGTTGATCAGCGCGGTCGCGGCAGCGTTATGGCGTGCCACCAGCTGCGGGATATCCACGCCGAGCAGCTGCGCGCGATGGACCCGCAGTCGGCCATTGATCAGGCTCAGATCCACCCGCGGCGGCAGGCAGAAAACCAGTGCGGCCAGCGGGTCGTGCACGGCGCCGCCGGCCAGCGGCAGGCTGTCGAGGCGATAACCCACGATATCCGCGGCCATGCCGACGGCGAGATGGCCGATGTCATTGCGCCCGAGCACCTCCGCGCCGCCGCGCGTGGCAAGACGCAATGCCTCGGTCGCACTCATCGCCTCCGGGCCGTTTTGCAGCCGCTGCAGCAACATCGCCTGACGCGCCTCGCTGAGCATGTGCGAACTGTCGTTGGAAGCCGAACCGTCGACCCCGAGGCCCACGCGCGCGCCGGCGGCCTGCAGCGCCTTGACCGGGGCCACGCCCGAAGCCAGCCGCATGTTGGAACTTGGGCAATGCGCCACGCCGCATCGATGCGCGCCCAGCCGCGCGATCTCGGTTTCATGCGGATGCACCATATGCGCGAACCACACATCGTCGCCGACCCAGTCGTTGGCCTCGGCATATTCGACCGGCGTCTGGCCGAACAGCTCGCGGCAGTAGTGTTCCTCGTCCAGGGTTTCGGCCAGATGGGTATGCAGATGCACGCCATAATGCCGCGCCATCTTTGCCGTTTCGCGCATGAGATCGGTCGACACCGAAAACGGCGAGCAGGGCGCGAGCACGATACGGGTCATCGCCCCGGCGCGGTCGTCGTGATAGGTCTCGATCACGCGCTGCGAATCCGAGAGGATGAAGTCCTCGGCCTCGACGGCATGATCGGGCGGCAGCCCACCGCGCGACTGCCCGACCGACATCGAGCCGCGGGCGGCATGAAAACGAAAGCCCATCTCCCGGGCGGCATGAATCTGGTCGTCGACACGGGCATCGTTGGGCCAGATATAGGTATGGTCGGCCGCGGTCGTACAGCCGGAAAGCATCAGCTCGGCGATGGCGATACGCGTGCTTACGTCGATCGAGCCGGCGTCCATACGCGCCCAGATCGGATAGTGGGCGACCAGTCAGTTGAACAGGTTGCTGTTCTGCCCGGCCGGCAGGTTGCGCGTGAGCGTCTGATAAAAATGATGATGGGTATTGACCAGCCCCGGGATCAGAATATGACCACTGGCATCGATCGTCTCGTCGGCATGGCCGGTTATTTCATCATCGGTGCCGATCGCATCGATTCGCCCGTCGACGATGCGGATACTGGCATCGCGATGCAGGGTGTCGTGGTCGTCCATGGTGGCGATGAACGCCGCATTGCGTAGCACGGTAGTGGCCATTCGGTCGGCTCCTTGATTCGGGCGGGCAGGCTGGATTCAGCTGCCGCGATAGGTGCTGTAGCCGTACGGCGAAACCAGCAGCGGTACGTGGTAATGCGCATCGGCATCGGCAACGCCGAACCGGATCACCACGTCGTCGATGAAGGCGGGCTCGTCGAGCGTTTCCCGCCGGCCGGCGAAATAGGCGCCCACCGAAAACACGAGTTCGTAACGGCCCACGGCAAATGCGGCATCGGCTACCAGCGGTTCGTCACAGCGTCCGTCGCTATTGGTAGTGGTCCGGGTGATCGTATGCGCGCCCTCGGCATCAATACGCCGGACCACGATATCGATCCCCGCGCCCGGACAGCCGTTGGCCGTATCGAGTACGTGTGTCGTGAGATAGCCCATCATCTTCCTCTAGTCGTTGATACCGGCGCGTTCGCGCCCGGTGTTCAATCCCGGCCGGTGGCCGGCTCGTGCTGGCGGGCGGCGGCGTCTTCGAGCGCTGCGCGCGCGGCCGTATCGTCTTCTTCTGCGACTGCTTCCGGACCGTTGAGCAACAGGTTGGTCACCACGGCGGCGACCGTGGTCAGCAGAATGCCGCTATGGACGATCGGCCCGGTCCAGTCGGGAAACACGGCAAAGAAACCCGGCGCGGCCAGCGGAATCATGCCGAAGCCGATCGATACCGCAAACACGAGCTGATTGCTGCGCTGAGCCATATCCGCCTTGGTGATGATATTGATACCGGCCGCCGCGACCATGCCGAACATCACCAGCCCTGCCCCGCCGAGCACCGGCTTGGGAATGGAGGCGACCACGAATGCCGCCTGCGGAAACAGGCTCAACAGGATCAGCACGGCACCCGATACCACGGTGACGAACCGGCTGGTCACGCCAGTCATGCCGACCAGACCGACGTTCTGGGAAAACGAGGTATGCGGAAAGCCGTTCAGAAAACCGGCGATCGTGGTCGCGATACCGTCGCCATAGAGGCCGCGGTTGAGCAGCCCGCGATCCACCGGCTTGCCCACCATTTCGCCCAGGGCCAGACACATGCCGGTGGATTCCACCAGCGTGACCACCATGATGATGCACATGGCGATGATCCCGGACAGCGGAAACTCGAGCATGCCGAAATGCAGCGGCGTGATGATGCCCACCACCGGTTGCGACCCAAGCCCGTCGAGGCTGACCACGCCGAGCGGCAGCGCGACGATATAGCCAACTAAAAGCCCCAGCAAGACCGAGATATTGACCCAGATTCCGCGCCCGAGCCGGTTGATCGTCAGAATACAGGCGAGCACGAATACCGCGAGGCCCACATTGACCGGCGCGCCGAAATCCTCGGCGCCAACGCCGCCCGCGGCCCAGTTGATGCCCACCGGCATCAGCGAAATGCCGATCGAGGCGATCACCGTGCCCGTGACCAGCGGCGGAAAGAACTTGAGTAAGCGGGTAAAGAACGGCACCAGCAACATGCCGAAAATACCGGACACGACCGTGGCCCCGAAAATACCCGCGATGCTCACTTGGCCGCTGGTCGCCATGGCCACCATCGGCCCGACCGTAACGAAGCTCGACCCCATCACGATCGGCATACGGATACCGAAGACCCAGATGCCCAACGACTGAATCAGCGTGCCGATTCCGCAGCACAACAGGTCGGCCATGATCAGATACGAGATATCCGCGCGCGACAGCTCGAGCGCGCCGCCCACAATCAGTGCGACGGCGATCGTGCCGGCATACATGACCAACACGTGCTGGATCCCCATGGGCACGAGCTGGACGAACGGCGGTCGGCGGTCGGCCGCACACAACTCGGCATCACTGGCCGTGTTCGGCACGTCTGACATCGAATCCCCTCCTGGCGGGCCGTACGCGCAGATAATCCGCGCCGGCTTTATTTTTTGTATCGAATGCCCGCACTGGCGCACAGCGCGCAACGTTGCGCGGGCTGGCTGCGCGCACGTTCGAATGCTGCGGACACGCGTGCGCGCCGTGAAGACAGACCGGGAGGGCGCAGGGCTGGAAGCCCACCCGCCGGTTCATACGCCACAGCACGCGCGCGACGCGGCGGGATACGCTTTGCTCATGCGATGGGACGTGTCGACGGAATCGAATAGCGTGCTGTACTTCCCATATTGAATACAATTTCTATCGATCTGTGGAACATTAGTCAAATCAGGATTCGATACAATCAGCCCCGAATATTGCATTTAGTCGGAGCGATGCGTGGCTTTGCGCATTGATTCGATCAACCAACGATCGTGCCAATCTGGAGACAGCGGATGACCGATACCGTCCCACTACGCCCTGCAGCCATGAACGAACACGAATTCGTGGACTGCTTCGGCGATGTCTACGAACACTCGCCATGGGTCGCACGCGCGGTCTGGCAGAGCGCGGACCACGCTGTCCTAACCCAGGCCGAACGCCTGGCAGCGGCGATGCGACAGGTCGTCGAACACGCCGACGAAACGCAGCAGACAACACTTATTCGCGCGCATCCGGATCTGGGCGGCAAGCTCGCCGTCGCCGGCGGGCTGAGCGCGGCCTCGGCACGCGAACAGGCGGGGGCGGGTCTCGATGGCTGCACGCCCGAGCAATACGAACGCCTGCAGGCGCTCAACGACGCCTATACCCGCAAGTTCGGTTTCCCGTTCGTTGTCGCGGTCAAAGGCCTGACGCGCGAGGATATTCTTGCGGCCATGCAGGCACGGCTGGATAACGACGGCGCCACCGAACGCCGCCGCGCGCTCGACGAAATTCACCAAATCGCGCGTTTTCGCCTGGCGGCCCGGCTCGATCAGGAAATGGCCGGGACCTAGCCGGGACTCAATCGCCGCCGTCGGCGAATATCGCGCGCAGATCGATATCGCGGTCGCGGCGCTCCAGGCCAAGACGCTGCTCGCAATCGACCAGGTGATCGACCATGGTGCGCACGCCGTGCGCGATATCGCCGCCGATCATCGCATCGAGCAGGGTCTGGTGCTCATCGTAGGTACACACGGTGCGCTGCATCGGCTCGTAGAGGCCGATGATCAAAGATGTGCGCCCGATCAATTCCTTGAGAAACGCCTTGAGCACCTGATTGCCCGCGATCTCGGCGATTTCCAGATGAAAGGCCCCGGAATAACGGATCCAGTGCCGACGGCTACGTTCCTGATGTGCGGCATGGTCCTTGAACACGAGACGTTCCAGCCGTGCGCGGCCATCGTCGGTCATGCGTTGCATCGCCGCTTCCACGCTCGCGGCCTCGACAATCCGACGCGACTCGAACACATCACGGGCCTCTTCGACCGTGGGGCTTGCAACCATCGCACCGCGATTGGGCCGGATGTCGACCAGCTTTTCACTCGCCAGACGAAACAAGGCCTTGCGCACCACGGTCCGGCTCACCGAGAAGATATCGCCGAGACTGTCCTCGGGGAGCTTGGTAGCAGAGGGCAGGCGCTGCTCGAATATCGCGTTCGCGATCGCGCGATAGATATCCTGATCCGTACGCCGGCCCGAGGGGCTGGCGATCTCCTGGGCATCGAGCAGCGGGTTCTGCGAGTCGCTGACCTCGGGCATCGCGATCGTTCCTTGCGGCTGGGTCTCGGCAGGCCGAGCACACGGATTGAAAATGGGCGCTTTGCTGACGACCATCAATACCGGCAGATGTTCGTATCCACCGGGCGACGATCGCCGCGCCCATCATACGCGGGACACCGCCGAGCGCGGCATGCCGCGGCCGATAGCGACACCGTGGGGAGCCACAACGCGAATGGGGCGGTCAGCCTGCGATCCTGTCGCTGTGATGCCAGCGTACGCGTTGCGTTCAATCCCCGCCCTATCCGCCCGCGCCACCCAAGGCCTACCCGCTGTGGCCGCAGCCTGCAGTGACATTCGTGCCGGTCGCGATGGCGGTCTCGGCGCGGGCCGCCCCATCGCGACAGCTCTATCGCCAAATCCCATTTTGTATACAAAAAACAGGTACGGTTGTACTCTGCTTTTGCCTTCGTTGTGTCGACCACCGTCGACCGATCGACCACGCACACTGGCGCATTACAGGCGTTGGCCAAGGGCCACGCCATCCGTCCAGAGGATATGAATGCAGGCTTTTCTGATTGAATTCGGCAACATGTTGCTGCGCTGGCTGCATGTGATCGCGGCCATCGCCTGGATCGGCGAATCCTTCTATTTCGTGATGCTCGACAACGGCCTGAAAAAGCCGGCCGAAGCCGAAGACGCCCGGCGCGGCGTCGCCGGCGAAATGTGGGCCGTGCACGGCGGCGGCTTCTACCACAATCAGAAATATGCGAGCGCGCCGGCCAAACTGCCCGACGACCTGCACTGGTCGTATCTCAAGGCCTATACGACCTGGTTGTCCGGTTTCGCCCTGTTCGCCCTGCTCTATCTCACCCGACCGGAGATCTATCTGGTCGATCCACAGAGCACCTGGACCTGGGCCGCGGCCATGACCGGCTGGCAAGCGAATATCGCCGCGCTCGTCTTCCTCGCGCTGGGCTGGCTGGTCTATAACGAACTGTGCAAACGCATCAGTCCCACCATGCAGCGCGACGGCGTGCTCGGTGTGGCCGTGGCGCTGATGATGGTGGCCGTGGCTTATCTGGCCACGCATATATTTGCCGGGCGGGCCGCATTCGTGCTGGTGGGCGCGGTGATGGCCACCGCTATGGCGGCCAACGTCTATTTTTGGATCATACCCGGGCAACGCCGCATGGTCGCCGCCATGACGCGCGGGCAAGCGCCGGATCCGCTGGATGGCAAGCGCGGCAAACAGCGCTCGGTCCACAACACCTATTTCACCCTGCCCGTGGTGTTGCTGATGCTCAGCAACCACTATGCATTCCTGTATACCGACCCCTACGCCTGGGTCGTGATCGTGCTGTTCATCGTGGCCGGCGCACTGATCCGACAGTTTTTCGTGTCCATGCACGCCGGCCACATCCGGCCGGTGTTCGCGATTGTCGGCGCCCTGTTCATTGTCGCCGCCTTCGCGTTGACCGCACCGATCTCATCGCTTTCATCAGCCCCGGCCGGTACGGACCGGGCGGCCCGTAGCGATACCGGCGACGCCACCGCCTTCGCCCGCGTGCACGACATCATCCAACAGCGCTGCAGCGAGTGCCACGCCGAAAACCCGAGCAGCGAGAGCTTCAGCGCGGCGCCAGCCGGCATCATGCTCGATAGCGACGCGCGCATCCGGGCGCATCGAGCCCAGATCAAACAGGCAGTGGCCAGCGGCTACATGCCGCTGGGCAATATCACCGGCATCACCGACGAAGAACGCGAGGCGATCGCGAACTGGCGCGAGGATGGTTCCTAGGGTTCTGACGGCCTACTGGCCCGCAGTTTTCTAGATCGGCGGCCGGGCATACTGCGCAAACGAGCCATGCCGGGCTTTGAAACGCGCGAACTCGCGGTCGGCCTGCTGACGGCGCGCCGCGGCATCCGTTCCGAGTTTTCGGTCGACCGGCTTGACCGGCGTTACGAACAGCATGACGACAACTCCTTTGGCATAGCCGGCAATACCGGCCTGATCGATGCTGCGCACGATAATTATGGCCACGCACATCATCATCCGGTTTATCGGCATATCGCCTGTGCCGGGCAGGCATAAACCAGGCAAGGCGTATGGACAAGACCACGGAAATGACGATCTTCGTGCGGGCGGTGGAAGCCGGCGGTTTTTCCGCGGCCGCGCGTCAGCTTGCCCAGACTCCGTCGGCGGTGAGCAAACAGATCCGTCGGTTGGAAGAACGGCTGCATACCCGGCTGTTTCATCGGACGACGCGCCACATCCATCTGACCGAAGCCGGACAGCATTATTACAAGCGATGCACCGAGATTCTGCGTGCGATCGAAGAGGCCGAAAACGCGGCGAGCGCGATGAGCACCGAACCCTGGGGCAGGCTTCGTGTCGCCGCCACCGTCTCCTTCGGTCGGGTAGAAGTCCTGCCGTTGATCAATGAGTTCATGACGCGTTACCCGCAGATCGATATCGAGTTCGAACTCACCGATCGCCATGTCGATCTCATCCAGGATGGCTTCGACGTGGCCATTCAGTGGCGCGAACAGGTCGACGATCCGGATGTCGTCGCCCGTCGTCTGTGTATCAACCGCCGCATCATCTGTGCCGCACCGGCCTATCTCGAACGAAACGGCATCCCGCGCACCCCCGAAGATCTCATGGCACACAACTGTCTGACGTTATCGACACTCGACGAATTCAACGACTGGGCCTTCACGGACGCCATACACGGCGCGCGCGTGCTGCGCGTCCACGGTAGTTTTCGTGCCAACACCGCCGATGCCCTACATGAGGCCGTGCGCTCGGGCGTTGGTCTGGCCAGACTTTCACACTGGCTCGTGGCCCCGGATATCGCGGCCGCGCGGCTCACGCCGGTACTGCCGGAGTACCCACACGACGACTCGGCTTTTTTCGTGCTCTATGCCCATCGGCGCTATCTGTCGCGCAAGGTGCGTGCATTCGTCGATTTCCTGATCGAGAAATTCACCTCGATTGCGCCCTGGGAACAAACCACGCCAACGCACTCGGCATCCTCTACGCCATGATATAAAACGGCCTCGTTCGCCACGGAGTTCGCCATGCCCGTCACCCTGTCCGTTCAAGACCTGGTCGCACGCGCACAAGAGCGTGTTAACACGCTCTCGCCTGATGCGGTGGACCAACGCCGCGTCAACCCGGGTGTGCTGCTCGTCGATGTGCGGGACGTGCGCGAACGCAAACGCGATGGCCATATCCCCGGCTCATTGCACGTGCCGCGCGGCATGCTGGAATTCTGGGTCGACCCGGAAAGCCCCTATCACAAGCCCGAACTGGCCCAGGCACAGGCGTTGATCCTTTACTGCAACAAGGGCTGGCGATCGGCGCTCGCGGCGGCCACGCTGCAGGATATGGGGCTGGGTGATGTCGCCCATATGGACGGCGGCTTCGATCGCTGGGCCGAGCAACAGCGCGAAATCGAGCGTGACTGAACGCGGGCCCCGGCACGTCCGGCCCGAGGACGCCGGGCCACCATCGTTACAGCCGTCCGTCGGCTACGCTGCCCAGGGAGCAGACAGCGCGTGTCGCTAGCGGCGCTGTTCACGCTGTGTGTTCTGGTCGCAGCGTTCTGTGCGCTTGCGCTCACGTCGATTGCGGTCGATGCCGTGCTGGTGGGCGCGTTGATCGCCCTGCTGCTCAGCGGCGTGATCGATGCCCAGTCTGCGTTCGCGGGCTTTGCCAATCCGGGGGTGATCACGGTGGCCGCACTCTATGTGGTGGTCGCCGGCCTACGCGATACCGGCGCAACCCAGATGCTGGCGGCCCGCGTACTCGGCAAACCGCGGTCGATCGCCCATGCCCAGGCCCAGTTGATCGTGCCGACCGCGATTCTCAGCGCGTTCCTGAACAACACGCCGGTGGTGGCCGCGCTTATTCCGGCGGTGTCCGACTGGTGTCGCAAACACCGGCTGTCCGTATCGCAGCTGCTCATGCCGCTGAGTTTTGCCACCATTCTCGGCGGGACCTGTACGCTCATCGGCACCAGCACCAACCTGCTGATCAACAGCCTGTTGGTACAACAGGGCCTGGGCGACGGCCTGGGCATGTTCGATCTCGCCTGGGTCGGCGTGCCGATCACCGTGATGGGCGGCTTGCTCATGATCGGCACCAGCCGCTGGCTGCTGCCCGACCGCACGCCGGCTCTGGACCGTATGCACAACCCGCGCGAATACAGCGTGGAGATGATGGTCGCGGCTGGCGGTGCACTGGAAGGCCAGACCATAGAAGAAGCGGGTTTGCGCCAGCTGCCCGGAATGTATCTGGCCGAAATCGAGCGCGATGGCCATCTGCTGCCGGCGGTGTCGCCGCGCGAGCCGTTGCAGGGCGAAGATCGGCTGGTGTTCGTCGGCATCGTGGATTCGGTCGTGCATTTGCACAAGACCCGCGGGCTGGTGCCGGCCACCGAACAGATCTTCAAGCTGGATACGCCGCGGCGTGCCCGGGTGCTGGTCGAAGCGGTGGTGTCGCACAGCTGCCCGCTGGTGGGTCAGACCATTCGCGAAGGCGGTTTTCGTGGCCGCTACCATGCCGTGGTTCTTGCCGTGGCACGCGACGGCGCCCGTATCCGGCGCAAGATCGGCGATATCACCCTTCGGCCCGGCGATACCCTGCTGCTGGAAACACGGCCCTCCTTCGCGACCCAGCAGCGTCATTCGCGTGACTTCTTTCTGGTGAGCGCGATCGAAGACTCGCAGCCGCCCCAGCACCAGCGCGCCTATGCCGCGATTGCCATCATCGCCCTGCTGGTGACCTCGGTGGCAATCGGCCTGCTCGACATCCTCGACGCCGCACTGGCCAGCGCCGCTCTGATGGTCTTGAGCGGCTGCTGTTCGCTGCCCTCGGTGCGCAAGACTCTCGACTGGTCGCTGCTGGTGGCCATCGGGGCCGCGATTGGCATCGGCTCCGCGGTCGAGCAGACCGGCCTGGCCGAAACGATCGCCGGCGCCTTCATCAGCCTTGCCGGCGACTCCAGCCACGCCGCACTCACCGGCCTGTTCGTGAGCACGGTGCTGATATCGTCAATCGTGACCAACAACGCCGCCGCTGTAATCATGTTCCCGATAGCGGTCACGCTGGCCCACGGCGCGTCCCAGTCGGCGATGCCCTATGCCGTGGTCGTAGCCATCGCGGCGTCCGCGAGCTTTCTTACCCCCATCGGCTACCAGACCAACCTCATGGTCTACGGTCCCGGCGGCTATCGGTTCACCGATTTTCTGCGCCTGGGCGCGCCGCTGACGCTACTCGTGGGCGCCGTCACCATCGCCCTGGTGCCCTGGATCTGGCCACTGGCCGGCTGAGCCTTGGCTGGACGCGGCGCCACGCGTGGCGTTTTGCACACCGGCTTTTGACAACACTGTGGATAATTCGTTGGTACAGTCGCGAACGCCTTGCAGCACGGGCGTTAGAACCGTATTGCTCAATAATTGACCAGCCGACTCCGATACAGTTGCGATTGCCTGGTAATGCGTCGATGACCCGGCCAACACCTTCCGAGCCACGGCGCAGCAAAGACCTCGGGGCTGGCCCATACTTTACCCACAAAAGCCCGGGACAACCCTGTGGAAAAGATGCGCGCAGAGCGCGCGATCGCCCGTGGCGGCTCGCTTCTGCGGCTTGCGATCAATTTTCGATCAGGCCCGTTCACGCGTCGTTATGGCTACTGCGCATTGCACGCGCTCGCTTTGATATGCATTCATGGGCTTTCATCACACAAACGGAATCCGTTCATGCCCTATCTGCAACTCGATGTGCCTAGCGCCTATCCCCAGGAAACCAAGCGCACCCTGGCCCGGCGGCTCGGCGAAACCTATGCCGAGCGAATGCACACAACGCCGCGGCGTGTGAGCGTGGGTTTTCGCGAGCTCACCGATGGCAGCCTCTGGCGATGCGGCGAGGGCGAGCCGGAACCCGGCGTGGTCATGATGTGCGATATACGCCGGGGTCGCCCGACAGAATGGCGGGAGCAGCTGGCGGTCGCTCTGCTCGACCTGTGCGTGGAACACCTCGAGGTGCCGCGCGAGCGTATCGCCATCGAGTTCACCCAGCATGCCGGCGACGAAATGTTTCGTGACGACGAAGGCTGGGCACGCGACTGGAGCGAATCGGAAGCCGAATCGGACGCTTAGGCCCGTTTTATAGCCCCATCCTGCAACGATCACCGGTGTTCACAATCGTGCTGGACAAACCTGTGGACAACCCGTAGTCAGAACGCGAAAAGCCTTGACGGGCCTGCGTTCACAGCCCTCTGCGCAATTATTGACCAACGGCGGCAGGCCTTGACGGGCATAGGTTTTGACGATCCACGCACTGCTTAATTATTGGCCAGGGTTTGTACACACAGCCTCTGGATAACACTGTGGACAAACCGCGCATAGTCGACGCAAACGCCGGTCGTCACAGTGCTGTCACACCAGCGGCTAATTTATGCGCAGAAACGAACCGTCCGCCCTCGATTCGCGCAACCGAGCGCAGCGGCTCTTGCTGTCGTGCACCCGCCCGAATACAGCAGCGGAGACACGCCCCTCAGCTGCCGAAGGGTTCATCGACCCAGCACGAACAAGCCTTCATGCCAAAAAAATAGCCCGTGGCTTATTCAGCCACGGGCTATTTGCTCGCCAAGCGCCTCGCTAGGTGTCCCCTGGCGCGTCGCCCGTTTCCTCGGGCGCGGCGTCATCGCCCTTGCGACGCTGTTTACGCTGCGAATCGTCGGAGCGATCTTCCACACCCGCATCGATAATGCGCAGATTGGCGGGCGGTGCCTTGCCGTCCCGATCCTCGCCAAAGTAAAGCGTCTGGTGCGGGAACGGAATCTCGATACCGGCACGGTCGAAGTGCATCTTGACCAGGCGATTGAAGGCACGCCCCACGCCCCACTGGGTGCCGGGCTTGGTCTTGATCATGATACGGATATTGACCGAGCTGTCGGCCAGCGCCGTGACCCCGGGGACGGTCATGTCCTCGAGGATGTTGCCGCTGACGTTCTCGTCGGCCTTGAGTTCTTCGAACGCCTCGCGCAGGTGATACACGGCGTTGTCGATATCCTCGCGATAGCCGATGCCGTACTCGGTACGGAAGTAGGCAAAGTCACGCTGGTAGTTGGTGACCGTGCTCGCCGACGAGAACGGCACGATATGGTAGGAACCGTCCAGATCGCGAATACCCACCGACCGAATGGTGAGTCGTTCCGCGGTACCCGTGATACCGCCCACGGTCACCACGTCGCCGGTGTTCATCGCGTTTTCCAGCTGAATGAACACGCCGGTGATGATGTCCTGCACCAGCTTCTGGGCACCGAAACCGATGGCCAGACCGAGTACACCGGCGCCAGCAATCAGCGGCCCGATATCGACGCCTATCTGGGATAGCGAGATCATCAGCGTCATGGTGATGATCACGATCGCGAGCGCGTTGCGGAACAGCTCCAGCAGCGTTTCCTGACGCGCGCTGGGCTTGCCGGTGCCGGTATTCGGGTTGAGCCGGTGCTCGATGATGCTCGCGGCGATCAGCCACAACAGCGCTGCCGCAAGCAGAACGATGGCCACCCGCGTGAGTGTCGATACCGTGCGCAGACCCACGTCGGAGGCCAGCCATGCGCCGAGATCGAACAGGTCCCAGGCGTTGGCCACGACCAGCGCGAAGGCGACCAGGATCAGTACCCGAATGACCTTGAGCGCTGTCGGCACGTAGGAATTCACCCGTGCCTCGAGCATGGGCAGCTTGCTGCGTACATTGTCCGAGAAGGTCAGGCGCTTGCCGATCGCCTTCGACAGCAGCCCGGAAATACCCAGGGCCACCGCGGCCGCCACCAGCGTTTCGAGCGTGGCCGAAAGCATGAACGGCAGCGCATTGGTCGGGTCGACCTGGCTGGAAACGAACAGGGTGGTGAAATAGGCCACGGCCAGAATCACCCACAGCTTCGACATGAGTCGGAACAGCACCCCGAAGAAACCGATCGACGCATTTTCCGACATGCGTTCCAGGCGCTCGTTGAACAACTGGCGGTTCTTGAAGATAACGGCCAGCGCATAGATATACGCGCCGCCCATCAGCAAAAAGCTCACCACCGCGCCCAGGAAGAACGACAGCTGGACGTTGATGATCGGCACCAGCACCAGCAGGCCGTAGCCGATAATGCCCACGAACCAGCGCAGCCGAATGCTCCACCAGTGGGCCACGGTGCTGGGAATGTTGATCAGCCGCAGACTGTCGTAGCGCGCCGCGAACACCGCACGAATGGCGACCTTGGTGAGCTCGACGAGCGCGAATGCATTGATGAAAAGCGACTCGCGGGTACCGATACTGCCGGCTTCACCGAAGGCATAGAGCCCGGCCAGATAGCCGGCACCGCAGGCCAGCAGCACCACGACAATATCCACGATCAGGGCGAGTACGATCGCCGTGCCGCGCCGAATGAGTACACCCGCGCCGGTTTCGGCGCGTTGGGAAAAGCGGCCGATGGCCGAAAACAGGGTGCCGGCCAGAAACCGCAGCACGAAGAACGAGGCCACGGTCGCAACCGCGACCAGGGCAAAGGTCGTCAGCGCGGTCACGAACGCCGACATATCGAATTCCGGCCCAGGGCCGCGGTCTTCGTCCAGCGAGGTCAGCATCGTCCAGGTTGCCGATACCCGCTCGCCGATGACTTCTGCCCAGGCCGCGGTGGTCTGGGCAAACTGGCGGGCAAAGGAGACACGCTCTTCGCTGGCAGCGGCCTGCTCGGCGCCGGCCCCGTCGCCGGCTTTGCCCAGTGCCGGGTCATCGCCTGTCTCGGGCGGCGCCGGCAGCGGGCTATCCGCGTTCTGGCCCTCACCGGCCTGCGCGGCCTGACGCAACTGATCGACAATCTTAGCGCGGGATTCGTCGTTTTCGAGCAGATCCGCAAGCTGGGTTAGCGGCAGCACCTCGCTGGCGTTGTCGCCGCTCGGCGCGTCGCTCTGCTGGGCCAGCGCCTGGGGCGCAATGACGGTCGCCATCAGAGCAAAAAACAGAACCAATATTCGCAGGGCGTCCGACGCGGACCGCGAAACACCAACTCGATTCATAAGATGTCTTTCCTTGGCAGGAACAGCAGGACGTAATGGCCGTTACCGCAGCCGAAAGCGCGCCAGCCAGCCTTAATTCACGGCGTATAATGAATGCAGCGGCTGCATGTGACAAATGACATTGTTCGCCGTAGCGCGTCGAGCAGCCTCGCCGGACGCGCCGGTTCGAGCGAGCCAGCGCAAGCGGAAAAGGCGTCGTTTCTGCGCTCGGAGCGATTCGCCGCCCGATCCGCTCGAGCCGAAATCTGGGAATACCAGCCCATCCGGATAGCCAGCGCAGCAAGCGAATAACGCCGGGCCACCGCGTTGGATGCGCATAGCGCAGCGCCCGTTTCGCCCATCGCGCAGGCCACGCAGCCTACGAAAACCATCCGCAAGCGAGGACGATATACGCCCTCGCGTTCTCTGGTGCCTAGCCGTGCGCTATGTCCTGCGGCGTTGGCGCCAGATCAGAGTCAGGAGCGCTGCGAGGAGCAACAATGGTAGCCCTGCATCGCGACCGTTGCCGAGCGTACAGCCACCGCTGGAGCCGTCGTTGTTGACCTGGGCCGACGTCTCGTCATCGTTGCCGCTGTTGGTATCGGTGTCACTGTCGTCGTTTTGCGATTCGTCTTCGCTCACGTCGAAACTGGCCACGATCGGGTCGTGGTCGCTGACCTGGTCGGCGAATTCGGCGTTAACGTGCGCGACCTGAACACTGGCCCCGGCGGCCAGCGCCGGGGTGACAAAGAAGTGATCCAGCGCCTGCGAGTTGCCCTCGAACACATAGCTGTAGCGCGCGGTCGCGTCGAGTTTATCCAGCAGGTCCGATACCACCGCGGCCGATTCATTGGCACCGGTGAGCACCTGCATCGGCGCCAGGAAGCCAAACTCGTTGAAGTCGCCGAGCAGCCCGATGCGTGCATCCGGCACCGCGGCCAGTGCCTCGTCGACGAAGGCGTTGACCACCGCGGCCTGCGCGCTGCGCTGGTCCGCGGACCCGTTTTCGTAGGGCTGGAGGGCGCCAAACAGCGGCGAACTGCCGCCCTTGGAGGCGAAGTGGTTGTTGACCAGCAGCACGCGCTGGCCGCGGAAATCGAACAGCGCGGCGACCGGCTTGCGGCTGTCTTTGAAGGCCGGATCGTTGGGCTGAACCCGCCCCGGGTTGAGCGTTAGCGTGAGTCGGCCTTCGTTGTCGGCCGAAACCCGGGTCGCGGTGGTGGCGTCGCCGGCGCCCTCGCTACCCTCGACCAGACTCACGCGGCTGGGATCGTAGAGATAGGCCACCCGAATATTGCCGCCCGGCTGGCCGCCGTCGGCCAACGGCTCGGGCACGACCTCGGTATAGGCATAGCGCGGACCGCCCGCGGCCGCGATGGCATCGGCCAGGCGCTGCAGCGTCTGATCGGCGGCGACGATCAGGTCGGCAGTCGACCCACCTTCTGGTGCCGAGCTGCCGGCAGAGCCGTCGTTGTCCTGCACTTCCTGCAGGCCAATGATGTCCGGCGAACCCAGTCGTTCGACGATCTGGTCCGCGATGGCCTCGAACTTGCCGTCGGCAACATCGGTATCGCCGTCTTCGTCGTTCGGGTCGAGGTTCTCGACGTTATAACCGGCCACGCTGAGCGTATCGCCACGGGCGACCACGCCCACGCCGCTACGGTTGAGATTGGAAGGCTGCGGTGCGTCCAGCGTATCCGGCAGTATTTCGAAGTTGCCGAAGCCGTAACCCAGCACCCCCACCACCTGGGTGAACAACGCCCCGGTATCCACCACCGGCATGTCGCCGTCGAGCAGCGTATCGTCGATCTGGATGCGTTCGGGGTTGTAGTCGACGAGATCACCCTGCTCGACCAGGGTAATACCGCCGCGGGCGTTGATGCCGGTCGCGTTCGCGCCGGCGTCCGGGACCACGAAGATCTCGCCGAAGCCGCTGGTCGGACCGACCGCCATGGCCTGATTCACGCGTACGCGCATGCCTTCCAGGCTTTCGTAGAAATCGAGGCCGTCTTCGTCCGGATCGAACACCGTGGTGTCGCTGGTGGCGACATTGCCATCGGTATCGTTATCGATGATGGCAGTCGGTGCCTGCCGGCCGCCCTGGCCGATGGTGACGGGCGTGATCTCGGTCATATTGAAAACCGAGGTCGGATCGGCGAGAAGGCGGGTACTGCCATCGTCGCCGGTCACAATCTGGGTCGTCGGAAGATTATTGCTCTGCACCCCGCCCGGATAGAATTCGGTCACCTGGCCCGCGACTTCCACCACGTCGCCCACCGCGACCGGCGCACCGTCGCGCCGCGTGGGTTCGCCACCGGTGAACACCAGGAGCGCATCGCTGGTGGCATCCTTACCGTCGCCGTCCGGGTCCTGCAGATAGAAGCTGTGGCGGGTGACCGCAGTGACAACGCCCGGCACGCCGGCGACCGCATTACCGCGCTGCGGCGACAAATGGCCCGCGCCCTGAATATCGTAGATACGCAGGCCGGTGAGCGCGTTGTCCGGAATGCCGTCGCCGTTGTCGGGCATGCCGGTAGAAGGCGTACTGCCGGTGGCCGCATTCGGCGTCGGCGCGGCCGCCACGAACGTGCTCGTATCGCGGCCGGTACCGCTGCTGTCCGGGCTGCGCTGCAGCGACTCGTTGTCCTTGTTGCCGTTAACGTCTTCATCCAGCTGCGGCGCCCCGTCGGCCAGCAATACGGCCAGCTCGGGATCGTCGCTGTCGCCGGTACCATAGACCACGGCATCGATCAGATTATCGGTAGTCACCGGCGTGCCGTTGGGGAAATCCGCCGCCTCGCCCGCGTACAACGCGACGGCATCCTGACCGTTCTGCAGGCCGTTGCCGGCGAATACGGTGCCTACCCCCGGTAAGCCCGAATTGCCCAGCAGGTAATAACCGTCGCTTGAAGTGACCGTGCCGTCGAGATCAAAGGCGGCATAGCTCTGGTCGTTGCTGCCGTTGTAGAAGACCAGCACCAGACCATCCAGCGCCGTATTGCCGACGCCGCCGTCGGTCAATTCGACGAACTCGGCGCTATCGGTACCGGGCGTATCGGCATCGATTTCATTAATGAGAATCGAAGGCTGCGCAAAAGCGCCGGTTGCAATCGAAGCGCAGACGGCGGCGCTCAGAAGAGCAAGCGCGCGCAGCGAGGAAATAGAGCGTGGCATGAATTTCCCGTTCAATAATCGATCCACTGAGCATGCCTGCAACAGATGTCAGTTTGCGGTCGTCGATATCGCCGAGTGATGACAGCGTTGGCGTTATCTGTGCCGGCACCGAGCTGGCATTGTGACCCCGGCCCAGAAATAGACCATTCAATAAAGGGTCTTTCAAATGGATGACCGACCCCGGGAAGGCATGCGCGCCAATGCCAACGGCCGTGACGGCGTTAAAAACAGCCGACGCAGTCCCATGTTTTGGTGCCGGATCGATAAAGCCGGCTGCAAACAACCGTCTTGACGGCGAGCGCGGGCCACGCGCAACGCTTGACGCCCCTAGGCCAACGTCCTAGATTTTTACAGATAAAAATATTAGAACGATAAAACGGAGGATGACATGCAAACCGCATGGAAAAAATTTCTTTCCGCTTTTGAATGGTTTGGCGCGCGTCGCCACGGTATTCGACGTGGGCTTGCCGGCTTGCTGCTACCGTCGCTTGTACTGGCCTGCGCCGCTGCCCTGGCGACCGATGACCCCGCGCGCAAACATATTGATAACCCGTTTTCCGGCCTCGCCTCGAGCCCGAACGTCGATGAACAGATGTTCTTCGTCGTCAAAGACGTCCGCCCGGAAGCATTCAGCTGGTTCTGGAATAACTTGAGCCAGCGCTCATTGCGGCGCGCCAACCGCCAGTCGCGCGATTTCGAGTGGATCGATGCCCCGGCCCAGCCGAACGAGCTGGGCTACGAAAGCCGGGCGTCCTTCAAACAATCCATCTGGCTCGATGGTCGCCGACGCAGCGTCACATCTCGCTATCGCTCGCCCGACAGCGCGCGCGGCCGGGTCGACCCCAGCAACTACCTCGGTGACCGGCCATTCAGCTTTCTTGCAATGACCGTAACCATCGACGACGGCGCACCGATCGACGTGCTGCTGCGCTACCAGCCGGCCGGCGACTCCTTGACCCATACGGCGTTTTCGCTGGAGCTGACCACCGCGGGCGATACAAAGCTCGCCCACGCATACGGCCTGTGGCTGCGCCGATTGCTCGAAGGCACAGGCAGCTTCCTGACCGACCGCTTCGATCGCAAGTTCTACGACGACGTGGTGCTAACGCGCGGCAGCGTTGAAGTCACGCCGATCGAGTTTTCGAGCCTGACGTTTCGCGTGATCGTGAATCAGCAGATCAAGGGCATTACGCCCGACATGCTCGCCTGGTGGTGGGACCATATCGACAATCTGGCCCGCTACCGCCTGTGGCAGCCGATCGACCACGACCGCTTCGAGTGGGAAGTCGCGCCACGCGAGCGCGACCTGCAATACGATATCGGCGCGGTCCAGATCGTGCGCGAGTTCATCGGCAATGCGCTGATCACGCTGCGCATCGAAGGCGTCGACCCCGAGGTTTCACCTGCCCCGGTCCCCATCGAACAGCCGCGCCCCTATTTCTTCAACTCCCTGGCCGAGCCACAGAGCTTTCAGCAGGTCCAGGGCGTCTCGCTGCCCGTGGACATACCGCTGTCGCCTGCCCCCTTTCCCGCGAACAAGCTGATCCACCAGTGGCGCTGGAACGATGCCCACGACGGCGTCATTCTCGATACGGTGTTCACCATCTTCGCCGGCGTGCTGATTCCGCAGCCAAGCTTCGGTGAAGACCTCGGCCGTCATGCGCTACGCGAATTTCAGACCATGCCCTACTTCCTGCCGCGTCTGTATCGCAGCGAGTGGCTGGGGTTGACACCCTAGCGCTGCGCGCAGAAACAGCCCGCAATCGGCGGGCCGGGTATGACGCCGGAAGTGGAACGCCGCGGCCAGGTGGATCGGATGCGGCTAATCGGCGCTCATGGACAGCGACGCCATGCATTTGCGGTGGAAGTAGTCCTTCTGCTGTCGTAGCGAAAACAGCCGCGGCGAGAACAGCCAGGTCTGGGTCACGCCCATGAGGAAGGTGTAGGTCTGCAGCGCCAGCGCCGGCGCGGGGTCACCTGCCGGCAGCGCGTTCTGCTCACGGGCCTCGGCAATCAGCGTTTCAAACAGGGCGATGATCGAACGGGTGAGCTCGCGCTCGCGGCGCACCGTACGGGCCATGCGCTGGGTGAGCTCGGTCTTGTTCATGAGGATTTCGAACGACTGGCGATGGCGTTTGTCTTCGACCAGCAGATCGAACCAGCCTCCAATAAAGGCGCTCATACGCGCAACCGGGTCGGGCGTATCGGCGCGCGCGGCATCGACAAGCCCCTGTAGCGGCGTCTGCGAATAGGCAATGACCGCCTCGAACAGCTCGTCCTTGTTCTTGAAATGCCAGTAGATCGGACCGCGGCTCATGCCGGCGTCCTTGGCAATCATGGCCAGTGTCGTGCCCGAATAGCCGTACTGGCTGAACAGCCGCAGGCCCGCATCGATCACTTTGAGCCGGGTCTGTTCGGCCTGTTCGGGAGTACG
Source organism: Salinisphaera sp. C84B14 (assembly GCF_040361435.1). NCBI lineage: Bacteria > Pseudomonadati > Pseudomonadota > Gammaproteobacteria > Salinisphaerales > Salinisphaeraceae > Salinisphaera > Salinisphaera sp. C84B14. The sequence continues at coordinate 75,132 of NZ_APNL01000001.1, read as the reverse complement.
TCTCATCGTATTATGATCGACAGTGCGGACGACGCGCGCAAGACGGGCGATCGGCTACTCGGCCGACCGCCCGACTGACTCGCCGCCAACCGGCGCTGTTCTAGAGCGCGTCGTCGGCCGCCATCTGCATGTAGCTGGTATCAAAGCGCAGATTGACGTTGTTCTCGTCGCCGAGAACACGGCCACCCGGGAATTCGATGCCCACGAAATCGGCGGTGGCCGCGCCCTCACCCAGCAGGCCTTTTTCGAACGAGAACTGGCGCACGCTATCCATCGCCTCGTAGGCCTGTTCGCTGGAAATGAACTCGATGGCCTTCTCTGGGGTGTAGAACATCTTCATGCCGTCGAGCTGTGCTTCATAACCGGCGCGATCGGTGCCGGAGGCTTCACCCAGGTAGGCACGCACCTCGCGACCCTTGGCGGTATCCGCACCGAGGTCGGTCATCATCTCGTACCAGGCGCCCACCAGGGCCTTGCCCAGCGCCGGGTTGGCTTCGAGCGTGTCGGTGTTCACCAGCGTCAGATCCTTGATATGGCCCGGAATCTGGCTGGAGTCGAAAATTGCGTGCGAGCCGGGGGTTTCGGCGACCGTGCTCAGCAGCGGATTCCAGGTCACCACCGTGCGCACCGTATTGCCTTGAAACGCCGCCACGATATCGGCGTCCGAGGTATTGACCAGGTTGACGTCCGGTTCGGACAGGCCGTTCTCTTCCAGCGCGCGCGCCAGCAGATAGTGCGATACCGACAGCTGCACCAGATTGATCGTCTTGCCTTCGAGCTCGGCGACCGACTTGGCGTCCTTGGAGACGATGCCGTCATTGCCGTTGGAATAGTCACCCACGATCAGGGCCGTGGTATCCACGCCGGAAGCCGCAGGGATCGACAAGGCATCCATGCTGGTGGCCACCACCCCATCGAACTGACCGGTGGTGTACTGGTTGATCGACTCGATGTAGTCGTTGATCTGTACGATCTCGACATCGATATCGTACTTGTCGGCCCATTTATCCATGATCCCGGAGGTCTTCACATAGTCCCAGGGAATCCAGCCGGCATAGATGGTCCAGGCGATTCGAAACGAATCGCGTTTTTCGGCGGCTTGGGCACTACCCAGGCTCGCGCTCGCAAGTGCAATCGCTGTAACAGCGAGCATCAGTGATCTCTTGACGTTCATCGGTACGGTCTCCCGGTTCGTGGTTCGGTAGTTTCAATAGCAACGGCTTAGAACAACTTCAGATAACGCTCGATCTCCCAGTTCGATACGGCGGTGTGATAGCTCTCCCACTCGCTGCGTTTGAAATCGACATAGGCATCGAACATGCGGTCGCCAAAGACCGCACGTGCCAGCGGGTCGGCCTCGAAATCGGTAATCGCTTCGCCGAGCGTGCGCGGCAGCATGGTCACGCCCATGTCGTCGATCTCGGCATCGCTGTAGCGATACATGTTTTCGCGATGCGGCTCGCCGGCATCCATGGCGTTCTCGATGCCTTCGAGCCCGGCCGCCAATACCAGCGCGGCCCCGAGATAGGGATTACATGCAATATCCGCCGCACGGCATTCCACGCGCGAGCCCACGCCGGGGATGCGGATCATGTTGGTACGGTTGTTGTTGCCGTAGCAGGCAAACACCGGCGCCCAGGTCGAGCCCGACATGCTGCCCTGGCGCACCAGGCGCTTGTAGCTGTTGACGGTAGGCGCGATCACGGCGCTGATGGCTCGCGCGTGCTTGAGCACGCCGGCAATGAACTGATAACCCAGCTCGGATACGCCACAGCCGTAGGGGTCGCCCTTGTCCGGCGCAAACAGGTTTTCGCCGGTTTCAGCATCGGCCAGCGACATGTTGTAGTGCGCCCCGCTGCCGGTCTTGTCGGAATACGGCTTGGGCATGAAGCTCGCGAACCCGCCGTGCTTGCGGGCGATTTCGTTGGCCATCATGCGAAAGAACACGAAGCGATCCGACATGGTCAGCGCATCGGCGAATTTGAAATCGGTCTCGAACTGGCCGTTGGCGTCTTCATGGTCGAAGGAATAGACGTCCCAACCGAGGCCGTTCATGGCGTCGACAAGTTCATCGATGATCGGCAGGTTGTCGATCAGACCGCGCGGGTCGTAGCAGGGCTTGGCCAGCGAATCGCGTTCGCTCAGCGGCGCGAAGCCGCCGTCTTCGGTTTCCCGAAACAAAAAGAACTCGGTTTCGATGCCGAGATTGAAAGTGAATCCCATCGCCCGGGCGCGATCCAGCTGTCGCTTTAGAATGCTGCGCGAGCAGGCTTCGAACGGCGCGCCGTCCAGGTGCAGATCGCCGGCAAACCACGCCAGGCGTGTATCCCAGGGGCAGACCGTGGCCGACGCCGGGTCCGGCATGGCCGCCACTTCGTTATCGGAAATATCCTGTGGCACGCCGTCCAGCGCCGCGCCCGTATACAACTCGCTGCCCGCGAACATGTTGTCCAGATGGTCGAGCGGCACGAACTTGCCTTTGACACAGCCATGGATATCCACATAGCTGGCCATCGCGTACTTCACGCCCTGTTCTGCAAGACTCGCCTGCAGCGAGGCCGTGTCCACCCTATTAGTCATCGAATCAATCCTTGGTTTGTCTGTAGAACGGGCAGTACGAGACTGCCGACCATCCAGCGCAGCATCGCCGCGCTCACCAAAGCACTTACAATATACATGCCAGCCTGTATATTTAATCGGTAACCAGCTTCAACGATTCTCGACGCGGTACGCATAAAATGCAGCTAGAACAATGGCATGAAGACAGCTTCCCAGTCGGCGATTTTGTGCTCGACAGCGGCACGGTGCTGCGCGATGCTCGCCTCGCCTATCACAGCCGCGGCACGCTAAATAGCGCCGCCGATAACCTCGTGGTGCTGCCAACGCACTATGGCGGTGCGATGCAGGCCAACCATCGCTGGGCCGACAGCCCGGATAGCCCGCTGGCCGGTACCGACTACTGCATTCTGGTGCCGGCGCTGTTCGGCAACGGCGAATCGTCTTCCCCCAGCAACGCCGGCCCCGGCCAGGGCGATTCAGCCTTTCCGCAGGTCACCCTGGCCGATAACGTGCGCGCCCAGCGGCGGCTGATCGAGGCACAGTTCGACGACGCCTGCCCCCGGCTTGTCGCCGGCTGGTCGATGGGCGGCATGCAGGCACTGCAATGGGGCGCACTGTATCCGCAGCGCGTGGGTGCGGTGCTGGCGATATGTGCCACGGCGAGATGCTATCCGCATAACGCACTGTTCCTGGACGGGATCAAGGCAGCGCTGGAGGCCGACCCGGCCCTTGCCGCCGGCGGCTTTCCTGAGCGCGGGCTGCGGGCCTTCGCCCGCGTGTATGCGGGCTGGGCCTATTCGCAGCGTTTCTTTCGCGACGGTGGTTATCGCGGGCTCGGCTTCGACAGCGTCGCGGACCTGGTCGCACACTGGGAGGCCGATCATCTGCGCGCTCACCCCTACGACCTGCTGGCCATGCTCGATACCTGGCAGCAGGGCGATATCGCCCGCATGCCGGGCTTTGCCGGCGATACGACCGCCGCACTCGAGCGCATCAGCGCGCCCACCATCGCCATGCCCTGCGCTACCGACCTTTACTTCACCGCAGAGGATGCCGCGGCCGACGTCGCCCAGATCGCGGCCGGGACATGCCGCGTGCTGGCCTCGGATTACGGCCACTGCGCCGGCGGGCCGGGTTACGAGGCGCCATCAATGCAGGCGATTTTCGCGGCCATGCGGACCCTGCTCGAGCCCGGCGCCTGATTCAGGCGGGCTGTCGCAAGGCCTCCAGGGCGCGCTCGAATTCGCGCTCGATATCGTCGATATCGTGGCGCTCCTGCAGCGCGCTATGCGCCGCATCGCGCACGACCTGGGCATGACGTCGCAGCGCGGCACGGTCGGGCTCCCGATGGGCGAGCGCGCTCATGCGAGCCAGAATGCGCAGCATTTGTCGGCTGGCCAGGACGCTGCCCCGGCCGTAGTTGCGGATCGGCGTGAAGGCAGCGTCCAACGCCGCTTCGAAGTCGGGCAGGCGCAGTAGAAACCGCGACCTGTCATCGTCGCCATGCAGCGGCGACGGCACCGGCCGACGGGCCACTTCGGCCAGCGACGCACCCAGCCGATTGATACAGTCCACCGCCGTATAGGGGTTGTTCAACGCCGGCGACAGCGCCCGTACCGCAATTTCTGCCACCTGATTGATCGCGAACAGTAAATCACGGTCGCTCATGCGGCTGTCGCCGATCAGGTATTCGCCGGCGATCTTCTGTGTCAGCGCCTCGGGCGATTCGCTCTGGCTGCCCTGCCAACGGGCGATAGGTGCACCGGCCAGTACATAATCGCCGTAGCCGACAACCGATTCGATCGCGATTTCGTATTTGCGGGCGATCGCGACAACGCCGTCAAGCCCCACCGACTGAACATAGCCGGCCCGGGGCGCATGAACCCACACGCCGCTCGATACGGTGAATCGCTCATCGGCCGGCGTCGGCGCGCGCTCCGGATAGAGCCGATCAATGACGTCGTCGAGTTCGACCGCCACCGCTTCCAGCACCTGCGGAGCGGCGATCAGCTGCGCCATATGATGGGCGAAATAAATAAGCGTACAGCTGGCGAACAACGACAGCGCAAAGCCAACGGTGACCGACAGCGCGGGCACGAACTGGTTGGCCGGGTCGTTACCCACCATATGAAACACGAGCATGCAGTACACGAACGTGCTCAGAAAGATGCCCAGCACCGTCTGGTTGGCGCGATCGCGCATGAAGCTGCGAATGAGCCGATGACCGAACTGGCTGGTCGCCAGCGTCAATACCAGCATGAGCGTGGAAAACACGACCGTGGCGATCGCCACCATCGCACCGGTCAATGTCTGCAGCAGATAGACCGCGTTCTCGACGCCGCCGGAATACAGCACCTCGGTCAGCCATGCTGCGGCAACGTCGCTGCGATCCAGGCCGAGCGTAATGCTGAACAGCAGAACGCCCACCAGCATCATCACGCTCGGAAGAAACCAGAAACTGGAGCGGGCCAGCTCCATGAACTCGGCCAGACGGATACGCATCGATCAGCGCTCGAAAACAAAACGCGCATTGTAGCCAGACCGACCGCCTGCCGGGCCAACGCCGCGCCCACAAAAAAGGGCCGCCGTGCGAACACGGCGGCCCTTCTCGTATCCGGCGAAGCCGACGCGATCAGCTGCTTGCGTCGACCGCCTTGGCGAAGATATCCACGCCTTCGTCGACCTGCTCACGCGTGACCACCAGCGGCGGCAGGAAACGCACCACCTGCTTGCCGGGGCCGCAGCGCAGCAACAACAGGCCGTGCTTTTCGCATTCCTTGGCGATCTTTTCGGCACGGGCGCCGTCGGGCTTGCCATCCTTGTGGAATTCCACGCCCACCATCAGGCCCTTGCCGCGTACGTCGCCGATGCATTCATGCTTGTCGGCCAGCTGTTCCAGGCGCTCCTTGAGATGCGCCCCCTGGGCACCGGCGTTATCCACCAGGCCTTCTTCCTCGATCACGTCAAGCGTGGCAAGCGCGGCCGCACAGGCCACCACGTTGCCGCCGTAGGTACCGCCCTGCGAGCCGGGCAGGCCCTTTTCCATGATCTTGCGCGGCGCGGCACAGGCCGACAGCGGGAAGCCGCTGGCCAGGCCCTTCGCGGTGACCACGATATCGGGTTCCACGTCGTAGTGGCTGTGCGACCAGAACTTGCCGGTACGGCCATAGCCGGCCTGTACTTCGTCGGCACCCAGCAGCATGCCGTGCTTGTCGCAGCGCTCGCGCAGGCCCTGCATGAAGCGGGTGTTGGCCGGCACGAAGCCGCCCTCACCCTGGATCGGCTCGATGAGCATGCCGGCGGTATCGTTTGGCGAGCTGATCGTCTGCAGGATGTAGTCCAGCTCCTGCAGGCAGAAATCGGTGGCCTGATCTTCCGACCAGCCGTAGCGGAACGCGTTCGGGAACGGTGCCACGACAACGCCGCCCATGATCGGCTGCAGGCCGGCGGTGTACGCCGTACCGGAGGTGGTCATCGAAGCCGAGCCCATGGTGCGGCCATGAAATCCGCCGTGGAAGACGACGATGTTGGGCCGACCCGTGGCATGACGCATCAGGCGCATGGCCGACTCGGCCGCTTCCGTGCCGGCACTGGCATAGAAGATGGAATCGATATCGCCGGGCATCTTGTCGGCCAGACGGGCCGACAAATCCTGAATCGGCTTGTGCAGAATGGTGGTGTACTGGCCGTGGATGAGCTTGCCCACCTGTTCCTGCGCGGCGGCGACCACCTTGGGGTGGCAATGACCGGTACTGGTCACGCCGATGCCGGCGGTGAAGTCCAGATAGCGCTTGCCGTCGGTATCGAACAGGTAGCAGCCTTCGCCGCGATCGACATGGACGTCGGTAGCCTGCTTGAGCAGGGGCGATAGATTGCTCTTGTTGCTTCCTAGCATGACGGCACTCCTGGATGGCCTTGTTGCACTGTGCGCGCGAGCCTAGACCGGATCGAAACGAGTTTCAACGATCGCGCCGGGCCCGCTGCAGGATCAGTTTGTAAACGTTGGAAAAGCTAAAGTACGTCGACGATCGCGTCGCCGGTTTCGATCGTGCCGCGGCGTTCGCGCCCGTGTTCGGCCAGGTCGGCGGCCACCACTTCACGCAGGCGCTTGCCGGCCCGGTCGGCGGCCGGATCCTCGACGCCCATCCACTCCAGCATCATGGCCGTGGTGAGCAGCATGGCCGTGGGCCCGGCCAGGTTCTTGCCGGCAATATCCGGCGCGCTGCCGTGGGTGGGCTCGAACATGGGCGGACGTGTACGATCCGACGGGTTGATGTTCGACGAGGGCGATACGCCCATGCCGCCGTTCAGCACGGCCGCCAGATCGGTGAGGATATCGCCGAACAGATTCGAGGCCACCACGACGTCGAATGCCCAGGGGTGGCTGACGAACTTCATGCAGGCGGCATCCACCAGTTCGTGGTGGGTGGCCACGTCCGGGTAGTCCTTGGCGATCTCGGCGAACATGTCGGTCCACATGTCGCCCCAGAAGCGCTGCGCGTTGCGCTTGGTGATCATGCAGACCTGACTGGCCTTCTCGTCGCGGCCAAAGCTGCGCTCGCGGCCTTCAGCGGCACGTTCGGCCGCCCTGACCCTTGCCTGTTCGAAGGCATGGCGAATAATTCGATCGGTCGCGCGATGGGTGAAAAGTGCGACCTGCGTGGCGATCTCGTTCTCGGTGCCCACGGCAAGCCGCCCGCCCTGGTTTACATACTCGCCTTCGCTGTTTTCGCGAATCACGAGCATGTCGATATCCTGGGCACGCGGATCGGCGAGATACTGGGGCGCACCCGCCATTGGCCGGCACGGACGCTCGCAGCACCACTGGTCGAAGCCCTTGCGGATTTCAAGCAGCGGCGAGAGCGATACCGCATCCGAGAGCAGATAGCGATTCGGATCGTCGCTCGGGCCGGGGTCGCCAAGCGCCCCCAAAAGAATGGCGTCGAACTTTTCCAGACGTTCGAGATAATCGGCCGGCGCGCTTTCGCCATGTTTTTCATGCCAGGCGTGCGACGGCCATTCGAACGTTTCGTAGTCGATCGACAGTTCCGGGTCGCCTGCCACCAGGGCGTCAATCGCCCGCGTGGCCTGGGCGATCACTTCCGGGCCGATACCGTCGCCGGGCAGCACCGCGACGCGCCATGTCTTTTTGGTGTTCATGGCTGCAGGCTACCACTGACCTGCATGCATACGCATCGGTTTGCCGGGCAAAATGCGGGTTTTCACTTCTGTGCGCGCCTCGCCCGGAAAAAACCACGCAGAAGCGCCGCACTCTCGTCGGCCAGCACGCCGCCGACATGGGCCACTCTGTGATTGAGACGCGGCTCGTCGAATACCGAAAAAATCGAGTGGACCGCTCCGGCACGAAAGTCGTCGGCGCCGTAGACTACCCGCGCGATGCGCGCATGCCCGATCGCCCCGGCACACATGGCACAGGGTTCGAGCGTCACATACAGGGTCGCACCAGGCAGACGGTAATTGCCCGCTGATCGACAGGCCGCGCGAAGCGCCTGGATCTCGGCATGGGCCGTCGCGTCGTCGCTGGTGATGGGGCAGTTCCAGCCCTCACCGAGAATCGCGCCGTCACGAACCACGACCGCGCCAACCGGCACCTCGCCCTCGGTCTCGGCCCGGCGCGCCAGCTCGAGCGCGCGCCGCATCCAGTGCATATCGTCCATATGTGTTCATCGCAATCGCCGGAGCGACATTCTAGAGCCTGTCGCCAGAGGCTGCGCCGGCATGCGCTGCCAAGCCAACCATACGGTAGCCAGCATTACCACCCAATTTGAGTATGGGCATGGCTAATTTGGAGGACTAACGTCTAATATATGCGCCCTCATCGGCGCGCTACCTTGCTCGCCTCATCATCTAAAGCACATTAAATATTGGGCACAACTCATTGTCAGCGATGAGCATTCGTCGAGTCCGCCGGGGTAACTGGACTCGTTGATGCACTGCCAAACCATGGTCGAGCGCTGGCGCTCGTTCGATGACATGCCATTGGGGATATCCGAGCACTGTACTTTTCAGAACACACGGTCGGACAGCGCCGCCTGTCCACGTTCGTGCTTGCTGGAGGTGCGTTGTCGTACAGGTTTGCCCGAGATCGTGCCTGCCGATCACTAACCGCTCGGGGAGAGCATCATGAAGACCCTGCACTCACGCTACCTGCTGCCATCGGCCCTGTCGGCCGCGACCGTATTGGCGTTCACCGGTCCGGCCCACGCCTTCGAATTCAAGGTATCCGGCCAGGTCGACCGGGCCGCGATCGCGGCCGATAACGGCGAAGATCGCGATATCGGCTTTGTCGATAACGTCGGCTCCAACAGCCGTTTCCGTTTTACCGGCGAGCAGGATCTGGAGAACGGCTACAACATCGGCTTCGCCTACGAAATCGCGCTCAACGAGAACCCGTCCACCTCTTTCGACGTCAACAACGGCGGCGGTAGCGAAGACGACTTCCTCGACAACCGTCTGGCCAATGTCTATGTGGAAGGCGATTTCGGTCGCTTCACTTTCGGCAAGCTCGACGGTGCGGCCAACGGCTCCTCGGAGCTCAACTACAGCGGCACCATGTATCTGGGCGGCGGCCAGGGCATTTCCATGTATGCCGGCGGCATCAGCTTCCTCGACGATGAAGGCCGCGTGGTCACCAATCTTTCCGGGGCCTCCAACCACTTCGACGGCATTTCGCGCCAGAACGGCGTGCGCTACGACACGCCCAGCCTCGGCGGTGCGGTGCTGTCGGCCACCCTGGACAACGGCCATGCCTATGAACTGGCCGCCCGTTACGAAAGCGCGTTCGGCGACGGCGGCAAGGCCGGCTTCGTGCTTACGCACCTCGATACGCAAGACCAGGATTTCGATATCGAGCCCGACGGCACCGTTAACGACAACAGCCCGCGCTTTCAGGAAAGCGGCGGCACCGGTTCGCTGCTGCTGCCTTCGGGCCTGACCCTCACCGCCTCGTTCAAGCAGCGCGACTACAATGCCCCGGATCGCGCCACGGCCGAAAACTATTTCGGCGGCGTAGGCTATGTGCAGGACAAGCATCACTTCGAAGTCAGCTATATGCAGACCAACGATCTGGCCGGCGATGGCAGCACCGCGCGCAGCTACGGCCTGGCCTATGTTTATGACGTGATCGACAGCGTCGAACTGTTCGCCTCCTATCATCACCTCACGCTCGACGATGCCGAATACAGCTACACGAGCACGGATGCCACCGGCACCGACACCACCATCTCGGCAACCGGTGACGCTCAGGATCTTGATATTCTGTTCGTCGGCACCCGCCTGAAATTCCTCTAGAACCGAGTCGAAGACCGTATGCAGCACTCTCTGAAAATCGCGGCCTCCGGTCTTTGCGTTGCCGTGTGCAGCCTGCTTGTCGCAGGCTGCGCCGGCACCGGCGTAGGCGAACCCGTGAACTATGAACGCCTGCCGGGTTCGGGCGACAAGATGGCCGACGGCCCGGGGCTGATGAGCCCGGCACGTGGCGATGATTACGACGACGGTGTTCGCGTCTACTCGGACGATGCCTCCAAGCCGGCGTTGATCAACCGCGATTCGCGCAGCCGACAGACCGCCCGGCCCGATGAGGCGGCCCCGGCTTCCAGCACGGCAACGGCGCCCTCGGCCGCCCAGCAGCAGGAATTCGCCGACTACGAGGAATACCAGCGCTTCCGGAACATGCCCAAGGATTCGCCGGAATACCAGCGCTTCAAGGACTGGCAGGAATGGAAGCAGTACCAGCAGTGGAAGGACAGCCAGCAGCGCTAGTCCGCGCTCACCTGTCGTAGTAGAGAACGGGTCGATCGATTCCGCGGGCATTCTCGATGTCGCGGGTCGATCGACCTTTTTTATCGGGCCCGCACCGGGCGCGGCCGTTCCGTACAGCCCCGAATCCGCTAAAAGCGCGGCGCCATCACGAAACCGAAGCGGGTTGCCGCGCCGCACGCATGTGGTGGAACAGGCCGACCGCCATGAGCAGGCCGATTCCGGCGATATCGGTCCAGGAGCCCGGTTTGAGCATGAGCAAGGCGCCGGCAAGCATGATCAGTCGCTCGTACCAGGTCATGCGAATCCGGAAATAGCCCTGGGTCGCGGCAACGAAGCCGAGCATGCCCACCAGGGCCGTGGCGATCACCCACGCCGCGTAGTACCAGTTGCTCACGTTGTAGAGCAGCAACTCCGGATTGAAGAAGAACATGAAGGGCAGAATCGCCGTTCGCAGGTCGTAGATGAAGCCCTGTACGCCGGTGGCGATCGGGTCGGCCCGCGAAATGGCGGCGGCCGCATAGGCAGCCAGACCCACCGGCGGTGTGTCGTCGGCAAGAATGCCGAAATAGAACACGAACAGATGCACGGCCACCAGCGGCACGTCCATGCCCGCAGCGGCCGCCAGGCTGGATATCACCGGCGCGACGAGCGCGGCCATGACGATATAGTTGGCGGTCGTCGGCAGGCCGATACCCAGAATCAGCGAGGTGATCGCCGACAGGATCAGCACGATCCAGATGTTGCCGCCCGAGAGCACGTCCAGTACCTGGGTCAGTCCATAGCCCAGGTTGGTCATGGTGACCATGCCCACAATGATGCCGGCCGCAGCGGTGGCCACGGCAATGGTGGTCATGTTGCGTGCGCCCAGTTCCAGGCCGGCCACGATCGAGCGCAGCCCCTGCCACAGCCCGCCGGCCAGCCCGGCCTCGCCTTTCAGGCCCTTGATCGTCTCCTGCACCAGAATGAGACCGGCCAGAACCACGGTCGCGTTGAGCGCGCTGCGCTCCGGGGTGAGGTTGGCCCACATGAGTTCGTAGAGCAGAAACGCCACCGGAATCAGGTAGTGCACGCCCTTGATGAAGGTCGGCCAGAAAGGCGGCAGCTCGGCGCGAGGCAGGCCTTCCAGGCCGAGCTTGAGCGCTTCCAGATGCACGACATAAAGCAGGCCGAGATAGGTCAGCACCGCTGGCACCAGCGCATAGATGATGAGCTGTGAATACGGCACGTCGATAAAGGTGGCCATGATGAAGGCCGCCGCGCCCATGATCGGCGGCATCAGCTGGCCATTGACCGACGCCGCCACCTCGGTAGCCCCGGCCTTGACCGCCGGATACCCCACCCGTTTCATCAGCGGGATGGTGAAGGTGCCGGTGGTGACCGTATTCGCGGTCGACGAGCCCGAGATCACGCCGGTGAGCAGGCTGGCCACCACCGAGGCCTTGGCCGGGCCGCCGCGAAACGTGCCCAGGCCGCTATAGGCCAGGTCCACGAAATACTGCCCTGCCCCGGCCTTGTCCAGCAGCGCGCCGAACAGCACGAACAGGAACACGAACGTCGCCGATACCTGGATCGGCGTGCCCCAGATCCCTTCGGTGGTGATATAGAGCTGCTGGATAATTTCCGACCACTGATAGCCGTTGTGCAGATAGATCACGTCGGGCGGGGTGAGCGGGATGAGTCCCGCCGGGCCGGTCACCCCGTAGAGCACCACAATCGCCGCGATCACCGGCAGGGCAAAGCCCAGCAGCCGCACCGAGGCAATCACCAGAAACGCCATCAGCGCGGTGCCGACCCAGACATCGCGCGGCTCGGGCAGCCCGCCCTGAATCATCACGATGTTGTAGTAGTTGAACAGGATGTAGAGCGCGCTGGCCACGCTGGCGGCGGCCAACAGCCAGTCGTACCAGGGAATGCGATCGACCACGCCGCCCTTGCGTGGATAGGCCAGAAACGCCAGCGCAAAGCCGAAGGCCAGATGAATCGAGCCGATCTTCTGCGGATTGAGCGTGCCGAAATAGCTGGCATAGAGCTGAAACAGGCTCCACGCCACGGCAATGACCACCAGCAGCCAGCGCTGCCAGTTGGCTGTGGGCTCGCGGCCGCCGTACTCGCTCGCCTTGACGATACCCTCGGCTTCTCGTGCCACGTGTTCGCTCATCGATCTATCCCGCCATAAAACAACGTGCCGGCGTCGGCCGGCCAAACGAACGAACCCCAGCCGCAGGGGCCGGGGTCCGATGGTTGCGCTGCGCTAACTGCCCTGGATCAGGACGCCGGCATCAGGCTTTCCTTCACGTCGATATTCTGTTCGGTGAAGAACTTCACCGCGCCCTTATGCAGCGGAATGGACATGCCTTCGAGGGCCGTGTCGAGCGTGAAGTATTTCTTGAGGTTCGGATTCGCGATGTCGTTGTAGAAGGCGTCCTTCTTGTCGTGAAACACGGTGTTCATGAACTGATAAATCGCGCCTTCCGATACGTTGGACGAGGTCACGAGCATGGCCTTGAGCGTGACCGCCGTCGCGGCACCCATGTTCGGGTACGTGTCGTCGGGGATGTCGATACGGGTATAGAACGGATACTTGGCGTTCAATTCCTCGATTTTCTCCGGCGCGATCGACACCAGTTCGATCGGCGCAGTCTGCGCGGCTTCCGTAATCGCCGACGCGCCGAGGCCCACGGTATAGAACATGGCATCGATCTGGCCATCGCGCAGCAGCCCAACGGCGCTGCCAGCACTGCCGCGCACCGGCGCCTTGAGGTCGTCGATGCTCATATCGAAGGCGCCGAACAGGTTCTTGACGTCCTGTTCGGTCCCGGAACCGATATCGCCCACGTAGACGCGCTTGCCTTTCATGTCGGCCAGCGTCTTGATGTTCGCATCCTTGCGTGCCAGGACCTGGATCGTCTCCGGGTAGAGGACGGCCACGCCGCGCAGATTCTCGACCGGCTTGCCGTCGAATGCCTCGACGCCTTTGCCGTTATAGGCGTAATAGGCCACGTTATTCTGGCTGATGCCCATCTGCAGCTGGCCGGCGCCGACGGCGCGGTCGTTGAACACGGAGCCGCCGGTCGAGCGTGCGTTGGCCCGGATATCGATGCCCGCTTCGTTGACGATCTTGGCCATGCCGACCGCAGTCGGGTAGTACAGGCCCGTGGTGGAACCCGAGCCGATGGTGATGAAGGTCCGCGCACTGGCGGCCTGGGCAACGCCCAGCACCAGCGTGGCAACGGCAAGTGTCTTGAGAATTCGCGTGAACATAGCGATGAAAGCCCCCTGAAAAATGATTTGGCCCAGGCCGTATGCGAAAGCGCGGCCGGTCAATCGAGTCTAGCCAAGGGCGGGATAAACGCAAGGACCACGCCAGATACGTGCCGTGCTCTGTGCCGCGGCCATCTCAGCCCCTCGCCGCCGCCAGATCCGGCATTTCCAGGGCCTGGGCGGCCAGGCGCTCGCGAAGGAAGTCCACGCACAGCTGCACCTTGGGTGCGACGAATCGACGATGCGGGTACATGGCATGGATATGGGCACAGGCCAAGGGATGCGCATCGAGTACCGTTTCCAGGCGCCCGGCGGCCAGATCCGCCTGGACATCCCATATCGACTTGCGCACCAGGCCGGCACCGTCCAGAGCCCATAAATGCGCGATTTCCCCGTCGTTGCTGGCAAACGCCCCCGCCACGCGCACGTTCGTACCATCGGCAAACTGCCACACATCCGGGCCCGCATCGCTCATGAGCAGGCAGTCGTGATGCACCAGTTCGGCCGGCGAGGCCGGTCGCCCGCGCCGGTCGAGATAGGCCGGCGACGCACAGATCACGCGCCGGTTGGGTGCGAGCTCGCGGGCGATCAGGCTGGAATCGGCCAGCGCGCCAAATCGCACCGCCAGGTCGAAGCCGCCCTCCACGATATTGATGACCGCATCGCTGGCGTGCAGCCGGATACTCAGCCCCGGATGCAGGCGTTGAAATTCGTGCAACAGCGGCGAAAGCCGACGCGCAAACGCCACGGTCGAGGTCACCCGCAGTTCGCCACTGGCCGCACGTGCCCCCACCGCGGCCTGGGTTTCGGCATCCTCGATATCGGCCAGGATGCGCATGCACCTCGCCTGAAACGACGCCCCCTCGTCGGTCAGCGCCAGGCTGCGGGTGGTCCGGTTGATCAAGCGCACGCCCAGACGCTGCTCGAGCGCGGCCAGACGTCGACTGACCACCGCGGGCGACAGCCCCAGTTCCCGTCCTGCCGCCGATAGACTGCCCGACTCCACCACCCGCACGAAAACCCGCATCTGAATGAGTTCGTCGGCCATGCCGGTAGCGCCTCGCCCGAAAACCGCGGATTATTGCATGATTGGCAACAAAGCATTCCACCCGGCGCCGCTTGGCTCTATCTTCGGCAAAACCCAGTATTCGGCTGAGCCCGTCAATACAGCAACGCAGCCACCGTGCCCGCGCTGCTGTCATGCCAAGCCCGACCGGCAGGAGGCTGTCGCGCCGGCCCCGGACAACGGGAACCCATCACCACACCTCGAGAGAATTGCCATGCAGATCGACCTAAGCCAAAAAACCGCCCTGGTCACCGGATCCACACACGGTATCGGCTTCGCAATCGCCACCGGCCTGGCCCGTGCCGGCGCCACGGTGATCATCAACGGCCGCAAACCCGACCGCGTCGATGCCGCCCTGGCCGAGCTTCGCGCCGAAGTGCCCAACGTCGATGCCCGCGGCGTTGCCGCCGATCTGGGCACGGCCGAAGGCTGCAGTACGCTGGTCGACGCCGAGCCGCGCGTCGATATCCTGGTCAACAACCTCGGTATCTTCGGACCCAAGGATTTCTACGACATCCCCGATGAGGAGTGGCAGCAATTCTTCGACGTGAACATCATGTCGGGGGTGCGGCTGTCGCGTGCCTATACTCCCGCCATGGTCGAGGCCGGCTGGGGCCGAGTGGTGTTCCTGTCGTCCGAGTCCGGGCTGAATATCCCAGCCGAGATGTTGCATTACGGCATGACCAAAACCGCCAATCTGTCGGTTTCGCGCGGGCTGGCAAAGCGCCTGGCCGGGACCGGCGTAACCGTCAACGCCGTACTTCCGGGCCCCACGCTGTCTGAAGGCGTACAGGACATGCTCGCCGATCAGCAGGCCAAGAGCGGTCAGTCAATGGAACAGGTCGCAGCCGAGTTCGTCCAGAAGGCCCGTCCGAGTTCCATCATCCAGCGCGCCGCCACGGTCGAAGAAGTCGCGAACATGGTGGTCTATGCGGTTTCGGAACAGGCGTCGGCCACCACGGGCGCCGCCCTGCGCGTGGACGGCGGCGTGGTCGACAGCATCGCCTGAGCCATGCCAAGGGCCGGCGGTGCCAAACCGTCGGCCTTTGGGTCCGGAGAAAAACCGCGAAATACGCTCGAAGCTGTGTATCCCCGGCGAGCGGCACGCATCTCGTTCCAGCCAGGTCTACCCGAGAAAATAACCGGCCGGGTCGTTGCCTATGAGCCGGGTACAGGCGCGACCATGAGCGGCGACGTACCCTTGGTGGGGCGTCATCCAGCGCAGGTCGTTCGCGTAGTTAGCGTACTTCAAAAAAATGGCGTTCGGCCGATAAGTCAGCAGACCAGCGCCGGCGCGGGGGATTCCGCGCCCCACTCCAGGACTCTGCATGGCTTTTCTTTCCGGCACCCACGATCCGCTACTTGTTTCCGTATCGATCGGTATAGCCGTGATCGCAGGCTATACGGCGCTGGATTTGACCGGCCGGATCCGCGCCGCCCAAGGCGCCACCGCCTGGGGCTGGCTGCTGGCCGGCGCGCTGAGTATGGGCAGCGGCATCTGGGCCATGCACTTCGTCGGCATGCTGGCATTCGATCTGCCGATCGAGATGGGTTATCGCATCGATCTGACCGCTGCTTCGTGGCTGCTCGCTGTGCTGGGTTCCGTTCTGGGGCTTCGTCTGGCTACGGCCCCCACGCTGCACAGGCGCCATCACCTGGGCGGCACCGTGTTCATCAGTACCGCCATCGTGGGCATGCACTACACCGGCATGGCGGCGATGGATATGCAGCCGGCGATCTCATACGACCCGCTCTGGGTCTGTGCGTCCATCGGCGTTGCTCTGGCGGCGTCTTATGGCGCTCTGCGTATCGCATTCAGTCATCACCAGGCCGGCTTCATGAACAGGGCACTCGCTGCCCTGGCGCTGGGCGGCGCAATCGTGGGCATGCACTACACGGCCATGCAGGCCGCCCAGTTTCCGATCGGCAGCGTGTGCGGTGCCGTCACCGCGATCAGCACGCCCTGGCTGGCGTTTCTGATAACCAATACCGCGTTGCTGTTGCTGGCATGTGCGCTGATTGCAGGCGCGCTGGATCGGCGCCTGCAAAATCGCACAGCGCAGCATATGGCTGCCCTTGAGCAGGTCAGCGATCAGCTTCGCCATGCCAACCGGCACGATTCGCTGACCAACCTCGGCAACCGTGTACTGCTACGCGAGCGCTTGAACCTGGCCATAGAGCACGCCGCGCGCACCGGCAGCGGCTTCGCCTTGATCGCGCTCGATGTGGACAATTTCAAGCAGCTCAACGACAACCTCGGACATGACCACGGCGACGACATCCTGCGCCGGGTTGGCGCTGCTCTGTATCAGAGCGTTCGCCCACAGGACACGGCGGTACGCATGGGCAGTGACGAATTTTCGCTGCTCGTTTTGTCGAACCAGGGCGATGAAGCACTGGAACAGGTATCCGAACGACTGCTTGCGGCCGTGCGTTCGGTCGGCGCCGGACGTACGCGTTTGAGCGCCAGCCTCGGCGTGGCCTGCTATCCGGCCGATGGCAGGACCGCCCCGGCCCTGATGAAGTCGGCGGACATTGCATTGCACAACGCCAAGCAGGCGGGCCGGGATCGCTATGCTTTCTTTACGCTCGAACAAACCGCCGGGCTGGAACGTGACTTTGTCATCCGCAACGAACTCAGTGCCGCAATCGCCAGCGGAGAAATTCGACCCTACTATCAGCCGAAATATGATGTCGCCACGCGTCAGCTGGTCGGCTGCGAAGCACTGGCGCGCTGGCATCATCCGGTACGCGGTAAATTATCCCCGGGCGAGTTCATCATGGTCGCCGAGCGCTCGAATCAGATCAACGATCTGCAGATGAGCATGCTCCGGCAGATATGTCGCGATGTGCGGGCATGGCGCCAAGCCGGCCGCGTTGTACCACCGATCGCTTTCAATCTGTCGGCCATGTGCCTGCGCAATACGCATCTGCCGGACGTGCTGCTGGGCACGCTTGACGAATTCGGCCTGTCGAACGACGACCTCATCTGCGAAATTACGGAAACGGCGGCCATAGCCGAACTGGCGTCCACGCTTAAAACGCTGCGGGGACTGCGTGCATGCGGCATTCGGATCGCGCTCGATGATTTCGGCACCGGGTTGTCGAGCATGTCCTACCTGCGCGATCTGCCGATCGACCAGCTCAAGATCGATCGCAGCTTCATCAGCCAGCTCACATCCCCCAGCGAGCACGGACGGATGATCGTCGACGCCGTGATCAACCTTGCCCATGCCATGAACCTTGACGTGGTGGCCGAAGGCGTGGAGCAGGAAAGCCAGCTGGTGCAGCTCCAGCAAATGCACTGCGATCAGGTACAGGGCTATCTGTTCAGCCCTGCGCTGGCAGCGGATGAGTTTGTCCGGCTGACGCAACGCGCCCCGCAGGGCAAGGTCGTACCAATTAAAGACAATGCAAACGCGGGTCTAGACGCGCGCCCCCTTGAGCCACGCTACCAGTCCCGCGTACCGGGCTCACCCTTGAATGGCCCGACAACGTCTGGGGTAACCCAGCCGCCATAGAAGCCCCCTGGCTGCGGGAAGGCCCGTACACCGTCGATGCGGCAGTCGAGCCGATCGCAGTAGAACGCAATACAGCCGGCAATGGCGGCAAAGCGATCGCCCGCGTCGGGATAGCTCCAGGCCGCGCGCGCGACCCGGCGTTTACCGTCGGTGACGTCCCAGTAACGTGCGATGCCCTTCCATTCGCAGAAACTCTGGGCATCGACGGCGATCAGCGCATCGAAATCCACGGCCTCGGGCGGCAGGTAATAAGTCGGCGCGCCGGCGGTTTCGAGTATGCGAAACGCCGCCCGGGTGCTGGCAACGACACGCGAGCCCAGGCGCACGTCGATACGCCTGTCGCAGGCCACGAGCACCGGCGGGCGCGGATAGTCCCATACCGATTCCTGGCCCGGCCCGGGTTCGATGGCGAACGGCGGACGCTCACTTCCGCGATAGTGCCACCCGAAGCCGTCGTCGTCGTTGGTAGCGGTCACAAGAGAATCGAGCTCGCAAGAAACAGCATCAAACCCATGCCGAGGATATCGGTGAACGTGGTCAGAAAGATACTGCTGGCCATGGCCGGATCGGCCCCCACGCGCTTGAGCGTGAGCGGCACGACCACCCCGAATATGCCGCTGCCGGTACAGGCGCCGACCATGGCGACCAGGATTACGAGGCCCAGCATGATCGCGTTCGGCTCGCCCGAGTAAGACGCATACAGCCACATCGCGACGCCGGCGACGATCCCCACCACCACACCATTGAGCGCACCCAGCAATATCTCCTTGCGCAACAGCTTGCGTACGGGATATTCATCGAGCTGGCCGAGCGTGAGGCCGCGCAGGGTAATAGCCAGTGCCTGGCAGCCGGTATTGCCACTCTGGCCTGCCAGCACCGGCAAGAATGCCGCAAGCGCGACGATCTGGGTGATGGTGTCCTCGAACAGGCTGACGACGAAAGCGGCCGCGAACGCGGTCAGCAGATTCACCTGCAGCCAGGGATGACGCATGCGAAACGCCGCGAGGATGGAGGTATTGACCTGTTCTTCGCGCGAGACACCGACCTGGGCGCCCGCCTGTGCGGTGACTTCCACTACCACGCGCTGGAACAGCTGCCAGCCCCGTACACAGCCCAGCAGACGGCCCTGGTCATCCACCACCGGATAAACCGGATAGTGGCGCGCCAGTGCAGCACGCACGGCCGCATCCACGCCGGTGCCGCTTTTGAACGCGAACGGCTCTTTCACCATGATCTCGGATAACGGCTGGCCGGGCTTGGCGAGCACGATATCGCGCATGCCCACGACCCCGACCAGTTTCTCGTCGTCGACGACGAAGATATACGTGATCTGTGCGACCGCCTGGCTTTGGACCAAAAACGCCACCGCCTCGGCCGCGGTCTTGCTGGAATCGAGCACGGCCGGCGCGGCGGCCAGCAACTCGTCGATGGTTGCATCGATTTCGGCCGCGGCCGCCTCGGTCGCCTGTTCGCTGGCCTCGTCACCCGCCAGGGCGGAGGCTACGCCGGGCAGCTGCGCGGCCACGGCCATCGCCTCGTCGTGCGGCATCTGCCCAAGCAGCGTTTCGATCTGCTCGGGCGGTAACCGACCGAGCGTTTGTGCGGCCTGCGCCGGGCTCTGGCCGTCGATCGTTTCACGAGCAGGTTCTGGAGACTGGGATTCGGCCATGCAAACCTCGGTACAGCAGGCGCTGCGGTTATCAACGATCGCTTATTATTAAGGCGCGTACTCGTTGCGATACAAGTGCTTTGCGACAGGCGGCGCGCGCCTGGTGCCGAGGCCGCGATGTTTCCCTTATGCGACCGGCCTCGGGCACTATGCATCGTGTTTAAAACCACGAGCGCGCCATGCACTTACCGGACTACGACGACGTTTGCCGCGCACACGAGCGCATCGCCCCCTGGATTCATCGCACACCGATACTCACCAGTGCGACCTTCGATGCGATGACCGGCGCGACGCTGTTCTTCAAGTGCGAGAACTTCCAGAAAGCCGGCGCATTCAAATCGCGTGGCGCGGTCAACGCCGTGTTCGGCCTGGATGAAGCCGATGCCCGTCGCGGCGTGGCCACCCACTCGAGCGGCAATCACGGCATGGCCCTGGCACGCGCGGCCGCCTGCCGTGGCATCGACTGCACCGTAGTCATGCCCGAAACCGCGCCCCGGGCCAAGGTTGCGGCGGTGCGCGGCTATGGCGGCTCGGTGGTGTTCTGTGCGCCGCGCAATACCGCCCGCCAGCAGACCCTGGACGAGATCGTCGCCGAAAGCGGCGCCAACGTGGTCCCGCCCTACGACGACGCCCGGGTCATCGCCGGCCAGGGGACCTGTGCGAAAGAGCTGCTCGAAGACGTCGAAGGTCTGGATATGGTGATCGCGCCGATCGGCGGCGGCGGTCTGGTCGCGGGCACCGCGCTGAGCTGTCGCGCCCTGTCGCCGACGACACGCCTGCTCGCCGCCGAGCCGGCGAACGCAGACGATGCCTATCGCTCACTCGCGGCCGGCGAGCGGCTGGTCGAAGATGCGCCCGATACCATCGCTGACGGGCTGAAAGCCTCGCTTGGCGAACTGAACTGGGACATCGTGCGGCGCCACGTCGACGCTATCCTGCTGGCGCAAGAGGCGGCGATCGTCGAGGCGATGCACCTGATCTGGCAGCGCATGAAAATCATCATCGAACCATCCTGCGCCCTGCCCCTGGCGACGATCCTGCATCATCCGAAACGTTTCGCCGGTCAACGCGCGGGCGTGATCCTGACCGGCGGCAACGTGGATCTGGACCGCCTGCCCTGGTCCTAGACCATACCCGGACTGCGCTTACGTACCTATGGCCGTGCTGGCTGCTGCGCGTAGGGCATCAGGGGCGGCTCCGAGGCGGTGAGATTCGGGCCGATCTCGGGCTCGCGTAGCGTGCTCGCCACGACGTCGAGCAGTCCTACCGCACTGCCCGGCATGACGATTTGCGCGATATCGACGGGCAGCAGGCCGCACAGCGCCGAAGCGCCGCCGGCGCGCTCGACGTTGGCGGGGCCGTCGTTGCTGATTGCATCCAGTGCAAGCGCGAAAGCGAGACTGTCGGCCGTACCGATGACGAAATGCTCCGACACATGGCCCGGGCATATGTCCTGCAGAAGAATATTGGCTACCTTCGGATTACCTTGCTCGTACTCAAGCGCGGCGGTGGGCTCGGGGACTACTACCGGGCGTACGAGCTCATCGTAGAGCGTGTACAGCGCGGTATAGTCGATCTCGCCGGGTGTTTCATCGCCGGCGTTGAGCGCGGCCACGAAGTTCGAGCTCCGCGCGAACTGATAGGTCACCGCGGGCGCGAAACCGACCGGGAAGCGATCGATCCCCAGAAACGTCGTCAAGCTGTCGGCCACTGCGGCCGGCAGGGCCACATCGGTCCCATGATTGACCCCGGCGAGCATGACGAAATCCGCCACCGCCGCGCGCGCCGACGGCCAGTACTTGATCGCCCAGCGCGGCATCACCCCGCCCTGGCTATGGCCGATCATCGCGATCTTGCGACCGGTCTGGGCGTGTATCGTGCGCAGGGCGTGAACCACGTATTCGGCCGAGACCTGCATATCGCCCAGCCCGCGGTCAGGATAGGTGACGATACACACATCAAACCCAAGGGCGACGAGCTGCGGCGTGTAGAACGTCGTGAACTGCTCGGTGCCAGTGACCGTGGTGCCGTGTACCAACAAGACCGGCGGTTTATCCGGGTGCTCGAATGCCGTGCAGTTCAACGAGCGGTCGAGTTCGGCCGGTTCAGTCTGCAGCGCCGGGCCCACAAATGCCTCGTCGACGCCCTCTACTCCGTCAGCCGAATCGCCACGACCCGGCGTCGAGCCCTGGTTATCGGCTGGCGTAGCGCCTGTCTGGTTAGCGCTCGTCAGCTCGATGTTGGCGTCATCGTCGTTGCACCCGGCCAGAACAGTCATGCCGGCTACCAGCAAACCAATGAACATAGCCTTTGTACGCATGGAATCTCCGATTGCGCTCGTACGCAGTTTCATAGAGCGCAATCATATCGCGTGCCAAGCCGTCATGATCGCTATCCAACGCGGCAAGCCGCCAGCTCGGCGCTAGTCGTTCAACTCGCCGGCCTGCGAGCGCAGTTCGTACTTCTGCACCTTGCCCGTCGAGGTGGTCGGCAGCGGCCCGAAAACCACGGTCTTGGGGCATTTGAACTTCGCCATATGCTCGCGGCAGTAGGCGATGATGTCTTCTTCGCTGGCGTTTTGACCATCGCGCAGCTGGATGAAGGCACAGGGCGTCTCGCCCCATTTCTCGTCGGGTCTGGCGACCACCGCAGATGAGGCGACCGCGGGATGGCGCGAGAGCACGCTTTCGATCTCCAGCGAGGAAATGTTCTCGCCGCCGGAGATGATGACGTCCTTGGCGCGGTCGGCGATCTTGATATAGCCGTCCGGTTCGATATAGCCGAGATCGCCGGTGTGGTACCAGCCGCCGGCAAAGGCCTCTTCGGTGGCAGACGGGTTCTTGAGATAGCCTTTCATGACGATATTGCCGGCGAATACCAGCTCGCCCATCGTCTTGCCGTCGTGGGGCACGATCTCGCCGCTGTCCTGATCGATGACGGTCAGCGCGGCCTGCGTCGGATAGCGCACGCCCTGACGGCCGTTCAGGCGCACACGCTCGTCCAGGCTGACCTCGTCCCAGGATTCATGCTTGGCACAGAGCGCGGCCGGACCATAGGTTTCGGTCAGGCCATACACATGGGTCAACTTGAAGCCGATACGCTCCATGCCCTCGATCATCGCGGCCGGCGGTGCCGCCCCGGCCACCAGGCCGTAAACGGTCTGGTCGATGCCGGCAAGCTTTTGCGCATCGGCGTTGACCAGCATGGAATGCACGATCGGCGCGCCGCAGTAGTGGGTGACGCGGTGTTCGGTCATGGCCTCGATGATCGGGTCGGCCGCAACCTGGCGCAGGCAGACGTTGGTGCCGGCCTTGGCGGCCAGCGTCCAGGCGAAACACCAGCCGTTGCAATGAAACATCGGCAAGGTCCATAGATACACCGCATGGGTGGGCATATCCCAGGCCATGGCGTTGGTCATGGCGTTCAGATAAGCACCGCGGTGGTGATAGACCACGCCCTTGGGGTTGCCCGTAGTACCCGATGTGAAGTTTAGCGAGATCGCGTTCCACTCGTCGTCGGGCAGACGCCATTGAAAATCGGCGTCGCCTTCGGCGACGAAAGCCTCGTACTCGACCTCGCCGATGGGCGCTTCGTCACCGGAATAGACCGGATCGTCGATATCCACCACCGTGGGCGGATTGTCCAGACGGGCTACGGCATCGGCCATGACCGGCGCGAACGCGCGGTCGACGAACACGATCTTCGCTTCGCCGAACTCGAGCATGAAGGCGAGCGTGGCCGCATCCAGACGTACGTTGAGTGCGTTGAGCACGGCGCCAATCATCGCCGGGGCGAAGTGCATTTCGTAGGTGGCCGGGATGTTCGGCGCCATGATCGCGACGGTATCGCCGCGGCCAATGCCGCGCTTGTCGAGCGCGCTCGCGAGTCGGCGGCAGCGCGCGTACGTCTGGCCCCAGCTCTGGCGCAGTTCGCCGTGAATCAGCGCGGTACGCTCGGGATAGACCTCGCCCGACCAGGCCAGGAAACTGATCGGCGACATCGCCGCATGGTTGGCCGCATTCTGCGGCAGGCTCTCGAACGGGTTGGACTCGCTCATTGAAACGCTCGTACGGACATGATCTGCCCATGCTGCCATAACCGCACGCTGCGCCACGCCATGGGCCGCTCGGTTGCAGGGGCGCTGCCAACGCGTGCGCGAGCGCGTCGGGGCGTCAGTCCGCCAGCGTCACCTGATAGTCCTCGCCGCTGACCAGCGGGAAATCGGCCTCGTTGGCCTCCGACACCTTGACCGTATAGCGCCCGCCGGTTTCGCCGCGTGCGCCGGCATGTGCCCGTGCGGCGGCCTCGGCCGCGGCCTCGAAGGTATCGGCATCGATCAGATGTTCGTCGCTACCGATTTCACAGATAAAACGCATGATGGATCAGCCAGTCGTCGGAATGTAGGCCCTAGCGCAGCTGGCTGTCCTTGCTGCCGCGCCGATTGAAGGCGGCGTTCTGGCGGTGATCCTGGTCGACCTCCTCCTGGCAGGCCACGCACAGCTGCACGCCGGGAATCGCTTCGCGCCGGCGCTGCGGAATTTCTTCACCGCATTCGGCACAGTACTCCAGGCTCTCGCCGGCGCGGCCCAGCCGCGAGCGTGCGAGTTCGACGCCTTCGGCCACGGTGCTGTCGATCTGTTCCTGTACGGCGCCTTCGCGCGCCCAACCGGTTGCCATGTCGTGCTCCTCGACTGTGCGAGAGATTCAGCATTACCCATGCGCGCCGCCCTTTCAACAGGCCGACCACCAACCCGGCTTCGATCACCGGCCCGCCGGCGGCTCCAGAATCAGCCGTCCGTCGCGCTGACTGATATCCACATGCCGCAGAAACGTCATGCCCAGCAGGACGAAATCCGTAGCCATCGCCGGGTTGATCGATGCCCGCACGTCGTACTGGGTGAACCCACCGACACGAACCGAGCCCAGGCGCGTGGCATGGGCCCGCACGCGCCCAGCAGCCGTTTCCACGATCATGGGGGCACCACGCGACAAGCCAAGCCGCTCGGCCATATCGGCCGGCACCGCCACATGGCTGGCCCCGGTATCGATCAGAAACCGCACCGCTTGGCCATTGATTTCGCCGGGAACCATGTAGTGCCCGCCCGGGCCGGCGTCGAGCACCAGCCGCTCGGGCGCCTCGGCGCCGACCGCAACATCCCGATTCGGGTGGGCGCGCCTATCCAGCAGCTGATCGAACCCCCACCAGAGCAGGCCCAGCAGCACGAACGTGCCCACGACCGGATACAGCGGGCGTAGTGACTGCGACATCGGTATCGGCTCCAGAGTGATCGGCCAGGCGCCATGCGCGCTTCGCGCCGGTGCAGAACAGGCCTCAGGATAACGAACCGCATCGGGCGCGCCAGGCGCGCCGGCTGCGGCGGCGCGATCCCCCCTTTCAAACGCGCCACAGGCGTGGTCAAAAATTGTTCAATCCATCGTCAGGCCTTGGCGGCCGGGCGATCGAAGCACTCGCACACGGCTTATCCACAGCTTCGTCCAGCGTCGGTGTGCAAAAGTCGCGGCCGCGATGTCCGGTAGACTGGCACACCAAGCTATCCCGCCCCACCGTCGCGCCCACATGCCGCCCCCGCCCGGGCCGGCAGCCATGCGCCGCTTTTATTTTCCAACCAAACGAGGATGCGGCCAATGAATTTTCAGTGGCTGACCAGCAGCGCAACCACGCTGACCATGGTGCTGATTTCCGGTATCGGCATTTATATCGCGTTGCTCGTGCTGACCCGGCTTGCCGGGCTGCGCAGCTTTTCAAAGATGTCGAGTTTCGATTTCGCGACCACGGTTGCCTTCGGTTCGATCATCGCTTCGACGCTGCTATCGAAAAATCCGGATCTGCTGAGCGCGGCCTTTGGCCTGGCCGTGCTGTATGGCCTGCAATATGCGGTCTCGCGCGCACGCCATGCGAGCGCCGCCATTCAGAACCTGGTCGACAACGAGCCGTTGCTTCTGATGGCCGGCGACGAGGTGCTCTACGACAACCTGCGCATCGCACGGGTCACCGAAGACGATCTGCGCTCGAAGCTACGGCTGGCGGGCGTGACCGACCGCGAACAGGTGCTTGCCGTGGTGTTCGAAACCACGGGCGATTGTTCCGTACTCGCCCACGGCGACCGGCTCGATCCCTGGCTGTTTGACCGCGTGCGCGACGCTGACCGCCTGCACTGCCTGGCCCGACCCGACGATTGATACCTGCCGAGCCCTTGAAACCGGCTCGGGGCGAAACGATGTACCGACATTGCCCGCCCGCGGATGAGTTCCCATGCCCCAGAAGTTAGGCGCCCTGCCCGTCGTCCTTGCCTTGGCCACAGGCTCTTTCGCGATCGGTACCACCGAGTTCGCCACCATGAGCCTGCTGCCGTTCATTCAGGCTGAGCTGGATATCGATCCGTCCACCGCGAGCCACCTGATCAGTGCCTATGCGCTGGGCGTGGTCTTCGGCGCCCCGATCATCACCGTGCTGGCGGCGAAGATGGCCCGCAAACCGCTGCTGCTCATACTGATGTCGCTGTTCGCGCTGGGCAACGCGTTGAGCGCGGTCGCACCCGGCTACGGCTCGTTGATGCTGTGTCGTTTTCTGGCCGGCATCCCACATGGCGCCTATTTCGGCGTGGCATCGCTGGTGGCCGCAGCGGTAGTGGACCCGGCCCGGCGTACCCAGGCCGTGGGCTATGTCATGCTCGGGCTGACCATCGCCACCGTCATCGGCGTGCCGCTGGCCACCTGGCTGGGAAACGCCGCGGGCTGGCGCAGCGGTTACTGGGTGATTGCAGCCATCGCGGTCACGGCCGTCGCGCTGATCGCGATCTATGCGCCGCGCGACCAGGCCGCAGCGGATGCCAGCGCCATGCGCGAGCTGGGCGCGCTCGCCCGAGTATCGGTGTGGCTGACGCTGGCAATCGGCGCGGTGGGCTTTGGTGGCATGTTCGCGGTCTATACCTATGTCACGTCCACGCTCGATCAGGTCACCGGCATGTCCGAGCGCTTGATACCGCTGGTGCTGTGCGTATTCGGCCTGGGTATGACGTTCGGCAATGCCGTACTGCCGCGCTTTGCCGATCGCGCGCTCATGCCCACCGCGGGCGCCATTCTGCTCTGGAGCGCGATCGCACTGGCGTGTTTTCCGTTCGTGGCCGACAACCCGTGGCTGATTGCCCTCGACGTATTCTGTATCGGGATCGGCGGTGCGCTTGGCCCCGTGCTGCAGACGCGCCTGATGGATGTGGCCGGCGACGCCCAGAACCTGGCCGCGGCGCTCAACCATGTGGCCTTCAACATGGCCAATGCGCTGGGGCCCTGGGTCGCCGGACTGGCGCTTGCCGCCGGCCTGGGCCTGCGCTCGACCGGCGCGGTGGGCAGCCTGCTGGCCCTGGGCGGGCTGGCGATCTGGGCGGTCGCGATCAGCCATGCGCGCTGGACGGCGAACCGCGCCTAGCCTTCGCCGCCGGTCGCGTGGCTTCTGGTACGCGCCGGCGATGCGCGCCATAATCAAGTCATCGCCATCGGCGGGGGGGCGCGGGCGGGGGCAGGGGGGGGGGGGGAGCCACTCTCATACTGGCCCCTGCGGGTCCGGAGTTCCACATGAACATACGTATTGTCGCTCTCACCTGCGTCTTGCTCGGCTTTGCCGGCACGGCCCTGGCAGAACGCGCGATCACGGGATCCCAGCGCGCTATTACCGGAAGCGATCGCGCCATCAGCGGCAGCGAACGTGCGATCGGCGGCGACAGCGGCACGCCCGGCTCCGGCAATATGTCGGTCATCGACGGCGGCGACCGGCGTACCAACCTGGGCATATCCGGGAGCACCGGCTATTCCAACGGGGTAACCAACAGCAACGCCGCGCGAGCGAATTCGCTTGAGACGCGACGCAGCCAGTTTGAGTCCGACTCGCGCCCGCTCAGCGACAAGATCGAACAGCGCCGGCGGGCTTTCGAGGGCAGCTCCGACTAGCGCCTGCTAACAAGCCCTAGCCGCAAAAAAAACGCGCCGAGGAGGCCCCCGGCGCGCCATGTTCGAGAACGGGCCTGGTCAGGGAATGGCCAGGGAAGCTCTTCACAACCTGTCGCGGTCGCGCCGGCGTGCTTTGCGCGCGATTGACAGACAAGTGAGAGCGTAGCGTGCCCAAGCCGATAACAAGTGGCACGGTAGCGAACACTGACGCTGTTCAAGCGTGCGCAAAGCCCCGGCCCGCAAGGGGTCCGGCCTCACAGACGCCGCGACTGCGTTGCCAGGCTTGACCTGCCAATAAGGCAGGCGCTGCGCCTGGACGCCTTGCCGCACCGTCTGTGAGGACTCGAACGCGATCCGCGAGAGGTTCTAGTCCTTGAGCTTGTCCCGAACCTTGTCCTTGGCCTGGCCTACCTTGTCCTGAACCTTGCCCGTCTTGCGCTGGGCCTTGCCTTCGGCTTCTTTCTGTTCGTCGCCGGTGACCTTGCCGATGCCTTCCTTGACGGCACCTTTGACACGGTCGGCTGTACCCTGCTTGCGATCATCATCAACCATGGAAATACTCCTTGATGAGCCGGTCGACTGCTTGAGCCCTACCGGCAGGTTGGATTCTCGAATACACCCGAGCCGCCATCGAAACTCGCGAGCCGTGGATGCATCCGGCGGCAGTGTTGCCGCGCCACGCACGATGTCGTGCGTGTACAGATACATTGGGGCCGATATGGGTACGGCAGTATCCGGTTAACTACGGACAACACGCGCGATTCGTTCAGGCAGGCGAAAGCGAGTCTCAAATCATGCGGTCGAGCGTGCGATCCCCCAGAATCACGCGGTGAAAAAGCACGCCGGCGAGATGCAAGACGACAAGCGCCAGCGTGGCCCAGCTCAACCAGTAGTGGATCGCCGACAGCAGGGGCGCAATCTCCGGCGACTTGCCGATCGGGCTGGCCACCGGCAGCACGCCAAACCAGTCAAGCGGAAATCCGTGGGCGTTGGTCGCCAGAAACCCGCTGATGGGCATCGCGATCAGCGCGAGATAGAGCGACCACTGCACGGTATCGGCAAGCCAGGCCTGGGCACGCGGCATATCGCCGTGCCCCGGCGTTTGCGTGAGAAAGCGCACGCAAAGCCGGGCCAGCATCAACCACAGCACCAGAAAGCCGAGCGATTCATGCCAGAGATAGAACCCGGTCTTGGCATCGTCTCGCACGAAGGATATGACCTTGCCCAGCGGCCACACTGCGAAGACCAGAATCGCCACCAGCCAGTGAAACGCCCGCGCAACAGGATGAAAACCCGTGGCCGAGGGGGACGAAATCATATGCACCTCCGCCCGGGTAGCGCCCGGCACATCAGCCAAAGTGATAGAAGCAGATCTTGTTACCGTCCGGGTCGCGCACATAGGCGCCATAGAACTGATCGGGAATACGCTGGCCCGGCTCGCCGTCGCAGCTCGCACCCAGTTCGATCGCCTGGTGATAGATCGTATCCACGGCGGTCTTGGAGCCGGGATGGAATGCAACCATATTGCCGTTGCCGGGGTCATGCGGCTGTTCATCGTAGGGAATGCATACCGCGAGCATGGGCTCGCTCATCTTCTTGCCGATGAAGCAGATGCGCCCCATATCCATCAGCACGCGGGCATCCATGTCGGCGAGCAGCTTCGAGTAGAACGCCTTGGCTCGGGTCATGTCGCTCACGCCCAGGGTCACATAGCCGATCATTCGATTCTCCAGTTGTCGTTCATACGCCATGCGAGCGTACACGAGCTTGCGTGGCGATAGCGGTATCGTTCGCGCTGGCGCAATTTGCCTTGTGCGCGCAGCGCCGTAACCTACGCGCTTTGCCTCGACACCGCTTTTGCCCAGGCCGGATGCGGCCGGCCCACGAAAAGGACTGTCACGTTGGCTTCGATCATATCGATTCGCAATCTCGAAAAGCGCTACGACTCGGGCTTTCGGGCGCTCAAGGGCATCGACCTGGATATTCCGGACGGCGATATTTTCGCCCTGCTCGGGCCGAACGGCGCCGGCAAGACCACGCTGATCAACGTGATCTGCGGCATCGTCAATCCCAGCGGCGGCACGGTCGAAGCCGCCGGCCATGACATCATCACCGACTATCGCGCAGCGCGCTCGCTGATCGGCCTCGTACCCCAGGAGCTGACCACCGACGCCTTCGAAACGGTCTGGGCCACGGTGAGCTTTTCCCGCGGGCTGTTCGGCAAGCCCAAGAATCCGGCGCATATCGAGAAGGTGCTCAAGGACCTGTCGCTCTGGGACAAACGGGACAACATGCTCATGACCCTGTCTGGCGGCATGAAGCGCCGGGTCATGATCGCCAAGGCCCTGTCGCACGAACCGCGCATTCTGTTTCTCGACGAACCTACCGCGGGCGTTGACGTGGAACTTCGGCGCAGCATGTGGGAGGTGGTGCGATCGCTGCGCGAACACGGGGTGACCATCATCCTCACCACCCACTATCTGGAAGAAGCCGAACAGATGGCCGACCGTATCGGCGTGATCAACGCAGGCGAAATCGTGCTGGTCGAACGCAAGAGCGAACTGATGACCAAGCTCGGCGAGAAACGCCTGACCCTGCAGCTCGAACAGGCAATCGAGCAGGTGCCGGAGGCGCTGTCCGCGCATGATCTCGAGCTCGCCGATGCCGGGCGGGCCCTGATCTATACCTACAACGCCAACGACAAGCGCACCGGCGTCAACTCGCTGTTTCGGGATCTGGACCGCGCCGGACTGCGGTTGCGCGATGTGGACACCAAGCACAGCTCGCTGGAGGAGATCTTCGTGGATCTTGTGAAGGCGCCAACGACCGAGAGCACAAGGAACGACGCATGAACATCCATGCCATTGCCGCCATCTACAAGTTCGAAATGGCCCGCACCTGGCGCACGCTGTTCCAGAGCGTGGTTTCGCCGGTGATATCCACCTCGCTGTACTTCGTGGTGTTCGGCTCGGCCATTGGCTCACGGATCGACGAAATACAGGGCGTGAGCTACGGCGCGTTCATCGTGCCCGGGCTGATCATGCTGTCGCTGATGACGCAGAGCATTTCCAACGCCTCGTTCGCGATCTATTTCCCCAAGTTCATCGGCACTGTCTATGAACTGCTGTCCGCGCCGGTTTCCTATGTGGAAATCGTGATCAGCTACGTAGGCGCGGCCGCCACCAAATCGGCCGCGCTCGGGCTGATCATCCTCGGCACGTCGTTTTTCTTCGTGGATATCAGCATCGCCCACCCGTTCATGATGCTGGTGTTCCTGGCGCTCACCGCCATCACCTTCAGCCTGTTTGGCTTCATCATCGGTATCTGGGCCGACAACTTCGAAAAGCTGCAGATCGTGCCGCTGCTGATCGTCACCCCGCTGACCTTTCTGGGCGGGACCTTCTATTCAATCGATATGCTGCCGGCGATTTGGCAGAAGATCACCCTGCTCAACCCGGTGGTCTATCTGGTGTCCGGTTTTCGCTGGAGCTTTTACGACGTGGCCGACGTCAACGTGTTTGTGAGCCTGGGCATGATCGGCGTCTTTCTGGCCGCCTGCCTGCTGGTCGTCGCCTGGATCTTCAAAACCGGTTATCGCCTGAAGTCCTGAGACGTCCGATCAATTCGCGTCGGCGACCAGATACTGGATCTCGATATTCTTGCGGCCCCATTTCAGCGCGCGCTTGCGCTTGGCGAAGAGGATATCGATCTTGTTGCGCCAGCGTCGGTGCATCTTGTCCTGCACGGTATAGGTGCCGGGCAGGCCTTCGACGCGGACTTTGGTGCCATGGGTCAGGCCCAGTCGAATGAGATCGCGGGATACGGCGATCGCCTTGTCGCCGGGCTCGAGCTGTTCGCCGAAGGCGGTCAGGCCGATGTTGCCCTGCTTGGTTTCTTCTTCGGCAAGGGTGAACGACGTGGCCGTGACTTCGAGGGTTTCCCAGTTCGCGGCGCTGTCGGCATACACGGGCGTCGTGCCCCCAACCGCCATGGCCAGGGCGATGCTGCCCAGCCAGCGCCAGCGTGAAGCGTGCGAAAACGTCTCTTTCATCGAGGCCTCCATCGAAGCGCCACACGAGTGTAACGCCAGTGAAATCACCCCATTAGTACCATGTTCTCAGCAAGATAGCCGCTATGGCTCATGCACCGGATGCAGAGTACGCGTCGCCGATGCGCGCTATATGACTGTCGTAAGGCGGTTTTTTGACATCTTTCAAACAACCCGCCGACGCCAGCCCCGAGGGCGAAGCGAACCGTGTTCTGCGGGTTGTTTGCCGACATCAATCGGGCAATAAACGCCAGCCGTTATCGCCTTCGTTGACGCGCACGGTCGTGGTTTCGACCTTGCGATTGTCGCCGGCCACGATGTCGTAGCGCAGCTGCAGCTCATAGTCTTGGTGCTCGAGTTCACGCGATTCCAGAATCTCGACGTTCTCGATATGGATGTCATCCGGATTCGGCGCACCCATGGCGCGCATGAACTCGACGCCGGATTCACCCCCCAACGCCCGCATCGCCGACTGGGCGTTTTCCAGGCTTGCGCGCACCTGTGTTTCCAGCAGCGGCTGTACGTCACCGGCATCGGGCGCACCCGAACAGGCGGCCAGGAAAGCCACTACAACGAACGAAACACAGGCCATTCGGACACGTCGTCCGATCGACAATCCAACTGTTTTCATCGGTATCTTCAAAACCATGAACATGATTACTAATCCCGCATGCAGACATCGTGATGCGGGGCCGATAACAACGGTATAAGCCAGGCACGACACGCCGACAAGCGTCTCGCGCTACCCAAGGCGCAAACAACTGATTAAGCTAATCGCGGCGAACCGATGCGGCGATAAAGTCTCCTGACCGCCTCAGCGGCCCACGGCCCACCGCCCTACTCCCAGAAAGAACAATGCTGGCTCAAAAGAAAGTCTATCTGGCGGTCGCACTGGCCGGCGCGCTCGTATTCGGTTTTATCGCAACCAGCGTGATCAGCTATTTTCTGGCCAGCGATTCGGTCAACGATCATATCGCCGAGGAAACGCTGCCGCTGACCAGCGATAACATTTATTCCGAAATCGAGCAGGACCTGCTGCGCTCGGTGCTTATTTCGTCGCTCATGGCACACGACACGCTGCTACGCGACTGGACCCTCGACGGCGAAGCCGGCCCCGACAAGATCGTGCGCTATCTGCGTGAGATCCAGAACAAGTACGACACGACCACGGCCTTCTACGTATCGGAACAGACGCGCAACTACTACCACGCCGACGGCGTTCTCAAGCAGGTTTCGGCCGACGACCCTCAGGACGCCTGGTACTTTCGTACGCGCGAGCTGAACACGCCCTACGAAATCAATGTCGATACCGACACCGCCGATCCAAGCCGCCTGACCATCTTTCTCAACTATCGGGTAACCGACTACCAAAACCGGTTCATCGGCGTGACCGGCATCGGGCTGTCCGTTGACTCGGTTGCCAAGCTGATCGCCAGTTATCAGACCCGCTATGCCCGAGAAATCTATCTGACCGACCGCGAAGGCCGCGTCACCCTGCGTGGCCCGCGTTTCGAGGGCGCCGAGAATCTACGTGAACGCGCTGGCATGAGCCATATCGCCACCACGATCCTCGCCACGCCCAGCGCCTCGGTAAGCTACGAGAGCGCTCAAGGCCGGCGTGTGTACGTCAACAGCCGCCTGATTCCGGAATTCGACTGGTATCTGATCGTCGAGCAGGCCCAGTCCTCGGCCGAGGCACGCGTACTGGGTGCGTTGCTGCTCAATATCGGCATTGCCATCGCCATTGCCGCCCTGGTGGGCGCGATCGGCTGGTTCGCGGTGCGCAATTATCAGATGAGCCTGGAACAGATGGCCGGCACCGACCCCTTGACCGGCTGTACCACGCGCCGGGTTTTCGAGGCCATCTTCGATCAGGCGCGCAAGAACGCGCTGCGCAACCAGTCGCCATTGTCGCTGCTGGCCATCGATATCGACCACTTCAAGCACATCAACGACGCGTACGGGCATGCGGCCGGCGACCTCGTCCTCTATTCGCTGGCCGATACCTGCCGAGCGCATCTACGCGATACCGATACGCTGTGTCGCTGGGGCGGCGACGAATTTCTCATTCTGCTCGTCGATTGCACCTTGTCCAACGCCCTGCACGTGGCCGACGCCATGCGTGCTGCCGTAGCCAGCCGTGCCGTGCGCCCCGGACAGGAGAGCATCGAATGCACGATCAGCGTGGGCGCAGCCGAGTACGAGCCGGGCGAAGAGCTTCGCTCGCTCGTCGCACGTGCGGATCTGGCGATGTATACCGCCAAACGGGACGGCCGCGATCAGGTGGCCAAAGCCTAGTGCCTTTCGTCGCGAGATAGACCCTAGAGCGGCTTATACCAGTCGCGTAGGCGAACCTCGGTCGCCGGCTCGCGCCGGTTGACCAGCTCGCGAAAACGCTCGGTGTCCTGGCCGCGATAGTGATAGGGATAGACCACGGCCGGCGCAAAGTCAGCTACCGCATCCGCTGCCTCTTCGACGTCCATGGTGTAGGGCAGGTTCATGCAGACGAAGGCCACGTCGATATCCTTCAGGTCCCGCATTTCCTCGATGCCCTGCGTATCGCCCGAGATATAAACGCGCTTGTCGGCCAGGGTCAGCACATAGCCGTTGCCCCAACCCTTAGGGTGGTAGGCGTCGGCGCTGGGCGGCAGGTTGTACATGGGCACTGCATGAATACCCACGCCGGCATCGGTATGCACCTTCTCGCCGTTGTCCATGATCGTTTGTGCATGGCCGTAGCGTTCGCCGACCTCGTCGGCCACGGCCTGTGGCATGACCACGATCGCCTGGCGCAGATCCAGCCCGTTCAGCGTCTGCGGGTCCAGGTGATCGCCATGGCCATGGGTGAGCAGCACGATATCCGCGGTCGGCAGCCCGGCATAGGCCTCGGCGCCCTGGGTCGGATCCACGTAGATCGTCTGTCCATTCCAGTCGAGCACGAAGCTGGCATGCTGAATGCGATAGAGGGTGACGTCGCCATCAGCGGTGGCCACCAGCGTCTCGCCTTCAGGCGCGGCCCATGCAGTGGTCGCCAGGGCGAGCGCGGCGGCTGACAGTATCGATACGAACGTTTTCATGGATTCCCCTGCGGTGCACGGACAGACAGCGTAGCGCCAAATCCGACGCTTGCCACAAATGCCTTGCGCGGCCGAACTCGCATCGCTACGACACAGGGTTGGCTGACCGACGGCTGCGCAGCAGCGCCCGGCTTCGATAGAATGTGAGTATAGCCACGCATGCTCGTATCGAGACGCAAGATGTCGAAATCCCTGCAGGAACAGCTGCTGCAAGCCGGTCTGGCCAAGCCCAAGCAGGCCAAGAAGGCCCGCCGCGACAAGACCCGCGAAGCGCAGGCCGCCCGGCGCGACCCGAAGAAGGCCAAGGAGCAAGACCAGCTCGCCCGCGAGATTTCGGCCAAGGAAGCCGGCAAGCGCGACTACGACCGGCGCCTGAACGAACAGCGAAAGGCCCAGCGCGAGGCCCAGGAGCGCCAGCAAAAAGCGGTGCAGATCATCGAACGCAACCGGGTCGCAGCCGAAGGCGACAACGACCAGGCCGTGGCCTACAACTACAACGTCAACGGCAAGATCAAGCGGCTCATGGTCAGCGATACGCAGCGCAAGGCTCTGGCCGCAGGCCGCATGGCAATCGTGCGGTACCAGGGCAAGACGTCGCTGGTGAACGCGGACGTGGCCGAGCGGCTGCAGCCGTTAATCCCCAACCGCATCTGGCTTGCCACACCCGCCGATGACACGCCCGACCCCGACGATCCCTATGCCGACTACCAGGTGCCCGACGATCTGATGTGGTAGCCATGGCCGCGCTGCGTATCGCAAGCCGGCACGCCGCCTCGCCTGCGCTGGGCGGCGCCTGTTGATGCCGGCTGACGTGGACGCCCTGCGCCGTATCGGTTGGCCGTTTGCAAGCCGGGCCGCAGACGGCGCCTGGGCCGACCTGCTGGCAGAACACCCCGCGGCAAGACCGGCCCGCGTGGTCGAACAGCACCGCAGCGGCTATATCGTCGCGGAAGACATCGACAACAGCTATGCGGTCGAATCCCTGCCCGACTGGCAACGACCACGCCTGCCCTCGGAGCAACGCCCGGCGGTGGGCGACTGGCTGCTCGTGAGCGGCGGCGACGATACCCACGCCCAGGCCGTTGCCCTTCTGCCGCGGCGCAGCACCATCAAGCGAAGCAGCGCCGGCAAGCACTACGGCCAACAGATCATCGCCGCGAACATCGATGTCGTATTCGTTGTTTCCAGCCTCGACGGCGACTTCAACCCGCGCCGTATCGAACGCTATCTGCTGCTGGTACGCGGCGGCGCGCGCCCGGTGGTAGTGCTCACGAAAACCGATATCGCCGAGGCACGCGAACCCGGGGCCGTGGAAAACGCAAAGGCAGCGCTGGCGACTCTGGACGTCGATGTGTGCACGCTCGACGCCACTGATCCGGCCAGCGTGGGTGCCCTGCAGCGCTGGCTGGCGCCCGGCATCACGGCCGTGCTCGTGGGCAGCTCCGGGGTCGGCAAGTCGACGCTCACCAACGGCCTGACCGGCACTCAGACCATGAAGACCGGCGCAGTACGGGCCAGCGATTCGCGCGGCCGGCATACCACGACCCACCGCGCGCTCATCCCGCTCACGGCCGGCGCCTGTCTGATCGACACGCCCGGCATGCGCGAGCTCAAGCCCACCGGCGAGGAGGATCTGGTCGAGGACGGCTTTGCCGATATCGAAGCACTGGCCACGCACTGTCGCTTTCGCGATTGCCGTCATGTGGGCGAGCCCGGCTGTGCGGTTCGCGCCGCGATCGACGCCGGCCAGCTCGACGCCGCTCGATTTGCGAACTACGAAAAGCTGCGCGGCGAGATCGCCCAGGCGGCCGACCAGCTCGCCCTGCGCGCCACGCGTACGCCCGGCGGTGCAAAAAAGCCGACCGGCGCCGGCAAGCGCGGCAAACGATCGCGCTGACTGCGACGCGGTAATGCGCGTTATCGGCCGCCTTCGGCAGGTTCGAATGCGCATCTTGGCTGCTCGCCCCCGAACGCTTCGCGCAAGCCATTGTTTCCATATGGGCCGGACGCCTGTAGGGCCTCAATTCACGTAGCGCGGTTGCGGGGGTACGGTACAAACGTTCTATAGTGCGGCGCAGGCCGAGATCGTCTTAACGATCGCCGGCTTGTTGGGGAAGCTCTGCATTACTTCTCGCGGTTCGCGTTCGAGTCTCACAGACGCCTTGCAGCGGCATCTGTGAGGCCTAACCGCTGAGCGGCCAATGCTTTGCGCGCTTGACCGGTGTCAGTGTTCGCTACCGTGCAACTTGTTTTTGGCTTGGGCACGCGACGCTCTCACTTGCTTGTCAATTGCGCGCAAAGCACCCGCCGCGACCGTGGCAGGTTGTGCGGAGCATGCTAAACGGCAAATCGGGATCGCCCGCGTAACACAGCGCGCGTACCCACTTGGGGGATACATCATGCTTGATCGTTTTTCTGCGCGGGCGCGCGTATTCGGCGTGCTCGTCATCGGGCTGTTGTTGCTGGGTGGCTGTGCTACCGAGTCGCATCGCAGCATCCAGCCGGAAACGGTGGCCAGCTACGGCACCGCCTACAACGGCCCGCGCTATGTTCTGGTGGTGGGCAACTTCCAGAACCGCTCGACCTATCGCCAGGGACTGTTCAGCGATGGCACCGACCGGCTCGGCAGCCAGGCCAAGACCATCCTCAAGACCCATCTGCAGCAGACCAACCGCTTTGCCGTGGTCGATCGCGACAACATGGCCCAGATCGCCCAGGAGGCCAAGATCAGCGGCACGCAGCAAACCCTGAAAGGCGCCCAGGTGGCGATCACCGGTGACGTGACCGAGTTCGGCCGTCGCACCACCGGCGACATGCAGCTGTTCGGCATTCTCGGTGCCGGCAAGACCCAGGTGGCCTACGCCAAGGTCGCGCTCAACGTAGTCGATGTCACCACCTCGGAAATCATCTACTCCGTGCAGGGCGCCGGCGAATACGAACTGAGCAACCGCCAGGTGGCCGGCTTTGGCGGCACCGCCGGCTACGACGCCACGCTCAACGGCAAGGTGCTTAACTTCGCCATCACCGAAGCCGTCAACAACCTGACCCAGGGCATGGAAAACGGCGCCTGGTCGCCGGTTCGCTAAGCATGAAAAGGCATACACGATTCGTGCGTCACAGCGGCCTCGCAGCGCTTGCAGGTGCCCTGCTGCTGGTCGGCTGTGTCACCCAACCGGAACCACTCTATCGCTGGGGCGAATACGAAAACCTGGTTTATGCGATGTACATGAAGCCGGGCGAGGCCGAACCCGGTGTGCAGGCACAAAAGCTGCGTGCCGATATCGAGCGCAGTGAAGCCGAAGGCAAACGGGTGCCGCCGGGCGTGCATGCCCAGCTGGGCTATATGAACTACATGCAGGGCAACGAAGCCGGCGCGGCAGAACAGTTCGCGATCGAGCGCCAGCTCTACCCCGAATCCTCGGCGTTCATGACCACGTTCATCGAACGTATCCAGAAGGGGAGCTGACCGATGCGCCGCTATCTCGCACTGCTTGGCCTCATCGCCGCGTCGCTTCTGGCGACCGGCTGTGCCACATCCCCCGGCTACGACTACTCGGCCTATCGCGCCGACCCGCCGCGTTCGATCCTGGTGCTGCCGCCGATCAATAACTCGGTGGAAGTCAACGCGCCCTATGTGTATCTGTCCACGGTCACGCGCCCGCTCGCCGAGGCCGGCTACTACGTCTACCCGGTGGCGGTCGTAGACGCGTTCATGAAGGAAAACGGGCTGTCGGAACCGGCCGAAATGCAGTCGGTGCCGCTGAACAAGATCGACGAAGTGATCGGCCCCGATGCGGTGCTCTATGCCACGATCGAGGACTGGGGCCAGAAATTCCACGTGCTGTCGTCGGATACCACGGTGGACGTATCGCTGCGTCTGATCGATACCCAGACCGGCACCCTGCTCTGGGACGGCAAGGCGCGCGCGATCGAAGGCTCCAACAACAACCAGGGCGGCCTGCTGGCCGCGGTGATCGTGGCCGTGGTCGAACAGATCGTGGATACCAGCGCCGATCGCACCCGCGAGGTCTCGCGCATGGCCAACGTCAATATGGTGGCCGACCAGAGCGATGGCCTGCCGCTGGGGCCTTACAACCCCGAACACGTCACCGACCCGCGTCGCCAGTAGTCACGAACTTGCACGCGGCCATGGCATGGCCGCGTGCCGCAGGCTAAATTGATGGCTGGCTTGAACCACGCAAACGCCATGCTCATCCGAATTGCCACTACCCTGTCGCTCGCCCTGCTGGCGAGCACGTCCGTGGCCGCCGAATCGACGGCGGCCGATATCGATGCCGCGCGTGCCGATGGCACCGGCGATATCGAGATATCGGAAAAATTCCGGCAACTCGACCGTAACGGCGACGGCCTGCTCAGCCGCAGTGAAGCCGAGGCCGACTATACGATCGGGGCGCTCTACGACTCCTTCGATACGTCTGCGACCATTGAAGGCGGGTCGAGTGAGAGCGCGGGCAGCGGCATCACGCTCGAACAGTTCGAAGCCGGCATGCAGGCGCTGGCCAGCGGCGGCGTAATCGGTCCGTCGGCCTCGGGCGGCGAGACGATCCTGGTTTTTCCCGACGGCACCATGGAACGGGTCAAGGGCACCGGTATTCAATCCGGCAACTGAACCGGCCTGTAAAGGCTTCAAGGGGCCGGCCAAGGAACGGGGCGTCGCCCTAAACGAACGAAGCCGCCGGCGTTAGACCGGCGGCTTCGTTGCCGCGGTTACGAAGGCGCTGCCTCAGTAACCCTTCGCCCGGGCGAACCGCTCGGTACAGAAGTTGGCATCGCCGAACAGCTCGCTGGCCGCGCGCGCACGCTTCATGAAAAAGCCGATATCGAACTCATCGGTCATGCCCATGCCGCCATGCATCTGCACGCCTTCGGCACTGGCCAGCCGCGCGGTCTCCGCTGCCCGGGCCTTGGCCGCCAGGATTTGCAGCGAGGCATCGTCCGCGCCGGCATCGAACGCTGCCAGTGCCTGGAAGGCCATGGCTTCGCTAATTTCGATATCCACCGACAGATGCGCGGCACGGTGCTGGAGCGCCTGAAACGAACCGATGCGCTGACCGAACTGCTTGCGCTCGGACAGATACGTGAGCGTGCGTTCGAACACGGCGCGTGCCAGACCCACCAGCTCCATGGCCAGAATCGCACGACCGGCGTCGAGCACCGCATCCAAGGCGTTCGCATCGCCGTCGAGCAGCTCGGCTTTCGCGTCTTCGAATCGTACGTCGGCCATGCTGCGCGTATCCAGCGACACCACCGGCGTTGTCGCCACGCCGGCATCGCCTGTTTCGACTGCGAACAGGCGCGGCGTGCCGTCGAGCATCGCGCTTACCAGCAGCACGTCGGCGTTGACGGCATCGAGCACGAGCGTCTTGGCACCGCTGATCGTGTAGCCGTCGCCCGCTGATTGGGCTTCGGTGGCCACGCGTTCCGGGCGATGCTTGGCACTTTCGTCGAGCGCCAGCGCCACTATCAGCTCACCGCTGGCAATCGAACCCAGCCAACGGCTTTTCTGGTCGGCGTTGCCGCCCCGGCCGATCGCGATCGCACCCAGTACCGCCGTCGACAGAAACGGCGTCAGGGCCAGGCGGCGGCCAACTTCACGTGCCACCAGGCCCGCGCTCACCAGACCGAAATCCATACCGCCCTGGTCTTCCGGCACCAGAATCCCGGTCAGGCCCGATTCGACCATCGCCTGCCAGAGCTCGTGATCGTAATCCTGGCCGTGGCTGCCGCCGCGAATGGCGCGCAGCGTGTCCACGCTGGCCTTGTCGGCAAAAATACGCTCGGCCAGATCCGCGAGCATCTGCTGTTCTTCATTCAATATCATGGGGATGCCTCGCTAGCCTTTGGGAAGTTCGAGAACGGCGGAGGAGATGATGCCGAGCATGATCTCCGAGGTACCGCCTTCGATCGAGTTGCCTTTGGAACGCAGCCATTCGCGGGCATAGCGTCCGCCATTCGTGCGTTCGCTCTCCCATTCCAGGCCCTGGCCGCCCATGGCATCCATCATCAGGTTGTAGCGGCGCTTGTTGAGCTCGGTGCCGTAGTACTTGAGCATGGCCGAGCGCGCGCCCACGCCTTCGCCGGCCTCGGCCTTGGCACGGGTATGCTCGACCAGCGCACGAAACGCCATCGCATCGATTTCCAGGCGGGCGATATCGGCACGCAACATCGGATCGTCCAGCCGCCCGGCCTCGTCCGTGCCGACCGCCTCCAGCGCCATCTTCGCCAGATCGCGCCCCTTGAGCAGACCCGGCGGTTCGCCGCCGATGTTGTCGCGCTCATGGGTGAGCAGATACTTGGCGATCGTCCAGCCCTGGTTGAGCTCACCCACCAGATTGGCGCGCGGCACGCGCACGTCGTCGAAGAAGGTTTCGCAGAACGGCGACTCACCCGAGATCAGCTGGATCGGCCGGGTCGATACGCCCTTGCTCTCCATATCCAGCAGGATGAAGGAGATGCCGGCCTGCTTCTTGGCATCCGGATCGGTACGCACGAGGCAGAACATCTTGTCCGCCCGGTCGGCATAGGACGTCCAGATCTTGCGGCCGTTGACCACGAAATGGTCCCCGTCGATTTCCGCCGACGTTTTAAGGCTGGCCAGATCCGAGCCCGCATTGGGTTCGGAATAGCCCTGGCACCAGCGGATTTCGCCCCGGGCGATGGCCGGCAGATGCTCGCGCTTCTGTTCTTCCGAACCGAACTTCAGCAGCGCCGGGCCCAGCATCCAGAAACCGAAGTTGCTGACCGGGCTGCGCGCGTTGATACGCTTCATTTCGGCCTTGAATACGTCGTGCTCCGCTGGCGTCATGCCGCCGCCGTATTCCACCGGCCAGGCCGGCGCGGTCCAGCCTTTCTCGACCATGCGCTCGAACCAGAGCCGCTGCGCCTCGGAGGAGAACTCCCACTGTCGGCCGCCCCAGACATGCTCCTTGTCGGAGGCCAGCGGCTGGCGCATCTCCTCCGGGCAATTGTCTTCCAGCCAGGACCGAACCTCGGCCCTGAACGCCTCCATATCGCGCATGCATCACCTTTTTTATTTGTGAAACGAAGTTTCGTGAAACCGAAGTATCTGACCGCCATGGCGACCGGTCAACCGTTCACGTGGTAGCGATTGTTACCGCGACCGGGCCGAATGGTCGGCCATATGGGCCCCGCGCTGGCCCGCCGGCCGCGGGGCGTGCACGGTTGTATCTTCTTCGACCTGATATTCCATCTGGGCGTTGAATTCAGCGCCCACGAGCACGGTCACGACCGTCACATAGATCAGCGTAAGCAGCATCACGACCGCGCTGAGCGAGCCATACAAGGCGGTGTACGAGTTCGAATAGGCCATGAACCAC
The DNA here is from genome assembly GCF_040361435.1 of Salinisphaera sp. C84B14. NCBI lineage: Bacteria > Pseudomonadati > Pseudomonadota > Gammaproteobacteria > Salinisphaerales > Salinisphaeraceae > Salinisphaera > Salinisphaera sp. C84B14. The sequence goes on along the minus strand of NZ_APNL01000001.1, from coordinate 32,826 downwards.
GAAAACGCCAGCGACCCCACCGTCCAGAACGCGACCACAACGCTGGCACCGGCACCCACCCAGCGCCAGCGCGGCGGCCGCCGGTCCGGTGCCCAGCGATACAGGGCCGCCAGACCGAACAGTAGAATCAGCCCGCCCACCGCCATGCCGGCCGCCCGTACCGCTTCCACCTGCCACAGGCTCCAGCCCAGCCGCGATGCGGTCACCGGCAGCCCGATCGCCAGAATGGCGGTGCACATCAGCCCCACGATCACCCCGATCGCCACGAACAATGATTTGAACAGCCGCCACCAGGTGCCGCGGTCGCTGTCTTCATGGTAAGCCGTGTCGAGCGCCAGCAACAGCGCAGCGACCCCCTGCTGGGCACACCACACCGCCACCACGAGACTGAACGCGCCGGCCGTCACCAGCTTGGTCAACGAGCGGCTGGAGACCGACTGCATCTGATCGACCAGCGAGAGCACCACGTCGGCCGGTACAAAGCCGCGCAGCGCCTGCATATCCTTGACCATCGCCTGCGGATCGGCGATCAAGCCGTAAAACGCGACGAACGCAGCCAGTGCCGAAAACACGGCGAACAGGGCCAGAAACGACACGCCCGCCGCGGTGATGGTCATATCGTGACGGCTGAACTCGCGGCTGACTCGGCGCACGATCTGCCACCAGCCGCGCCAGCCGATTTGTACCGGGCCCCGGGCATTGGCTACGCCGTCAGGCCGTGGGGCGGGATCGCGATCGGACATAGGCGAGTTCGTTGGCGAGGGCGTGACGTGAAGCGGGCCCGGACCGCCATGGCCAAGGATAATCATGGCAGCATAACCGGCCTTCGAATCCTTGAATATCGGTATCAGGCGAAATGGCCAACGACACGGCACGATCGGTTTTTCAGCGCGACGGCGACTATTTCGTCGCCACGGATCTGGCCCGCGGCCCCTGGGACGCGCGGGCCCTGCACGGCGGCGCGCCGGCCGCATTGCTCGCGCATGTGGCCGAACAGAACGCCGGCCACGAATTCGTGCTCGCGCGCCTGACGTTTGAGCTGAGCCGGCCGGTGCCGCTGGCCGCCCTGCAGGTCCATGCCGAGGCCAGCCGCGGCCGCAGCGCGCGCCGGATCACACTGGAGCTCGAGCACGACGGCGCCGTGGTAGGCCGTGCCATTGCCCTGATGCTGCGCGAGCAACAGGTCGTCGTACCCGACACGCGCTCGGATCCACTCACGCCCGCACCCGAGCAATGCAGCGCCCAATTCGAAACGCCCGGCATGCCCACCGGCGCGTTCTTTCACGATCAGGCCATGGAGATTCGCGTGGCCACCGGCAGCACCCGCGAAGCCGGCCCCGCGGCGGCCTGGTTTCGTCCGCGCGTAGCGCTTGTCGAAGGCGTCGAAACGAGTGCTGCCATGCGCGCCGCGGCCGCGGCGGACTTCGGCAACGGCCTGAGCTGGGTGCTGCCCTTTGACGACTATCTGTTCACCAATACCGATCTGACCGTCTATCTGCACCGGGCGCCGGTGGGCGAATGGATCGGCGTGGATGCGCAGACCGTCGCCCAGCCCAACGGCGTGGGCCTGAGCAGTTCCACGCTCTACGACACAAGCGGGCGTATCGGCATGGCCCATCAGAATCTGTTGATTCGCAAGCGCTAGCCTCGGCACCGCCGATCCGGTTGCACACAAGACATCGAACGAACGTTCGATTTTGCTTGCCGCCACGCGTACGAGCTTCTAAGGTGCATTGCACTTATTTGTTCAAACCACGGTACTGCCATGAGTTCGACCGATCAGAATCGCCAGTTTCGTCTCGCCGAACGGCCCCAGGGCCTGCCCAAGAAGAGCGATTGGGAACTGGTCAGCGAAGCCGTCGCCGAGCCCGGCAACGACGAGATCCTCGTTGCTGTCGAATACATTTCGCTGGATCCGGCCATGCGTGGCTGGATGAACGCCGGCAAGTCCTATATCAAGCCGGTGGAAATCGGTGAAGTCATGCGCGCGGGCACCGCCGGCACGGTACTCAAATCCAACCACGCCGACTTCGCCGAAGGCGACAAGGTATCCGGCAACTTCGGGGTACAGACTCATGCCGTGGTGGCCGGCAAGGACGCCCGCAAGGTCGATACCCGCCTGGCCGAACTGCCGGCCTATCTGGGCGTGCTGGGCATGCCCGGCATGACCGCTTATTTCGGCCTGCTGGATGTCGGCGGCGTGGCCGAAGGCGAAACCGTGGTGGTCTCGGCGGCCTCCGGCGCGGTGGGCGCGCTGGTCGGCCAGATCGCCAAGCTCAAGGGCGCACGCGTGGTCGGTATTGCCGGCGGCAGCGAGAAGTGCAGCTACGTCACCGATGAACTCGGCTTCGACGCGGCCATCGACTACAAGAACGAAAACGTCTACAAGGCGATGAAAGAACACTGCCCCAAGGGCATCGACGTGTTCTTCGACAACGTCGGCGGCGAGATTCTGGACTTCGCCCTCGCCAACCTCGCCCTCAACGGCCGTATCGTGATCTGTGGCGCGATCTCGCAGTACAACGCCACCGACGGCATGTACGCGCCCAAGAACTACATGTCGCTGCTGGTCAACCGTGCCCGTATGGAAGGCTTCGTGGTGTTCGACTATGCCGATCGCTACGGCGAAGCCGCCAAGGCGCTGGCCGGCTGGCTGTCCGATGGCAAGATCAAGCATCGCGAGGATATCGTCGAAGGCTTCGAGAATTTCCCCGAGACGCTGCTCAAGCTCTTTGAAGGCAGCAACTTCGGCAAGCTGGTGCTCAAGGTCTAGTATCCGGCCTGAATTCGCCCCGAAGCCGTATGCGCTTCGGGGCGACTGATGCCAAGCCGCGTTGCGTGTGAACGGCTACCATTACCACACGGCCCAAGCGCGCGCCACTTGGCAAACCAGAGCACACACCGGCCCATCGCCGGCGCCAGGCAAGCTCGTCAAGCAGTGCCAGTCGAGCTAGAGTTGCGCAGACAGCCACGCTATCTGCTTGCATGACCGACCAACCGACCCGTGGCAAACATCGAGCGACAGGCCGCGCACGCCCGTGAGCCGGCTGACCCACAGGCTGCGTTCATTGTTGGGGCCGCGCGCGTTGCCGAACTACGATCGAAGCGCCTTCACGGCCGATCTGGTGGCCGCAACGGTGGTCACCGCCCTGCTCATTCCCCAGGCGCTGGCCTATGCCCTGCTCGCCGGCATGCCGCCTGAAACCGGGCTCTATGCCAGCATGCTGCCGCTGGTGGCCTATGCCGTGTTCGGGCGCAGTCGTACGCTCGCCGTGGGCCCGTTCGCGGTGGTATCGATCATGACCGCGGCCGCCGCCGGCCAGGTGTCGGCCCAGACCGATATCGATAGCGTCACCGCCGCTATTACCCTCGCCCTGTTGTCGGGCGCGATCCTGGTGGCCATGGGCGTGCTGCGGCTGGGCTTTCTGATCAATTTTCTCAGCCGCCCGGTCATCTACGGCTTTATCGCCGCCTCCGGCGTGCTGATCGCTGCCAGCCAGTTCGGTCGGCTGCTGGGTGTCCAGGCCCGCGGCCAGACGCTCTGGACCATCGCCCAGGCACTCTGGCAGGAACACGACGCCATCCAGCCGGCGACCGTGCTGCTGGCCGGTATTTGCCTGGCCTGGCTGGTGGTCACACGGGGCTATCTGGCGGGCGCGCTCTCAAGGCTCGGCATTCCGCCAGCGAGCGCGCGACTGCTCGGACGTACCGGCCCGATCCTGCTGGTGCTGGCAACCACCGCCGCGAGCGCGGTCTATGACCTGCACGACCACGGCATTGCCACCGTGGGCACGGTAACCGCGGGGCTGCCTTCACTCTCGCTGCCGCTGCCGCCCTGGGCGTCATTAACCTATTTATGGCTACCGGCGCTGCTGATCAGCATCGTCACTTTCGCCGAGTCGGTGTCGATGGCCCAGACCCTGGCCGGCCCGCGCAACGAGCGGATTGCGCCAAATCGCGAGCTGGTCGGCCTTGGCGGCGCCAATATCGCCTCGGCGCTGTCGGGTGCCTTCCCCGTGAGTGCGAGCCTGTCGCGCTCGGTGGTCAACGACGAAGCCGGCGCACGCACCCGCGCCGCGGGCGCGCTCACCGCAGTGGCCGTGGCCTTGAGCGCGCTTTTCCTCATGCCCATGCTCGCCTATCTGCCGCTGGTCGCGCTTTCGAGCATTATCGTGGTGGCCATCCAGAGCCTGCTCAGCCCCAGCTCGTTTTTCAGCGCCTGGCGCTACTGCCGCCCGGACGGCTTCGCCTGGCTGGCGACGTTCGGAGTCACCCTGGTTCTGGGGGTCAGCGGCGGCCTGATGACCGGCGTCGCGCTGTCGCTGGTTATCTATATCTATCGCACGTCGAAACCGCACTACGCGGTGGTCGGGCTCATGCCGAACTCCGAGCATTTTCGCAACGTGCGTCGTCACGGGGTAAAAACCGCCCCGCACCTGACCATTCTGCGCATCGACGAAAGCCTGTATTTCGGCAACGCCCGATTTTTCGAGCAGGTCGTCGACGAGATTCGCGCCAGCCAGCCCGAACTGACCGATCTGGTGCTCATGTGTCCGGCGGTGAACTTCATCGACTATTCGGCGCTGGAAAGCCTGGAGCTGATCAGCGACAAGCTTGGCCAGCACGGCGTGCGCCTGCATCTGGCCGAGGTCAAGGGCCCGGTCATGGACCGCCTGCAACAGACCGCGTTTCTCAAGGGCATGACCGGTGGCGTGTTTTTGAGCACCTACGACGCCTGGCGAACCCTCCAGCGGTAAGCACCGCGCTTGCGCTCAGCCGGCGACGCGCTGCTGCAGGGCCATCGCCGCCTGTGGCGCACGAACCTTGCCTTCGCGGATGAAATAGGCAAAGACATCGCGCGACTGTCCGTCTTTGCCGGCGCTCTGAACATGGCCCTGGCCGACGTAGGCCAGATCCTTGGGTAAATCGCCCCGCGCCCAGCTGCTCAGACGCGTCGCCCAGGCTGCGAGTGCGGCCGCCGAGTAGCCGGTTTCGATTGCGTTGTCGCCACGCTGCAGACGCGCATAGACGAAATCCGCGGTGGGATCGGCGATGGCCGGATAGTCGTCGCTATCGGCATAGACGATCGCCACCCTCGCCTCGCGGCAGAGATTCACCGCATCGGCACAGGCAAAACTGTCGTGGCGCAGCTCGACGGCATGACGTAGAGCGAGCCCGTCGACCGTCGCCGGAAGCAGATCGAGAAAGGCGGCGAATTCCTCGGCCTGGAAGGTCTTGGTCGGCGGCAGCTGCCACAGAATCGGACCAAGCCGATCACCCAGCGCGGACAGCCCCGAGTTCACGAACCGGGCAATGCCCTCACCGGCCTCGTCCAGGCGCTTGCGGTTGACCACATAACGCGGCGCCTTGAGCGAGAACGCGAAGCCGTCGGGCACGGCCTCTGCCCAGCGTGCGAAGGTGGCGGGCTGCTGGGTGCGGTAGTAGGTGCCGTTGACTTCGATCGTCGCGAGCTTTTCCGCCGCATAGGCAAGCTCGTTTTTCTGGGCAAGAGCGTCCGGGTAAAACGTTCCCCGCCAGGGCTTGTAGGTCCAGCCGCCGATGCCGGCACGGATGGTGGCGTTCGGTTGCTCTGTCACGGCCCAGCCAAGGGCCTGTCGACGCGAGCGAAATCGCCGCGCCGCGAACCATTTTTGTGCAAGACAATACGTCGCGGGCGTGCTGTCGGTTTGCGACATGAGCCAGCGGCAATGCCGGACTGCGCGCCTCGAATAGTTACGCAGGGGATCCGCGTGCCGACGGGTTGCGTCCCGAAATCCACCATGCAGCGTTGCGCGTCGTTCATTTGGCTCACCCAGCATCTCTGCTCGCGCCTTGCCGGGCGAATTTGCGCAAGGCAACGCGACGATTGGCGTTAGCGTTAACAGGCGCTAGAGCAGACCGATATGCTCGAACAGTATCGCCGTGCCAATACCGATCAGCACGAAGCCGCCGACGCCTTCCGCATAGCGTGGCACACGTTTGCCGGCAAGGCCGCCGAGCATGAAGCCCAGGCAGGTCATCGCAAATGTGGTGGCGCCGATAATGAACACAGCAGGCAGGATCGGCACGCCGAGCACCAACAACGGCATGCCGACCGCTGCGGCATCGATACTCGTTCCCAGGGCCAATAGCAGCATGCGGCCGCCACTGGCAGGTTCGTCCGGCGCGCTTTTCGTATCCGGACGGACCGCCTCATAGATCATCTTCGTGCCGATACCCAGCAACAAGACGAACGCAATCCAGTGGTCGACCGCTGCGATGACCGATCCCAGCACCAGGCCCAGCGTCCAGCCGATCAGCGGCAACAACGCCTCGAGGGCACCGAAATAGAACGCGACGCGTACCGCTTCGGCAACCGGGGTGCGCCGTTGAAGCGCGCCCTGAGTCACGGACGCAGCAAAGGCATCCATCGACAGGCTCAGCCCCAGCGAAAATGACGTAAGGAGTGACATCAGCGATCCCGCTGTTTCGAACGGCTGTGCAATCGGGACGTCAGACTAGCTCAAAACCGATTAAAAACAATAATTTGCGCTATACCCAGATATTCAGCCCATGCTCAAACCCGGCAAGCGAACAGGATAATCCACCCATTTTCATGTGTTTGCACCCTATCGAGTTGACCCTGGGCTGATCAGCCGGAGGCATGGCGGTCGCCCGGCTGGCCCTGTGGCTGTGTGAGCTGCGCAGCCGGCGCCAACGGGCGGGCCGGGCAGGCCGGACAGGCGCCCGGCACTCGCGGCGATGTTGTGCTCGTATGGTGGACACCGCAAAATCGGCGGCCTGTCGTCGCCAACGTACCTGCCAACGTGATCAGCTACCGCCGCCGCGAACGTGTGATTGCTGCCGGCCTGACGTCGCTGTCGGGCTATGTCGATGCGATGGGCTTCATCGCGCTGGGCGGCTACTTCGTGTCGTTCATGAGCGGGAACTCCACACGGCTGGGCGTGGGGCTGGAAAGCGCCTGGTCGAAGGCCGCCCTGCCGGCGATGCTGATCGGCCTGTTCGTGGCCGGCGTGGTGCTGGGCACGCTCACCGGCCAGGTCGCGCGCAGTCGCCGCCCGAGCGCCGTGGTCGCGCTTGTAACGGTGCTGCTGTGCGCGGCCGCGATCTCTAACGACGCCGGCATGAGCTCGCTGGCGGTCATGTTCATGGCCCTGGCCATGGGGGCAGAGAACACCGTGTTCGAACGCAATGGCGAAGTCACCATCGGGCTGACTTATATGACCGGCACGCTGGTCAAGCTCGGCCAGCGCGTGACCTCGGCCCTGCTCGGCCAGGGCGATCGTTTCGCATGGGCCTGGTACCTGCTGCTATGGCTTGGCCTGGTGGTCGGCACGCTGGTCGGGGCGGCCGTCTATAACCGTATCGGCCTGGACGGCCTGTGGTTCGCTGCTCTGGCCGCGGCTGCACTCGGCGTCGCGGCGCACCGCTATATCGGTGCCGACGCGAACCCGAAGCTCTGATCAACGCCTTGCGGCTCGACTTCGAGGTCGCTGCCAGGGAACTACAAGGCGCAGCGACTGCTCAGGGGCAGGTCAAGCTGCGGGCGCCGTGGCGGCGCGTTTGCGGCCAACCGTAATCGGCGCCCACTCAGCGCAACCCAAAGGATTTGGTACGATTTTCCCTAGCATTCGCGCGACGTTGGCACGATAATCAGTGCCACTTTAATCAGTGCCACTTTCAAGCTAGGCGAGTTCTAAGCCGATAGAAGCCCGTATCAGCCGGGCGGTTCCATACCTTATGAATGACCGTGTTTGCACCTTGTCGTAATCGCTCACCGGCACATTCGCGGCCGGGCCGCCGCCTCGTTTCGCATCAGCACGCGCCGTCGGGGCGGCTACGCTCGTTCGTACGCCGCGTCGGCGTCTGGAAAGGCACGGCCATCTTCACGTTCGCCTCGACCCTTATTGCCTTTGCGGTCACCGGCGTCAGCCTGGAACTGGCCGGCCTGCGGCACGGCGCGATCGGCTACCTGATCGCGCTTGCCTGTTCCCTCACGATCATGCCCGCGATGATGGTCGCGCTGCTGTCGCTGATCAAACGTCTCGACGAAGCCGAACACGCGTTGTATCGACTCGCACGCACCGACGAACTGACCGATCTACCCAACCGGCGTGCGCTGTTCGAAGCCGCCGTCCACCAGTTGCAGACCGATACCGCCGTGGCCCTGCTGTTCATCGACATCGATCATTTCAAACGCGTGAACGACACCTACGGCCATCGCATCGGAGACATCATTCTCTGCCGCGTGGCCGAGGCGATCGACGGGCAGCTGTCGGCACGTGGCCTGTTGTACCGCTTCGGCGGCGAAGAATTTGCGGGCCTGCTTTACAACACGCCGCCGGCCGACGCACGCGATATCGCCGAAGCCCTGCGTGAACATATCCAGCGTACCCCGATCACCGTCGGCGAGCACACGCTCTACATCACGCTGAGCATCGGCGTGGCCACGGCCGACAACGCCCGCAACAGCCAGATCACCACGCTCATCGATCACGCCGATCAGGCGGTCTATGAAGCCAAGAATGCGGGCCGTAACAGGATTCATCTGGCACCCGCGGCATAAAGCGCTGCGAGATTGCTAACCGGCGCTAGTTACCTGCGCGGGTGTCGGCGTGGCCGTCTTCGCCGGCCGTGAACTGCGCCTTCTGATCCGCCGTAGCCGGCGTCTGGTATTGCTGCTTGTAGTCAGCATACGGCATGCCATAAACATGTTCACGCGCCTCGGCATCGCTGATCGAAGCGCCGCGAAGCTCGGCCTCGGCGCGATACCATTTCGACAGGCAGTTACGACAGAAGCCCGCCAGATTCATCAGATCGATGTTCTGCACGTCGGTCCTGGCTTGCAGATGCTTGACCAGGCCACGAAAAGCGGCGGCTTCGGCTTCGATACGGGTCTGTTCGTCCATGGCAATGCTCGTTCAAATGAATGAATTCGGTATACGCCCGTGCCGGATCGGCGGCCGAGCGCAGCAGGTATCAGTATAGAAGCCGCTAGCTGCGATCGCGGCCGCGGGTGGCCAGCGACTGGATGGCATCAGCCAGCGCCCGCACCGATTCCGGCGCACAGCCTTCGGCCTTGTTGTTGATGGTGATATACACCGGCTGATCCTGACCGGCCGTTCCGGCCGCCACGCGGGCAACGATCTCGCGCGTATGCGGGTCGGGGTCGACCATCTGGTCGAACGGGGCATAGCTCTCGCGCGCGGCCTCGTAGCCGTAGGCGCCGTGTCGGGGGTTGAGGTTCCATCGGCACACGAAGGGGCCGGGCCAGAGCTGGCGCAGAATGGGCAGTTGGTCGCCCGGAGCCGGCATCTTCGGGTGCAGCCCGAGGCAGTATGTCGCACCACTGTCCTTGAGCGCATCGACGAACGCCGGAGCCAACCACTGCGGGTTACGTACTTCGACCGCGACGACGGCATGGGGCACCCGCGCCTTGACCTGCTGCATGCGGCACAGCACCTCGTGCAGCCGGGCAATCAAGGCATCGAGATCGGCCAGCACGCGCCCCGGCAGCGGGCTGATCTGAAACACCAGCGCGCCGAGCTTTTCGCCCAGGCCCTCGCTCGCGGGCGCGGCGAACTCGTGCCAGGCCAGGTCCGCGTCCAGAAAATCGGGGTTGTCGCGTACGCCCTGGCCGCCGCTTTCACGAATAAGCGCATCGGTCACCCGGGCCGGCGCCTTGACCAGAAAGCGAAACCCGTCCGGGACCTGTTCGGCATAGGCTGCGTACTGGGCAACGCTCAGGGGCCGATAAAAGGCGCGGTCCAGGCTCACCGCCCCGAACAGCGGGTGACGGGCATAGGCCGACAAACCCGCACGCGAGAGCTGTTTTTCGCTGTACAGCCGATCCCACACGCGGTTCGCCCAGCCGGGGAAATGCCAGGACGACGTCCCCAGGCGCAGATGGGCCGGCAGCTGCACCGCCAACCGCTTGAGCGCTTCATCCGGCACGGCCGCGCCCACCCCGGCGTGGGCCGACGCCTCATCGGCAAACAGCGATCCGGTGCGCGCCGGGTCAGACGGGTGATCAGCCACCATCGATCGCCCCTGGCCGGATTCCACTCACCCCGGGCAAGTCGGCGCCCCTACGACTTGTCGCGACCAGTATGACGATCGAAGTTCGCCATGCATTCATCGAAATGGTCTTCGAACATCTTGCGGTACTGGGCCGTGAAGTACTCGATGGCGTTGTCGCGCTCCTCGGCCATATCGTCGCGGGTTTCGGCCGTGGCCGCGACCTGAAAGGCATTGAACCGCGCCGTGGCGTACATCAGCGAAGCACTGACCTGGCCGGCCGACACGCTCTGCGACTGGCGGTTGGCAATATCGATCACTTCGTCCGCGCGGCTGCGAAACGCCGGAGATAGGCTTTTTCCACTCATGGGCGCCTGTCCTGGAAGACATGAATTGGGCCGCACAGGATACCGGAGACGTTCGCTCACGAAACGCGCCCCGGGACGTACACAACAAGATCGGGCCCTGCCCGCGGGTAGCGCACAGGGCGCAGAAGGACTTTTGCGCAATGGCCAATTAAGAACCCGATTCGCGCGCCGACAAAGTAGAAGCAACCCAACCGGCCCGAAAAACCCATGAGCTATCGCTACGGCCTGGAAGATTTTCGTTCGGTCGCCGTGGGGGCGGCACTGCTGGGTAGCGGTGGCGGTGGCAGCTATCACGACGCACACAACGTCATCGCCGAGCTGGGCGATAGCGGCTGGACCGGCACCGTCGAGGTGCGCGACTACGACGGCGCGACCGATGCTTGCGTACTCGCCATGATGGGCTCGCCCGACGCGGCCGAGCATCTGGCCCTGGCCGATATCGAACGCGCCATGCACAACACCGTGGACGCTTTCGGCACGCTTTGCGGCATGACGCCGCGCTGCGTGATTCCGGTCGAGATCGGGCCGATCAATTCCACCGTACCTCTGATCGCGGCGGCATTGAACAGCCAATCGATCGCGTGGGTGGTCGACGGCGACGGCGCCGGCCGTGCCGTCCCCCAACTGCCACAGACCGTCTACGGCGGTGCCGCCGGGCTGGCGCCCAGCCCCTGCGTGCTGGCCGACGATGCTGCCTCGGCCGGCGCAATCCGGTCGGCCCGTATCGGCGCCGCAAGCGCTGCCGAAGTGGAGTCGTTGGCAGGCAGTCTGGTCAATGCATTTGGCAGCTATGCGGCGATCATGCTCTGGCCGTCGACCCGGAGCAACGGGTTCGCATTAAAAAACAATTATTTGCCCGGCACGTTAGAACAAACGCGCAAATTGGGGCAATATCTCATGCAGGGGGACGAAAAACCGGCGACGCAGGCGGTGGTTGAACGCATTACAGCGATCACCGGCCGACGCGCGTCGGCCGCTTTAATCCAGGTTTACATCACCGACGTCAAGCAGGCGACCAGTCAGGCTTCGCTCGACGTGGGCACCATCAGGCTGGACGACCATCCGGATATCGGCCAGAGCCGCAATACGTACTTCATCTACAACATGAACGAGAATCTGATTCTGTATTCGGCGCAGCACGAAGCCCCGCTTGTCGTGGCACCGGACTCGATCTGCTACTACGCCGAGCACACGGGACGCGGCTTCTCGAACGCCTTCGACGACCTCGCCCCCTACTATGATCGAGCCAACGCACGGAGCACCGGCATCGCCCTAAGCGTCATCAAGATCGATGCTGCCCCCGCCTTTCGTCGCGCCGCCGGCGTGGTAGAGAGTTTTACCACCCTGTTGCGCGCGATCGGCTACGGTGGCCGAGTGCCCGGCTGATCACCTCAGACTGCCCGCATGGAAGAAGAAGCGCTCTATAGAAGAAGGCTGGATCTGGCGCTGGAATGTAGCGGGCTCGACCTGTGGGAGAACGACCTGCTCACCGGCGAAGTCATCTTCGGGTTGGACCGGGTCTTTTCCGACCTGGGCTACGACAAGAGCGAAGCGGCAGGCTATATCGACGACATATTCTCCCTGATGCACCCCGACGACAAACCGGCGGTGGAACAGGCCATCGCCGACCATCTCGCCGCGAAGACACAGCGCTACTACAGCGAATTCCGTATTCGAGCCAAGTCCGGCGCCTGGGTCTGGTATGCCAACTACGGCAAGATACTGGACCGCGAAGGCGAGAACCCGGGTCACCGCTTCTGTGGGGTGAGCTTCAACCTCGACATCAAGAAGCGCCAGGAAGAAGAGTTGCAGGCGCTCAACGAGAAACTGCGCGAGCAGAACGCCCTGCTCGAACGCATGAACGCAGAACTGCATGCCCTGGCCACCAGCGATTCGCTCACCGGTCTTCGCAATCGTCGCTATCTGTTGAAAGCCGGCGAAGACGAGTTTCTGCGCGCGCGTCGGCTCAGGCACGAGCTGGCGCTATTGCTCATCGATATCGACTGGTTCAAACGCGTCAATGACACGCTGGGCCATGTCGCCGGCGACGAAGTCATTCGGGCGATCGCGCAGCGCTGCAGTGGGGGCACCCGCGCGCATGTGGACACGGTGGGACGGATCGGCGGCGAAGAATTTGCCATTGTATTGCCCGCAGTAGGCCTGGACGAAGCACTGGAACTGGCCGATCGACTACGACTCGAAGTGGCCCGCCAGCCGGTGGCGGTAACCGGCGGGCACAGTATCCATGTAACCATCAGCACGGGCGTCGCGACCCTGGCGCCTGAATGCCAATCGTTTCACGACCTGATGATCCTCTCCGATCGCGCCCTTTACCGCGCCAAGGATGCCGGCCGCAACGCGGTCTGCGGCCCGGCGGCCTGACCGACGCCCCGCTCGGGTCAGCCCGCCAGCAGCAGCCACAGCGGTAACGTCAACATCGCGAGGGCTGTCTGCAGCGTAATCACGGCCGCCATGAGTTCACCGTCGCCACCCAATTGGCGGGCCAGAATATAGGCGGACGTCGCCGTCGATATGCCGGTGAACAGCAAAACCACGTCGCGGCTGACCGGATCGAGCGACATCCCCCAGGCCAGCGTCATGGCAAGCGCTGGCACGAGTCCGAGCTTCACGGCGCTGGTAAGCCAGAGCGTGCGCCCGCCGTGTACGAGATAGCGCGGACGCAGCGCCACCCCGACGGCGATCAGCCCAATCGGCAACGCCGGCCGCCCGACCAGTTCGAGCAGCGGCCCGCTCCAACCCGGCAGGCCGATATGCAGGGCATTGAGCGCGATGCCGACGACGCACGCCAGGATCAGCGGGTTGCGCACCAGTTCAAGCAGGCTGCGAGCCAGGCTCCTGCGGCCCAATGTGCCCACGCCAATGAAACAGGCCACGCTCAACAGATTGACCGTCGGCACGAGCAAGGCGATTACCACCGCTGCGCTCGCCATGCCGGCCTGGCCATGCAGAGCGCCGGCCCCGGCAACCGCAACATAGGTATTGAAGCGCAGTGCGCCCTGGAACACCGAGGTGAAGGCAGCGTCGCCGCGCGCCAGATAGCGGCGCAAACACCACAGACCGATCGCTACGGCCAATATCGTACCCAGACACACCAACGCCAGCCGGGCTATCGGCACATCGGCGACATCCGCCGTGGCCAGCGTATGAACCAGCAGAGCCGGAAAGAATACGTAGTAGACCAGCCGCTCCGCACGCGGCCAGAAATCGCCGCCCGGATAGTTGAGGCGCCCCAGTACGGCACCGAATAAAATCAGTGCAAACAAGGGCCCCAGTGCATTCTGGATCGCGAGCATCGCGTCTAGCCTAATTCAAAAAGGGCTCACGGCGGCATAGCTGATCGGCCGCCTGCTGCCTGCCCGCGGTTGTGGCCAGCGGATCGCCATCCGCCCCCGCGCGTGCGCCAGCCAGGTTTATGCCGAGCCCAGCCACTCGCGGGCGAACACGTCGGCGGCAACCGGCATGCCCAGATGAAACCCCTGCACGCAGTGCACGGGGTACTGCTTCAGTGCGGCCAGCTGCGAGGCCTGCTCGACCCCTTCGGCCACCACCTTGAGACCCAGCTCGTGGGCCAGGCCGGTGACCGCCGCCACGATCGCCCGACTGCCGTGGGCGGTCTGCATGCGGGCCACGAAGCTGCGATCGATTTTAAGGGTGGTGACCGGCAAATCCTGCAGATAGCGCAGCGATGAATAGCCGGTGCCGAAATCGTCGATCGCCACGCCACAGCCGAGTTCGCGCAGGGACTGCAGTATATGGGTCGCCTGCTGGCTTTCATCCAGCAGCGTGCTCTCGGTGAGCTCGACGTCGATCAGGCCGGGCGGCAGCTCGTGCTCGGAGAAAATCGCGGCAAGGCGCGCCGGCAGGTCGTTCTGCCAGAACTGCTTGGCCGAGAGATTGACTGCCACCGGCACCACGGCCTGGCCCGCCGCGAGCCAGCGCTGCTGCTGTGCGGCCACCTTGCGGATCAGGCGCCGCCCGAGCGGCAGGATCAGGCCCGAGCGTTCGGCCACCGGTATGAAATCCGCCGGCGCGACGTGGCCAAAGCCGGGATGTTGCCAGCGCAGCAACGCCTCGGCCCCGCGCAGGGCGCCGCTGCGGGTATCGAAAATGGGCTGATAGTGCACGTCGAGCCCCGCGCCGGTTTCCGCGGTATCGCGCAGCGCGCTTTCCATGGCCAGGTGATGGTTTTCCTGCACATGGGTTTTCGAATTGAACAGCCGATAGGTATTGCGGCCTTCCTGTTTGGCCCGATACATGGCCGCATCGGCATTGCGCATCAGGTCGTCGATGGTCGCTGCATCATCGGGATAGAAACTGATTCCCAGGCTGCCGCCCACACGAAACTCGTGGCCGTCGATCTTGAACGGCTCACTGATGGCCGCGATCAGCCGCCCGGCGATGTGGGTGGCCTCCGCCGGCTCGTCGAGATCGGGCAGCAGGGCAATGAATTCATCGCCGCCCAGGCGCGCGAGCGTGTCGTCCTCGCGCAGGCGTGCGCTCAGGCGCTGGGAGACCTGCAGCAGCAGCTCGTCGCCGATGGCATGGCCCAGCGAATCGTTGACCTGCTTGAAGTGGTCCAGGTCGATGAAGATCACTGCCAGACGCCGGCTGTTGCGATGGGCATGACGCATGGACAACGACAGACGGTCTTCGAGCAGGCGGCGATTGGGCAGGCGCGTCAACGCATCGTAGTAGGCCAGCCGCCGGACCTGTTCTTCGTTTTCCCGAATATGGGTGATGTCGCTGAACAAGGCCGCATAGTTGGTGGTTTCGCCGGCCTCGTCGCGAATCGCGGTCACGGTCAGCAGCTCCAGGTACAGCTGGCCGTTCTTGCGCCGGTTCCATATTTCGCCGCGCCAGTAGCCGTTGCTCTTGAGCGAATGCCACATGCGCGCGTAGAAATCCGCCTCGTGGCGACCGGAAGACAGCAGCGCGGGCGTACGTCCGATCACCTCTTCCGGTCGATAGCCGGTCATATGGGTAAAGGCGGGATTGACGAACTCGATATGGGTCTGCGCATCGGTGATGATGATGCCTTCCAGCGAGGCATCGATGACCCGCTCGGCCAGCTCCAGGTTGAAGCGCGATTGCGACAGCGCCTGATCGCGCTGGGCGAGCGCCTGGCGCAGGTCTTCGATATAGAACTGCTCGTTGCCGTCCAGCATCTCGCGAAAACCGAGCAGGCCGACGACCTGCTCGCTTTCATCAATGACGGCCAGATGCCTTACCCGGTTCGCGATCAGCTGATCGCGGGCATGAATCAGCGTATCGCCCGGCGCCACGCTCAACAGCGGTCGGGTGGCCAGTTCGCCCACGCTCACCTGCCCCGGATGCGCGGCCACGAACCGCACGAGATCGCGCTCGGTGATGATGCCCAGAGCCTGCCCGGGCTGCGTGATCACCGCAGCATCGGTGTGGGTAAAGCGCATGCGCGAGGCGAGCTCGCCGAGGGTCAGCGTACCCGGCAACACCAGCGGCGTTTTGCACATGGCGTGGCGAACCTCGCGCAGCCGCAGGTAGCTCTCCAGCCCCTGATTGAGCACGGCATCGCTTCGCGAAAGAATGCCCAGCGGCGCCTGGGCCTCATCCACCACCAGAAAATGATGCCGGTTTTCGGCAGCGAAACGCATGGCCGCCTCGCCAAGCGAGGCGTCGGCGGCAATCGTGGCGATGGATTCGATCATCAGGTCGCCGATCGGCTGGCGTAGCGCGCCGGGGTCGGCGAAATCCAGGTAAATGCAGTCGTGCTCGGTCCATATGCCCACCGGCTCGTCGTTTTCCATTACCAGCATCGAGCTGCAGCGGCGTTCGGCCATGCGTGCTGCGGCCACGTCCAGCGGCGTATGCCGATCGCAGCTGAGAAGCCCCGTCTGCATGATGCGTTCTACGGGCAAGTCTTGATTCATCGGTTGGAACAGGTTGCGGCACGACAGATGACGGATCGCAGGCGGCTGCCCGAATCCTTCGGCGCAAGCGTTGCGGGCCCGATCGGGGCGCCCCGCACACGGGAGCGCTTGAGTCCGGGCCGACGAACACGCTGCGCGAGCCGCCATTATCGCCCGACGCGCCTACGTTTGCATGCGCTGCATCAATCGCCAGACCGGCACGCTGCGGCCTGCCGACCAGCCCCGGACCGCCGCGGTATCGCGATCAACGGTGCACGATGTCCAGCTGTTCGAACGCCCCGCGGGCATGATCTTCGCGGAACATCGCGTGATCACGGCGTACCCGATCCGCGGCTTCCATGGCGAACTCCACCATATCGGCGACGAACAGCTCGGGCGGGCCGATCGCGTTGACGATGGCCGGCTCGATGTCGTAATCGATCTTGCCGGACTCGTCGGACAGCGCATGCACACGGGCCAGCATACGCCCACAGATCTCGGCGTACGCCTTCCACTGACTCTTGGAGAGGTCGTCGAGATCGATATCGTCGCGAAACGGGGCGCGCTCGCGGGACATATAGCTCAATCCGTCGAATTCGATATGACCGTAGAACACGTCGCCGCGTACCAGTTGCACGGTCTGGGCATGGCTGATGCGCTCGGCGCGCTCGTCCATTTCGTAGGCCGAGGGCGGCACCAGGCCCGCCAGCGCCGAGCGGCGTGCCTGCTTGTATTCGATGATCAGGTCATCCGTGCCGTCGGCCTGCGGGCCTTCGATGAGCACGTAATAGCGGTTGAGACCGAGCGATGCCGTGCCCTGCCCGCGCCGGATCGCCACGTCCTTGACCCGCATGCCTTTCGCCCGCTCGGGCACGGCGATGTCGTTGTTCTTGACCAGACGGTCGGTGATCTTCTGAAACTCTTTGCGCCGCGACGAGATCGGCACCAGCTCCTCGGTCGAGCGAAAGCCACGCTTCGTCTCGTCGAGATAATCATCGACCAACCACTCGGCACGTTCTTCGTGGGCCTCCTTGAACAGCTTGCGAATGAGTTTGGGCGCGTTGTCGAAACGCATCTCCTCGTTCTGTTCCGTGCCCTCGCGCGCCAGGCGCTGCATGTCTTCGATATAACCCTTGACGAAGCGACGCACGATCTTGATCTGCTGCTTGCGCTCGAGCTCGCCCTCCGCCTCGGCGGCGATCATGAAGCCGACCGCGCCGCGTTTGATGTCCCAGGTGAACGGGGCGTAGTAGGCCTCGTCGAAATCGTTGACCGAAAAGATCGGCACGTTGTTCGCATTCGGCATCACGCCGAAGTTTTCCGGATGCACATCGCCCAGGGTGAGCACGGTGGGCATCCAGGCGTCCTCCCCGGCCATGTCGCGATAGAACAGCAGGGCCGTACCGCGAAAGAACGAATACAGCGAATCCGACAGTTCGTCGAACTTGATGGCGGCATCCTCGGAGGAATCGGCGATACGTGTTTCGTGGTCCTCGCGCAGGCACTGGCGCACGTGACGGCGCCGATCATGGCCGCTGAGAATACGCGGGCGCAGTACGAACTCGCCGGCCGCGACCGACTCGGCCAGCCGCTGGAACGCATCGAAGCGCGTCGCCACGACCGGCCGCGCGTCTTCGAAGGATTCGCGCTCCAGCGCAGCCGCCAGCTCTGCCTTGCTCATCGACGATCGCCCTTCGATGCCCTGCTGCTGTGCCTGTTCGTAGAGCGCCTTGCGCGTTTGCTCCGGTTCTTGCGTCATGCCTGCCTCGTCCCCTGGGGTTCGCCCCGATATGGATACCTGTCGCAAACCTCAGCATGCCCGACTCACAGCGCACGCGCATGCACGCCACGCTTTAAACCCTCACGGATGCACCACGGCGACGTTTCGACAGCCTCGATTACCCTTGCTGACTTGCATCAGAGCGCATGCAAGATCAGCGGTTCTTTTCGAAATCTTCGTAATCGGCGGTTGCGACCACTACACTGACGGTAACAACCATTGCATTGGCGGCCGCACCCCTCGGCAGCCCCATGTATCACCGGAGTCTGTTTTGAACGCCACCTCAACCCGACCGTCGGCGGCTGGGATTCACCCGCTGCACGGCCTGCTGCTATCCGGCAGCTTTCCGCTGTTTCTCGGCGCGGCACTCAGCGATTACGCCTATGCCACGTCCTATCTTGTGCAGTGGAGCACCTTCGCCTCCTGGCTGATCGCGGGCGCGCTCGTGTTCACCGGTTTTGCCATGCTCTGTGGCTTGATCGGCCTGTTCCGCGCCAGCCATCGCGGGCCGTACATCCTCTATTTCCTGCTACTGCTGGCGACCTGGGTGCTGGGCTTCGTCAACGCGCTGATTCATGCCCGCGACGTCTGGGCCATGATGCCAACCGGCTTCATCCTGTCCATCGTCGTTGCCGTGCTGGCCTGTGCCGCGACGCTACTCGGTTTTGCCCGCCTCGGAGGCCGGTCATGAATACACGCCGCATTGTCTACGTCTGTGCCAGCGCCCTCGCGCTTACCTTGTTCACCGGCGCGGCCACGGCCGCGAATTCCGAGCAGCAGTTCGGCGCCAACCCGAACCTGCCCGAGCCGCAGCGCGGGCTGCTGCCCAACATGACGATTCCCGAGCCCGCAGAGTGGGGCGATACCAAACCCACCGTACCTGCCGGCTATACGATCACCGCCATCGCGACCGACCTGAAGGTGCCGCGCCAGACGCTGGTGCTGCCCAACGGCGATATCCTGGTCGCCGAAGGCAAGGGCGGCAGCAAGGCGCCCAAGAAACGTCCCAAGGACTTCATTGCCGGCATCATCAAATCGCGGGGCACGACCTCGGTAAAAAGCGGCGACCGGCTCACCCTGCTGCGCGATGCCGACGGCGACGGCAGCTACGAACAGCAGAACGTCTTCGCAGACAACCTCAACGCCCCCTACGGCCTGGCACTGATCGATAACAATCTGTACGTGGCCAATCAGGACGCGCTGGTGCGTTTCGACTACCAGCCCGGCCAGACCGAAGCCAGCGGCGAGCCGGAAGTGGTCACGCCCCTGCCCGCCGAAATCAACCATCACTGGACCAAGGCGATGACCGCCAGCGCCGACGGCGAACATCTCTATGTCGGCATCGGCTCCAACAGCAATATCACCGAACGTGGCATGGAAGCCGAAGTCGACCGGGCCGAGATCTGGGAGATCGACCCGGAAACCGGCGCCCATCGCGCCTATGCCACCGGCCTGCGCAACCCCACCGCCCTGACCATCCAGCCGGGCACCGACCAGCTCTGGGCCGTGGTCAACGAACGTGACGAACTCGGCCCGAACCTGGTGCCGGACTATCTGACTACGGTTCAGGAAGGTGCGTTCTACGGCTGGCCCTACAGCTACTGGGGTCAGAACGTCGATCCGCGCGTACGTCCGAAAAACCCGGAGAAAGTGAAGGCGGCGATCGCGCCGGACTACAGCCTCGGCTCGCACCATGCCCCGCTGGGCGTGGCGTTCTCGAACGAACAGGTGGGCGGCGATTTCGCCAACGGCGTGTTCGTGGGCGAGCACGGCAGCTGGAACCGCGGCGATCCGGTCGGCTATCGGGTCGTGTTCATTCCCTTCGAAAACGACGAACCCGCGGGCGACCCGGTCGATTTCGTCTCCGGCTTTCTAACCGACGACGGCAAGACCCGCGGCCGCCCGGTGGGCGTGAGCGTGACCCCCGACGGCGCGGTGATCGTGGCCGACGATCTCACCAACGCGGTCTGGCGCATCACCCGGGACGACGCCACGTCGCAGCCGGACAACGCCGAAGACGGCACGACCGGCGACTAATCACCTGCCCAAACGACGCCCCGGCGCTGCTCTAGCGTCGGGGCGCTGCACCGCGGCGACTATTCAACGGCGCTCGGATTCCCCCGCGCTTCTCGCCGCCCATGCCTTTGCCTGGAGCGTCGCCAGGCGTACGAGATCGCCCTGGGCCACGTTGATATCGATCAGGTGCAGCCCCCAGCCGGTGTTGCCGAAAAAGGCGCCCGGCAGTTTGTCGATCAAGGCATCGCTTTCAGGCGAATCGATCGAAACCGCCAGATAGCGGGCGCCACTGCGTTCCACGCAGCGTCCGTGTACCCGCCCGGGCACCGCATAGAAGGGCGTGTCGATTGCCTCGTTGCGGGCCCGGTCGCGGAACGGACCGGCGTTGGCGTCCGTGGGCTTGAGGATCAGGCGAAACACCGGCGGATAGCCGGTCGGCAGGCGCGCATCAAGGCGCGTGCCGCCGTTGACGAGTTCTGCCGGATTCACGCACAGCGCCTGAGTAGCGGCAGCGTCGGTGACACCATACTTGGGCGCATCCCCCAGGGCCGGGTCGTCGCGACTGAAACTGCTGTAGCCGACCACGCAGTGGATATCGTTCGCCGTGCGGCATGCCGGCGTATGCCGAAAGCTGGTATCCGCCTGGGCCGGTACGCGGGCCACGGCAATGTTCGCTCCCGGAATATGGGCGGCGACGAAATGCCGAGACAGATAGGCATCGGGCTCGATCACGTCGCGAATCAGGCGCATGAGCAGCTCCGAGCCCTGGGAATGGCCGATCAGGATGAAGCCCCGCCCGTCGTTTTCGCCCACGAACTGCATGAAGGCATCGACCACGTCGGCATACGCCATGGCATAGGCGTCCTGCTTGGCGGGCGACGTCATGCGCTTGACGCCCGGCACCATGTCGAGCGCCATCAGGCTGAGCGTGGACTGCCGATAGACCGGCGCGTACACATCGCAGGCGCGCTGATACAAGGCGGCCTGGATTTTCGTAATCGCCACGGTTTCGTCGTCGGGGGTGAAGTCGGCGTTCGCACCCATTTCCATGCTGGCGGTCGGGTACACATAGAAACAGGCCACCGCCGACGTGCGTTCAAAATCGGTATCCAGCGGCTTGAGCGTGCCGTTGGCTTCGACCGCGGTCGCCCGCGTATCGCTGCGACACACGTTATTGGCCAGCGGTTGCGCCGGGTGGCAAAGCCAATGCCGTATCTCGCTGTAGTTGCGGCTGTGATAACCCCGATACGGATTCTCGCCCGGCGAGGCTGCACGGGCCATATAACGGGCCGTCGCCCTCGCCTGTTCCGCAAGCGCATTTTTTGACGGCGTATCGTTGTCACGAATGCAGGCTGACAGGGAAAGCATCGCGCACAGCACGCCGGAAAACACAGCGCACCGGCAGATCGGATTAAGTGAAAACACGGGCGTGGAACACTCCCTGCAAAAACAAAGATATGAAATTTCAACCGATCTTGTAAACGCGCTCGCGACGCTACGACAACCGCATTGCAAGCCACGCCTACGATTTGAAGCGATTGCGGGCGGCACCGCATGTGCACGCGAAGTGTCGCTTATCGCATATTCAAGACCTTGTTATAGTCGAAATCGGTTCTGTCCCGCAGTCGGGTACGATACGACCGTTTGCCGCCGGTTTCGGCAGAAAATGTCTTCGACAAAAGCGATCTCGTGTGAAAAAAGAACTGGTTTGTTCGAGCCGTGGCCCTGTAACGATCTTCTCGCGCCACGTCGTACTCAACGACTTCGCTGACACGCTGCTTTCGGGTCTGCCCGAAAATTTCGAACTTCCGCAGCCCGTCGCCATTATCTGCGGTATACACAATAATTATCGAAGGGCAGTCTATAAGAACCATTTCACCATCGCCATTCAGACCGAACAGTTGCTGGATGAGAACGGTGTCGCGCTTTGGGGGCTGCGCCGACCGCGTATTCATAAAACGCTTCTCAAACACCTTTTCCACGCCGATCTGTTGCTCGACCTGTCTGTGAGCAACCGGCCGGCGTATCGCTGGTGCCCGGGCCTGCTCAAGCGACGCTTGCGTTTCGGGCCTTATATCTTCCCTTCGCGCGCTCCAGAATACGTCCCGGCAACCAGCCCTCGTGGCGTTTTCATCGGCGAGTTGAGCGACCGGCGCCGGGCCATGCTCGAAAGCCTGCCGGCCGACACCGTCGATATCGTTTCCGGGGGACTCTACGGCGCAGCGCTCACTGCTGCCATCACGAAACACCGCGGTATCGTCAACGTGCACAACGAAGCCGGGGTTTATACCGAATATCCACGTCTGCTGCTGGCACTACATGCCGGCAAGCCGGTATTTTCCGAACCGCTGTCGAAAGAACTGCTGGCAGGTCGCCACTACTTCGACCTGAACGCTACGCCTGATGACGACGAACTCGCCGAGGTCTACACCAACATGGCAGCGCTGCTTACATCGGACTATTCGTTTGCCGACTTCCTACGTCAGAACGTCCCCCCCGCCTGACTCGCGTGATCCCAGCTCTCTACGGCCACTCATGCCCCGTACGGCGGCTCGTCGAGACGTCTCAGCACCTCGGCCAACGCGTCTTGCCAACGCGCGCAGCGAAAGCCGAAGACGCGATGAAAGTCGCTGGCATCAAGGCGGGAGTTGGCCGGCCGCTCGGCAGGCGTGGGGTAGTCGGCGCTGGGGATTGAAATGACCTCGACGCCGGTGCGGCCCCCGAGCCCGGCCTGACGAAAGATCTCGCGCGCGAAGTCGGCCCAGTTTGTCGCATTTTCGCCCACCAGGTGAAATATGCCGTAGCCCTCATCGCGGCCCTGTGCGAGCGCCGTGGCGGCTGCCCATACGCCGCGCGCTATATCGATAGCGCTGGTTGGGTTGCCATACTGATCGGCGACTACATGCAGCGTGTCGCGCTGCGCGCCCAGGCCCAGCATCGTCTTCACGAAATTCCTGCCGAACGGTGAAAAAACCCAGGCCGTGCGAATGATCAGCGTGCGATCGCAGCGCGCTATCGCCGCCTGTTCGCCGGCCCGCTTCGTGCGTCCGTAAACGCCGAGAGGCGCCGTTGCATCGTCCGGCGTCCAAGCATGCGTGCCCGTACCGTCGAAAACATAATCGGTGGATAGATGGATGAATGCAGCGCCGGCCGCCTGCGCGCCCGCCGCCAGTTCGCCTACGGCCTGCGCGTTGATCCGCCCGGCCAGATCGGGCTCGGATTCCGCCCGGTCGACCGCGGTATAGGCGGCTGCATTAACGACGATTGCCGGTCGGCGTTCGGCGACCTGACGCGCGAGCCCCTCAGCCTCGGCCAGGTCGATTTCAGGCCGCGCCAGCACGTCCAGCTCAAAGTCCGGATGCTGGGGCGCCTGTTCGCGTAGCGCCGTCGCGACCTGGCCGTTTCGGCCAATCAACAGCAAGCGCGTCACAGGCTTCCCCGTCGGCTGCCGTTGTCGCGGTCGCGAATGGGGCCCCACCACCAACGGTTGTCGATGAACCAGTCGATCGTCGCGGCCAGCCCGCTTTCGAAGCTGTGTTCAGCACGCCAACCCAGCTCGCGCTCGATACGGGCCGGGTCGATCGCATAACGCCGGTCGTGGCCGGGCCGATCGCCGACGAAGCGCACCTGTTCGAAGTAGCCAACGCCATCGCCTCTGGGCCGACGGTCATCCAGCAGTACGCAGATTGCACGCACCACCTCGATATTACTGCGCTCTTCGCGCCCGCCGATGTTGTAGCTGCGGCCCGGCGTGCCCTTTTTCAGCACCGCTTCGAGTGCACGGGCATGGTCTTCCACGAAGAGCCAGTCGCGCACGTTCGCCCCCTGCCCATACACCGGCAGTTCCCGCCCATCGAGAGCGTTCAGGATGGTCAAGGGAATGAGTTTTTCGGGGTAGTGGTAGGGGCCGTAGTTGTTCGAGCAGTTGGATAGCACGACGGGCAGACCATAGGTTTCGTGCCAGGCACGTACGAAATGATCCGATGCGGCCTTGGAGGCCGAGTAAGGCGAAGACGGCGCGTACGGGGTGTCCTCGGTGAACATGCCGTCATCGAAGTCGAGGTCGCCAAACACCTCGTCGGTGGAAACGTGATGAAAGCGAAAGTTCGCACGGCGCACATCGTCCAGCTTCAGCCAGCGGCGACGCGCCGCCGACAGCAGCCGATACGTGCCGACCACGTTGGTCTGAACAAAGGCTTCCGGCCCATCGATCGAGCGATCCACATGGCTTTCTGCCGCCAGATGCATGATCGCATCGATATCGTAGCGTTCGAGCAGCTCATCCAGCTGCCTCTCATCCTCGATATCGCCTTGTTCGAATGTGTAGTTCGCCGCGCCTTCGCAATCGCGTAGCGATGCGCGGTGCCCCGCATAGGTCAGCTTGTCCAGACAGAGCACGAAGTCCTCGCCCTGGGCCACCAGTTGTCGAACGACGGCCGAGCCAATAAAGCCGGCGCCGCCAGTCACCATGATGCGCATCTATCGGCCTCGATCGAAGGGGGTGCGAAAGTCAGCGAATGACCCGGCGCGGCGATCCTTGTCGGATAATTGCGGCGGCGTGCCCACATCGGGCCATGCAATGGCCAGATCGGGGTCATCCCAACGCAAAGCGCCTTCGGTGTCCGGTGCGTAGCCGGCATCGACCTTGTAGGCAATCAGGCAACGTTGCTCGAGGGTCATGAACCCATGGGCAAAGCCGGCCGGCACGAACAGCTGGTTGCCCTGTTCGGCGCTAAGCTCCAGGCCTAGCCAATCGCCATACGTCGGCGACTGCGCTCGAATGTCGACGACCACATCGTAAATACGGCCGACCACCGACCTCACCAGCTTGCTCTGAGCTTGCGGCGGGGCCTGGAAATGCAGCCCCCGAAGCGTGCCCACACGAGTCGAAAGCGACTCGTTGTCCTGTACCGGTTCGAATTCGATACCGTGCGCGGTGAGCGCATCGCGCTTGAAGGTCTCGCAAAAGTAGCCCCGCGCATCACCAAACCGAGGCGGACAAATCTCGTAAACTCCATCCAGTGCCAGCGGTCTTATATCCATTACCGTTGCAGTGCCTTCACCCGTGCTCTCAGATAGCGCCCGTACTCGGACTTGCCCAGCGCCTCGGCCCGCGCGAGCACACCTGCCTCGTCGAGCCAACCCTGTTCGAACGCGATTTCCTCCGGGCATGCCACCTTGATCCCCTGGCGATGTTCGAGCGTACGCACGAACGACGACGCCTCATGCAGACTATCGTGGGTACCGGTATCCAGCCAGGCATGGCCGCGACCGAGGCACTGCACGGTCAGGTCGCCGCGTTCGAGGTAGCGACTATTGATATCGGTGATCTCCAGCTCCCCGCGGGCCGACGGCTTGAGCTCGCGTGCGTATTCGAGCACATCGTTGCCGTAGAAATACAAACCGGTGACAGCCCAGTTCGAGGCCGGCACCTCCGGCTTTTCCACAATCGACAAGGCGCGGCCGCTTTCCGGGTCGAAATCCACGATCCCGTAGCGATGCGGATCCGACACCCAATAGGAAAAAATCGTTGCGCCAGCGGACCGGGCTACAGCGGCCTGGCAGAGCTGACGCAGTCCCTCGCCATAGAAAACGTTGTCCCCCAGCACGAGGCATACATTGTCGGTGCCAACGAAATCGCGGCCAATGATGAATGCCTCGGCCAGGCCATTGGGCTGTGCCTGCTCGGCAAAACTGAACGACACGCCAAACTGAGTGCCATCGCGAAGCAAGCGCTTGAACAACGGCAGGTCGTGCGGCGTCGAAATCACCAGAATCTCGCGAATGCCGGCCAGCATGAGCACGCTGAGCGGGTAATAGATCATGGGCTTGTCGTATACCGGCATCAACTGCTTGGAGACCGCCTCAGTCACCGGATACAAGCGTGTACCGGAACCGCCCGCCAGCAAAATACCCTTCACGAGGCAAGCGCTCTGCAGGACGGATTCGCACGCATCCGGAAAAGCCGTGTAACCGCCCGGCGGTACTCAAAACACTTATTCCATTCGACGAAATGCACCCTTGTCCTCCCTAGCGAAATCGCCCGTCACCACTGGTCTCATAAACCGAACCGGACATGCCTCACCCGACCGTCTGCCGACTCGACCAGCGACGAAAATCCGCCCACTCGATAATGGGCAGATTGTCGACAAGCGCGGCAAAATCGTCGAACGTCGCATGCGCTAACTCGGCGCTCATGTCGGGCACGTGAACAGGTCCTCCGGTTCTTCGCATCACGCCCACGCCCTGATCGATACGAATAATCCGGAAATCCACGCCTTCAGCGTGGGCGAGTTCAACCGCTGCCTTCCAGCAATCACCTGTCCAACTGGCTTGCAGCCGCGGCACGTGCTGCTGCTTCCAGTCAGAGGGCAGCAGATCGTGAAAAGCGATATAGCCCCCTTCGCTCAGCACGGCAAGGGCGTTAATTGCGTCTGCACGCACCTGAGCGTATTCATGTAGCCCGTCGATGAAAACGACGTCGAAGCTGTCCTCGTTCTGCGCAAAGAACTCGTCGCTGGTCATGCGGTGAGTGCCGCCCCGCGCCGGGTCCACGCCGGTTTTGTATTCGGCACATACAGAAAAGAACAGCACATCGTCATCGCAGCCGATTTCGAGATAGCGAACCTCGGGGCGCGCGATCATACGCACGCATTGATTCACAGCTGCCAATCGGTTGAAGGGTGTATCACGCCATCGCCAGTCAATTTTTTTATCGCTCGCACATCCAGGAAATCGCTGCTCCGGCGTCGGCTTGTTGCCTGTCCCAAGCCATCGCTTCACTTTTTTCCTCAATCCCATAACGTCATCAACCCCTTAGCTTCGGATGGTCGCCCTGGCCTTATCGCCGTAACAATAGCTTTGTCATTTATCGTGCCCAACGCATGCCCCCTTGAATGTAAACTATCGATCGGTCCAGGCACGGCGGCGGGACAAGAGCCTGACTAAGGCACGGGCAAGGCGGCGATGCCGAAACCTGAAGCCTCTCTGCAAAATTTGGGTCAACAGCCGTGCCCGCAGAGTCCCGGCGCTGAATACGGAAATGTCCGACGTCGACATCGCGGGATAGGCCCGCTGCTTTCCATTCCTGAACGCCCGCCACGCATCGCGCATGGCGTAGTAGCTCTCGTCCTGATTTCCAGGGCTGAGGTGGCGTACGTGGAAGTCGATTACATAAGCCGTCTGACCGAGCATATCGGCCACGAAACACAACTCCGTGGCATAGAAATGAAACCCCTTCAACACCTTGTTGACGGCAAGATTAGCGCTGCGCCGAACCACGAAGAAGTTCTCGTCCAAGCCATAGGTTCTTGCCGGAAAACGTCCGACCCGCCGGTTCGCGCCGTGTGGATCGGTGATGCGAACGGCGAGATTCAAACGATCCAGGCTTCGCCCTGCGTTGCCGCAGATCGCCCATAGCGGATCTTGTGAGTTCAACTCGGCCAGACAAGCGTCCAGAACCTGTCTGTTATCGAAATCCGCGCGCACGTCCTGGTGTACAAAAATAATGAAACGGCCCCGCGCCGAATCGAGAAACGCGTTTATGCCATCGAAACCGTCGTAACTATTGCCGGCCGTATTATCGACATATAAAAATTCACAATCGGCGGTCGTGAACCCGGCCTGCTCGAAGGAACATCGACAAGCGTCGTATTGTTCCAAATCCGTGACCAGAGTGCATATCGAATACGCATAATCGTAGGAAGCATCGGGCGTAATTGCGGTTGGCGGCAAGATGGGCTCCGTGTGTCAGGCGATTTCTAGCCGCGGGGGAGTCGATTCAGATTGACATCAAGACTATAACGTTGAGTTCGAGGGTTGGTGTACTGCGCTAGCGCTGCAGGCAGGGCACGCTCATCCAGCTCGCCACCCCGGCAGTGTGGTTTGCGCGCCCCGACGCGTATACCGCGAGCGGCCCCGACCCATGCATCGTAAAAGGCGATACGTCACGTACTGCAAGCGATGCGGCGCGCGGAAGGTATTGCTGGGCATGGGGCTGACCCGCCAAGCGGTGCGAGCGGATGGAATCGAAAGGTCGATAGGCCAATGGGCCGATGGATTCAAGAATCGACGCATTTTGCCGATCGATAAGTAGACGGTTATTCAGTAGCGTGAATCCGGCGCACCTAAGGCTATGGGTACCTCCGGCTTCAACCCAAGCGCGTTGAGCGCATTAGCTGGTGGCGACTCTTAGCATTTCCACGGATACCCACCTTGCAACCGCATCGTTTGAGCACAGCCCCGCTCTATCGTAAGCGGCAAGTCCATGAACCCCACGTGCTCTGATGCCCAAGCCCTACCCGAAGACACTTACGGCAGAACACACCGACATCATACGCGGTCGCCAGATCCATGCCGTGAAGCTGAGTACCCTGCGCGGACTGGTTAGCTTTCTCGTGCCCGCTATCGTCACGGGCCTGCTGTTTTACGAACAGTGGGGGATGATCGCGATAGCTTGGGTGCTTGCCGTTCTCGTGGTATTCCCTACCCGGATGTGGATGCTGCGCCGTGCGACGGCACGGGGACCGGTTCCCCTGCCGGCCCGGAGCATCCGGCCGGTCATCATCGCGACAATAATCAACGCGACGCTGCTCGCCAGCTTTCCTGCCTGGGTCATCGTGCACGCCGACGGGCTGGCGCTGGCCTACATACTTTCGCTCTATCTGGGCACGTACTGGTCGGCGTCATTCACGCTCACCGCACTGTTTCCCGCGGCGTTTTCTTTCACGATCACGCATTGGTTGGTCACGGCCACGGTGCTCTGCATCGCTGGCGTGGACTGGGAACGGGCCGCCCTCATCGTGCTGTTTGGCACCGGCGTTATAGCGGCGCTGACCATCACCCGCCAGCAGTCGGCGCTGTTTCGCGAGTCGGTGGTCCAGGAGCTGGAACTGGCGAAAAAAACAGAAACGATCGAGTTATTGCTCAAGGAACACGAAAATCAGTCGAGTGACTGGCTCTGGCAGACCGATGCCGCGCTGCGCGTGGACCAGCCGTCGTCGCGCTTCCTGCAGGCGATGGCCGAGCAAACCCTCGCCGGCAAAACGATTACCGACCTGTTGAAGCACCCGGGCATCGACTTCAACAGTGAAGCGCTGGCCGACCTGGAAGCCAATCTCATACGGCGCCGCTCGTTCAGGGACGTGGTCATCCCGCTGTCGGTGGGCGCGCGCGCGGTGTGGTTTTCGATATCGGGCCGGCCGATCTACGATGCAAAGAACCGCTTCGCCGGCTATCGCGGCGTGATGGCGGATATCACGGATACACGGCTTGCCCAGGCGCGGGCAGCACACCTGGCCCAGCACGATGCCCTCACCGATCTGCCCAACAGGGCAAACTTCAGCACCCTGTTGCGCCGCTCGCTGGCACGCGGGCGTGCGTTCTCCCTGCTAAGTATTGATCTGGACGGCTTCAAGGCCATCAACGACAACTTCGGCCATACCGTCGGCGATGCGACGCTCGTCGAAATCGCGCGCCGTCTGCAGGAGAACGTCGGATCGAAAGATGTGGTCGCACGCCTGGGCGACGACGAGTTCATCATCCAGATCTGGTCGCTGGAAATCGAGCAGATTGAAACGCTGTGTCGCCAGCTCATCGATGCAGCCTGTCGCCCCATGCTCGTCGATGAGCAGACGGTGGTCGTCGGTGCCAGTATCGGCGTGGCCCTGGCTCCGGCGGACGGGGCCACCAGCGCCGAGATTCTCAAGAGCGCGGACGCGGCCCTATATCGAGCCAAGAACGACGGCCGGGGCACATTCCGGTTCTTCTCGCCGGCCCTCGACAGCGAACTCCAGCTTCGACAGCAGGTCATACAGGAGCTACGCACAGCGCTCACCCGCGACGAGCTCGTTTTGCACTACCAGCCGGTATTCGATGCACAAAACGGCGCGATCACCGGCGCTGAAGCGCTCATCCGTTGGCCTCACAGCGAGCGTGGCATGATCTCGCCGGCCGAGTTCATTCCGCTGGCCGAAGAAAGCGGGCTGATCCTCGCACTCGGCAACTGGGTCATCGAACAGGCGTGCCGGGAAGCCGCCAGCTGGCAGAACGAGCGCCGCATATCGATCAACGTATCGCCCAGGCAATTCAGCGATACCGACCTGCATACCCGTATCGTTACCGTACTCGAACAAACCGGGCTCGCGCCCAGCCGGCTCGAGATCGAGGTCACCGAGACGGTATTCATCAAGGAGCCACAAGTCGCGCTCGACATGCTGTGCCGGCTGCGCGCGCTCGGTGTGCGCGTTGCCCTCGATGACTTCGGCACCGGCTATTCATCGTTGAGCTATCTTCGACTGTTCCCGTTCGACCGCATCAAGATCGACCGTGCCTTTGTACAAGACATCGGCCAACGCCAGGATGACCAGGTCATCGTCCATGCCATCGTCGATATCGCCACCGGGCTCGGCATGAAGATCACCGCCGAAGGCATCGAGTCCCGCGAACAGGCGGACTATCTTGCAGACATCGGCTGCCACGAACTGCAGGGATTTCTGTTCGCGCGGCCGGCCCCAGCCGGCGAAACGCTACGCGCCGCGGACCGCCACACCCGCCCGCTCACGCAGCTCGCCATGCAGCAAACCCTGTTCAACCCGTAATACGAACCGTCAATCGCAGCGTGCTTCAAGAAATCGCTGCACACCCTGTCGTGGCTGCGCTGGCGTGCTCGAACCGGCCGGCGACCACAGCCACACCGGCGGCACTGTCGCCATCAACAGCGCCGACCCCGTGGCGATCGCGGGGCGTCTGACCGTGAACCGCGACGGCCTGACCTTTGCCATGAATGCCAAGGCCCGTCGGCTGATCGCCACGGATGCCGTCTATATCGAGGGCGGCACGCTCACGCTGGATTTAGACAGCACCAACACGCCAGCGGCCGGCACCCGGCTGACGTTGCCAAGCGGTGAGAACCTCGCCGGGCGCTTCGCCCGGGTCGACAGCGGCAATACCGCCGTCGAACTCAGCTATAGCGCGGACAGCGTGATCGCGACCATCCAGTAGACGACTGCACCTACCGATAAAGCCGGCGACGCGTACTGCGCTGCCGGCTTTTTTGCGATCAGAACACACGCGGTATCAGCGGCCACGGCGGGCCGCGCTAGCGCAGCCCGCGGTCGACCTTGAGCAACGCCCGTAGCCGGATGAGGTAGAGCGCAATCATCGCCCCCACCAGCACCAGGCCCACGCGCAGCGATGTCACGCCGTGCAGGGCATGCGCCAGCCCGTGCCCAACGCCAATCAACGCACTCGCCCACAGCGTGGAACCCAGCACCGTGGACACCAAGAATCGACCAAACGGCATTCGGTGCAAACCGGCCGGCACCGAGACCATCGAACGCATGCCCGGAATCAACCGGCCGACGACGATCATCGCATCGCCATAGCGACGAAACAGACCGCCCGAGCGGTCGATATCCGCCGGCTTGATCAGCAGCCAGCGACCCGGCCCGGTCAGGAATCGCTTGAGACGGACCTCGCCGACCACGCGGCCGAGAAAATACAGCGGCAGCGTGCCGAGGACCAGGCCCGCAGCGGCGGCGGCGATGGCCATCGGCACCCGCAGCGCGTGTTGATCGAAAAGCGCCGCAGCAAACGGGATGGTGGCTTCGGCCGGCAGCGGCGGCATGAGATTGGACGCCGCCATGACCGCAAGCAGATAGATATAGCCTTCGAGCGAGGCAAGGCCTAAAGCCGTCAAAAGCATGAGCAGAGCGCCTCGCCCGGATGGATAGGGCGCGGATTATGAACCGATTGCCGGCGCGAATCGAACCCGCGCGCAGCCGAACCGATTACCGGGCGTCGCATGTCGTACCCGTACATCCTTTCAGGGCCATGCGCACTCGAACTTCGCGGCCAAGCCGAAACTTCCCGCGCAGCAGAAGATACTCGGTACTCAGTGCGCACGGCATGGTGAGCTAGGCAGGCCCGATGGGTACGGACACTCATCGGTACTTGATCCGGCACCAGCACAGCCCACCGGCTCAGTCGTTTTCAACGCTATCGATAGATAAACGCTGGCGCCGGTCCGTCTTTCCTTGCAATGTTTTCAAGGCCGCTGGCCTGAGCGCGCGTGATTTCGCACACGCGTTATGAATTAAAAATCATCTATTTCTGGGCCGGATCGATAAAACACGGCTGCCTGCGGCCGATATGAACACTATCAGTTCTGCCAGCGCGCGCAGTCGGGGCCCGCTCCGCGTGAATGGCATTCGACGAGGCAATCACATGGACCTGGTAATGAACGCGCGCCGCACAACCGCGCACCGTGCGTTCTGGTTAATGACCCGGCGCGTGACAATTCTCGCTGCGAGCGTGGATGCCATTTTCCTCGTGTTTTTCCTATGGTCCGGCCCGGCCTACATGGCCTGGATCAATCTGCTCAGCATCGGGCTGTACATCACGGCCAACCGACTGCTGGCCTATCGATACAACACCCCTGCCCTGTGGCTGATCTGGCTGGAGGTCACGGGCCATGCCGTGATCGGCACGCTCGCGGTGGGCTGGAACGCCGGTTTTCACTATTACCTGGTGATGTTCATCCCGGCGATCATGGTCAGCGGCTATATCTCTCGTATCGTCGTGCCGCTGGCGGCGTTGTTCAGCATCTACGTCGGCATGTATCTGGCCTCCAGCTACTACGGCGCGCTGTCGCCGATCGCCGGCCATGCCCTGCTCATGCTCTACCTGTTCAACGTCACCGTCTTTTTCGCCATGGCCAGCTATACGGCGCGTTTTTTTT